>CAJXOW010000011.1 GCA_913057825.1 uncultured Balneolaceae bacterium | reverse complement strand
ATCGCTTCCAATATCGGCGGCAGTCAATTGATCGGCGGTATGGACGAAGATGCGGTCCGACGATTAATCGACGCAATCGAAGCTGATATCATTATTGTTCATCTCAATCCACTGCAGGAACTCATGCAGCCGGAAGGGGATCGTTGTTTTGAGGGGATTGCCGATGGATTAGCCGACCTGGTAAGGAAAGCACCTGTCCCGGTCTGGGTAAAGGAGACGGGGGCAGGTATTAGCGGCGAGGTGGGTCGAAGATTACTCGAACTCGGGGTATCGGGTATTGACGTGTCTGGAGCGGGTGGTACCAGTTGGGCCAGAGTCGAGAATCGAAGGGAAAATCAATCAAGTCCCGATCATGCATTTGATAATTGGGGGATCCCTACCGTAACCTGCATTCAAGCGTTGCATCAGATTGAAAACAGGTCATCCTTTTCACTGATTGGCTCTGGAGGAATCAGGTCATCCTTTGATATCGCAAAAGCAATGTGCCTGGGAGCCGATTTCACTGCAACGGCGACCCCCGTTATCAAAGCCATCTCCAATGGCGGATATGAGGAGTTTGAACAACTCTATTTGAAGTGGAGAGAACAACTTGAAAAAATACTCTTGTTGCTTGGCTGTTCTTCCCCTGCCGAATTGCAGGAATTCCACCTAATTCCCGGAGGAGGCAAAAGTTAAGGAAGTAACGATAACCTGGATCTTGATCTGCGTTTTCAAATGTAATGTAAAGCTTTATATTTAGGCCTGAATAAATTCCATGACCGTGAAAACCAAGCCACCAATCCAGGAACAACTAGTAGATCTTATCGAGCGGCGTCTCGATAAGATGGCAATACCCGATCAGCCCGACCGTATTTATGCCCCCTTTAGATACGTTATGGGACTGGGGGGTAAAAGGGTCAGACCCTATTCTACCTTGCTAGGATGCGGCATTTGCCAAGGGGATATTGAACAAGCCGTTCCGGCAGCACTTGCTGTCGAGCTGCTTCATAATTTTACACTGGTCCACGATGACATCATGGATAAAGCTGAAACACGACGCGGGAAGCCCAGTGTGCACACCCGCTGGGATACCTCGACCGCTATACTCAGCGGAGACATAATTTTTTCCAAATCGTTTCGAGAGCTTCAATATTATGGTCATACGGAAAAATTTGACAAGAAAACTTATCATCTTATTTATGATTCGTTTTTAAGTGCGGTCGATACCGTATGTGAAGGACAGGCCCTGGATTTGGAATTTGCCGAACGGAAAACGGTGTCACTGGAAGAATACATGGACATGATAACCCGAAAGACCGCCTTCATGCTGGGAACTGCTCTACATCTTGGTGGTCTGACAGCTGGTGGAGACAAACAGCAGGTGAACGGCTTATTTGAAATTGGACGACTGGCCGGGATCGCATTTCAAATTCAGGATGATTTACTGGATGTAATTGGCAACCCAGATAAATTCGGCAAGAAAGTTGGCGGTGATATCCGGGAAGGCAAGAAAACCTATTTGTCCATCTTGGCCAGTCAAAAAGCCGGCAAAGAGGACCAACAATTTATCGAACGTGTTCTTGATGCAGATAAAGTAGACGAAGAAGAAGTCCAACACGTCATGAAACTTTATCGAAAGTATGACGTTGTAAAAGCTGCCAGTGATGCGATAGAAGATCATTATAAGGATGCACTCGACCGATTGAGTTATTTTGAAGAAGGACCCTATAAATCGGCTCTCAAGAACTTGATAGACCGGTTGGGAAAACGTGAACGGTAACAATTCATAATTAAAATATTGTACAAGTGCACAATTTGTCTGAATACAGTTTAATTCAAACTCATTACAAGTGGATTATTATCCTGGTCGTCGGTCTGTTGATCACAGGCTGTTCCAACAAGAAGGTTATACGGCCGGGGGATACCCTTGAAGAGGCTTTTAAGAAGGCCGTAAACATGTATGAGAAAAAAGAATATCCAGAAGCTATTTCTGCGTTTGAGACGGTCATCAGTATAGGGCGTGGAACTGATATCGGACGTGAAGCGCAGTTTTTGCTTGCGGAAACTTACTATAAGAATGAACAGTACCTGCTTGCGGCATCGGAGTATGAGAGGTTTGGCACACTATATCCACAGTCAGACCAAAAACAAGATGCAGATTTCAAGCAAGCCCTGTGTTATTATGAACTTAGTCCCGAGTATAAGTTAAGCCAAAAACACACTCGAAGGGCCATCGAGTTGTTTGAGCTCTTTATATCCCGTTACCCCGATTCTGAACGAGTGGATAAAGCGACGGAATACATCGATCAAATGCGAGCCAAACTTGCCCGGAAAATGTATGAGTCAGCCCGCTTGTACCAGCGTGTTGATAAGTATGAGGCAGCCGCAATCTATTACGGGCTAACCACCGAACGCTATCCGGAAACCAAATGGGCGGAACAGGCCTTGGTTAAACAGATTTTTGCCTATATTCAGTTTGCGCGAAGAAGTGTGCAATCTAAAAGGGTAGAACGTTACCAAAAGGCGATAAGCAGCTATGAGCAGTATCTGCAACTTTTCCCGGAGGGCGAACATCGTGAACAAGCCGAAAAATATTTAAATACGGCTGAAGAAGAATTGGCCCCATTGGATACTGAAAAACAACAATCGCTGTCGAATTCCAGTGCAAGTCGCAACAATTCTGATAATTCTTGATTATCGATGAATGCTTCGATAGGTCTGTTTGGCGGCACATTCGATCCGGTGCATAATGGACACTTAAGCATTGCCGACGCTTTTGTCCAGTCTGGCTTCATTGATGAGCTGTGGGTGCTGCTGACACCGGATCCGCCGCATAAGACGCAAAAGGTTCACGCTCCGTTTATTTACCGTGAGCGTATGTTGGAACAAGCTTTTGAAGGTCTTTCCTCAGTCAGCATTTCTACCATTGAAAATATCCTTCCGCGACCAACATATACTATTCAAACACTGGAATATATAACCCGTAATCACCCGGGTCACCGGTATTCTCTGTGTATCGGTGAGGACAGCCTGGTTCATTTTAGCGAATGGTATCGCTACCGGGAAATTCTCGATTACTGCGACTTGATTGTGGCTCGGCGTCCCGGCTTTGATGCCGGCAATATCGATGATCGTATTAAAAAACATGTTCAGTTTGTAGACCACGAACCGGTAGATATTTCCTCTTCTGAAATTCGTTCTATGGTGCAGAAAGGGGAGGATGTGACGGAATATCTGCCCGAAGCCGTTATTGAAATTATTCAAAATAATGGCCTCTACCAGTCCGACCACTAGCTAAGCAGACACATCACGGACAGGACAAATTAAATCTGATATTCTCTGATTTTTGTTTATGTTAGCATTTAGAGGTTTTTTAATATCGTTACTGCCTCGGTAGTGATATGAGTATCTTTATTACTTCAGAAATCGTTTTTTCAGACCTTGATGCCAATGATTTCTAACTGTTTGCTCCCATGAAGTGAGATTTGCCCGCGAGGTAGCTCTGAACTATAACTCATAGGATTGTAACATGGATCGTAGAAAATTTATCAAAAAAGCGGGTTTGTTAGGCGGGGCCACATTTTTACAAGGACCACTGGCTCAGCAATATTTCAACAAGGGAAACAATACTTCCGGGGATAAACCAAATTTATTATTCGTTTTTGCCGACCAGCTACGGACCCAGTCAATGGGTTATTTCGGGGGATATGCGGATGATCCGGCACCTCATACCCCGGCCCTTGATCAATTGCAGTCGGAGTCTATTGATTTTCGAAACGCTATTGCCAACACTCCGCTTTGTTCTCCATTTCGGGCCAGCCTGCTAACCGGCAAGCATACCAGCAGTCACGGACAAATTCGCAACGAAATCAGGGTGCTGCCTGATCCTGACAGTATCGGACACGTACTTGGTGCCAACGGCTATAATCGCGGTTGGATAGGAAAATGGCACCTGTATGACCAGCAGTATATTCCGCCGGGCGAACATCGTATGGGCTTTGACCAGGAGTGGAAGGGATTTAATTTCAATCACGATTACTACAACGGGTTTTATTACGAAGATCAAAATTATCGATATCAAGTAGATGGCTATGAGCCGATCAAGCAAACTGATATGGCCATAGATTACATGACCAGGAGGGCGGGGGATGATGATCCATTTGCTCTTTTTCTGTCGCTAGGTCCGCCCCACAGGCCCTGGGGATGGAATAACGTGCCGGATGAATATGCTGATCTTTTCCGGGGAAAGGAATTTCCGGATCCGCCGAATTATGAAGATGGACATGGTGAATATTGGGTCCGTTCATGGGATCATGACTGGTGGATGAACTACTGGAAACCCAACCGAATGCGTTTTCGCCAGGTTTATGCAGCTATGACGGCAAGTGTTGATGCCCAGATCAAACGGCTGCGTCAATCTCTTGAGGATCTGGGTATCGCCGATAACACCATTGTTGTGTTTACCTCTGATCACGGAGAGATGTTCGGGTCGCAGGGGCGTATCCAAAAAAATGTAATATTTGAAGAGGCTGCACGTATACCGTTTTTGATCCATTGGCCCGGTAAAATCGAACCACGTGTGGTGGATACAGCCTTGAATGCACCGGATATGGCACCCACGGTCCTGAGTTTAATGGGATTGCCCGTACCGGAGAGTATGGAGGGGGAGGATCTGAGTCACATTGCGTTAAACGAGCCGGGACCTGAAAAAGATTTTGCGTTTATGCAGATTATGGGACATGCCTTCCAGTGGCGCGACAGTCATGAGTGGAGGGCGATACGTACCAAGCAATATACTTATGCGTATCGCTTGAAAAATGACCTGGAATACCTGTTTGATAATATTGCGGATCCCTATCAAATTAATAACCAGGCCGATAATCCCGCATGGGAGGGTATTCGAAAGGAGTTGAGTATTTTGATGCAGCTTCAAATGAATCAACTGAATGATCGTTTTTTGCCTCAATCATACTACCGCAACCATTGGATGGACGGGAACCAGGTTGTGCGAACTGCTACACGCGATTCCACCACTACGGATATAAAATCAGAGCCTGTTGCAGCATCGATTCGGGACTTTAGCCTGGAATCCAACTATCCCAATCCATTTAACAGTCAAACCCAAATCCAGTTTTTTATAAAAGAGAAAGGAACCTATGAACTGACCGTCTACGGCAGGGACGGCAAGCGGATAAAAACGCTGTTAAAACGTTCGTTGAACCCCGGCCGCTATCAAAGAGCATGGGACGGCACCAATGAGCTGGGCGCCAACGTGTCTAGCGGTTTGTACATTTATACCCTGCGGAACCAGCGCGGTAAAACTATCTCACGTGTTATGACTTTGTTAAAATAGGGTAATACCAGGGGGTAGAGAATATGGAAATCAGTTTTTCGACCGGGACTGGTAATGCTTTCCCCTTTTATTTTTTTGGAGCATCCGGATTAAGTAAGCTCGCCAACCAGAGATAAGTCTGTTTTTTTGTATGAGATTTATTACCTTTCCTCAGTATTTAATACCTCAATTAGTTAAACAAGAGTAAAAAAACCTCCATTGTGACTACTTATTTACGCCTTTCCGCTCTCATTACTTTGCTTGTAATTGTTATCGTTAACATTAAACCTCTTCAAGCCCAGCAGACTTCCCAGCATTACCTGCAGCAGATGCAGAAAGCTCAAGAAGCAGAGGAACAGTACTTGAAAGAAAAACAGCGTGTTGATTCGCTGGCCGAAAGATACAATCTGGAAGTGCGTTTTGAATCGGAGGGTCGGATATTTGAAATTATGCGATTTGAGAATAACCGCCCCATTTACTACGCCACGGATAACGTGATTGCCCAGCAAACCATTGCCGTTGACGAGGTGCATCCCGGTGGGGTTACGGGATATGACTTAACCGGCGAAGGGGTAATTGTGGGTGAATGGGACGGAGGGGGTGTACGGTCCACGCACCAGGAATTTGAGGGACGAGTTAACCAGAAGGATGGAGTTAGCGGAAACAGCGGCCATGCTACCCACGTGGCCGGTATTATGATAGCGGCAGGTGTTCGGGATGAAGCCGAGGGAATGTCCTATAACGCCAACCTGTGGGCTCACGACTGGGGAAATGCCAGTTCTGAAATGAGGTCAGCTGCTGCAGACGGACTGGTTGCCTCCAATCACTCATATGGTACCGTCGTCGGTTGGGGCGGCCGCCGTTCCTGTAAAGACGGCAGCGACGAAGAGTTTCCGGTCTGGCACGGTAATCCCAGTATTAGCCCGGTAGAAGAGTATCGATTTGGATTTTATACAAATAGTGCAGAAAACTGGGATCGAATTGCTCATGACAACCCCCATTACTTGATCGTTAAATCTGCCGGTAATGATCGCGGAAATCCGGGCCCCTCGGATTCCAATCCCGGTCATTGCGTTTATAATGGAGGGTGGCAATATTCTGAAGTCGACCGACAGGCAGACGGTGGCGAGGATGGTTATGATTCCATGGGAAGCAAAGGAAATGCTAAAAATATCCTCGCGGTGGGTGCTGTAAGAGATATTCCGGGAGGATATGAAAAACCTTCGGATGTGCGGGCTTCCGGTTTTACCAGTTTTGGTCCGCCGGATGACGGACGGGTCAAGCCGGATGTTGTAGGCAACGGGGTAGGGTTGCTTTCACCGAATGCTGATGGAGATGATACCTATGCCCGTCTGTCGGGAACTTCAATGTCTGCCCCCAATGTGACGGGAGCCATCGGACTATTGCACGAATATTATAAGCGACTGAACGGTGATGATCAGGTTATGAGGGCTTCGACGGTGAAATCCCTGCTTATTCAGACCACCAATGAAGCAGGTAATAACCCGGGACCTGATTACAAATTTGGCTGGGGGCTGGTCAATATTCGACAGGCTGCTGACATTATTAAGCTTGATAATAAACTGGGAGGTACCGTAATACAGGAATTGACGCTGAACGAAGGAGATACACTCCGGGTACCGGTAGAAGTAAGTCCAAATGAAGATGAAATGAATATCACCGTCGGCTGGACCGATCCGGCCGGAGACTCCCCCTCTCCGCAGCTTGATCCATCAACCAAAATGCTGGTAAATGATGTTGATATGAAGCTGATTGGTCCCAATGGTAATCATCACCCGTGGAAATTGGATCGGGACAATCCTTCAGCTGCTGCAACCCGTGGAGAAAATGATGTCGACAATACAGAAAAAATTACAGTCTTTGACCCTTCTGAAGGTAGTTATATAGTGCAGATAACCCATGAGGGCAGCCTCCGGAATGGATCCCAAAAAGTATCTTTGATCCTCGACCGGGGAGCCGGTGAGCGATATGATATTTCCGGCGAGGTTACCATACAAAGCAACAGTGAACCCGCTGCCGGCGTCAAGATGTATCTCTCAGGGTTCAGTGAAGATACCGTTGTCACTGATTCGACCGGCAACTTTACCTTTTACGGCCAGTACAATGGTGATTACACCATCGAACCGGCAGCCGACGGAATCACATTCGACCCGTCCAGTCAGAACGTTATAGTGGACGGTAATAACGTCACCGGCGTCAACTTTACGGCCAACACACCCGGTTACCGCAATATCACTCTTCGTTTGAATACCGCTACCTTGTCCGACACGCTCCAACCCAACGACACCCTGCAAGTACGCGGTAATATCGCGGGAACATCAGACGGAGCCGATCAGTTACCCGACGGCAATGTACTTTCATGGGATGCTCAATCTACATTGACCATGCAGGAACAAGGAGGAGATTACTGGGAGCTGCAATTTCAAATTCCGGAGATGGAAACGGTCAACTTTAAGTTTCATTCGGCCCAGAATGAGAACATAGTCGGTGGACTGGAAACGGGAACCGATCACCAGATTAAAGCGGCTGTAGGACATAAAACGATGCCGCTTCATTATTATGAACAGGATTCTGAAACAGATCATCCCTACAAGTGGTTGCCCTGGCAAGACAATGAGGGACAAATTGCTGTTCAGTTCAGAATATATCTGCCGGAATCCCTGAACCCCATCATAGTCGGGATCCGTGGTGATGATTTGAATGGAGACGGTCCACTGCGAGTTGATCAGCCCCGAGTGGATGTGATGCGTGAAACTTCTGATGACACTAAACCCGGATATCGACTCTATTCCGGAGTGGGACACTACGATACCACCCTGGCAGGCAAGGTGCAGGAATATAAGTTCAAGTTTGAATTGTCGGACTGGGAAGAAGCGAAATGGCGCACCTTTACCGTGCCGGATCAGGATACAACCCTGCACTGGACCTATCCGAATAATGCCTTGCCCGTTGTGAGCAACGACGAGTATTCCATGATGGAGGACAGTTCAATCGTTTTCAATCCGGTTGAAAACGATAATGATCCGGAGGGAGGACCACTGCGAATTGATTCGCTGCGTTCACTGTCCAACGGCACAGCAACGGTAATGCAAGATTCGCTCATCAATTTCGAACCCGATTCTAACTACAGCGGGCGAGTCCAATTCTATTACATAGTAGAAGATATTGATGGTGCAACGGCAGAAGGGCGAATCCGGATTAATGTTGAAAATATTAACGATGCTCCCGAACGTCCTTCTTTTGTCCGACCGGAAGACAGCATCACCGTTCAAATCAGCGGTGAGTGGGATGATACATTCGAAGTGGAGTGGGATAGTGTATACGACGCTGATGGCGATCAGCTTAGTTATCACTGGGAGTTGACTGAACAGATGGACTTTGCGTCTAACTCATTGGTTTATAATGAGACCGTACAGACCGATTTGCTTGAACTGCGTTATGCAACCCTGGATTCGGTGCTCTCTTCGATGGGCGTAAACAACGGACAAACCATCCTGTTAAATCATCGAGTGGTGGTGGATGACGGTACGGTTCAGCGAGTGAGCGATACCCTTTCCACTTACTTTGAAAGAGGCACCATCACCAGCTTGAGTTCGTCGCGTGAACGCCCCGAAAAGTATCAACTTGGTCAAAACTATCCCAATCCATTTAATCCGAGTACCACCATTCGATATTCGATACCCGGAAAGGCTCATGTGGAGATTACCGTTTATAATACGCTGGGACAAGAAGTGACCAAGCTGGTGAATAAAACCATGGGAGCCGGAAGTTATCAGACGACGTGGGATGCCGGAAAGCATAATAGTGGTATGTACCTGTATCGCCTGAAAGCGGGTGATTATACCAAAACCAAAAGTATGATCCTGTTAAAATAGGTTCATCACGCCGTTTGAACGAAATAACCGGTATTGACTGTTATGGAATGCTCTTAAGACTGCTATACTATTTAAAGAAAAAGTGGGCAAACAAAATAGCGTTTGTTTGTTTAAATTATTGTGAATAGATTTAGCTCATAGGAATGCTCATTAGTAAACAAACAAGTGAGGCCGAAAATACAATGATTTCAACATTGTTAAAGGGCCCTGAAGCAATAGGAGCGTATCCAGGGAAAACAATAAATAGTCTGCGGGTTAACCTTGGTTTAATTTTCAGTCTATTAATAGCATATTGCGTGTTATTTTCAATGCCTGCCCAGGCGAACGCCAATGTGATAGAAGAGGATCCGTATGACATCCATTCCGATATTGAATTTCAGGAAGTTGAGACGGTCGACCAAATAAGTCGTTCTGAAGCTACCCGGATTTCTGTTCAATTATCGAATCCCCGGGAAAGCAACCTGATTCAAAAGGCGGAGTATATCCATAGTGGCAACCTGATGGAGGATAGTACTGATAGTAAGACCCTGGCTGCCGGTGAAAAAGCAGAAGAGCCAAGCAGTTTTCGGCTTAAGCAAAACTATCCCAACCCTTTTAATCCGGCCACCGAGATCTCCTACCGACTGCCAGCTAACCGACATGTTGTACTCAAAGTATACGATATGCTTGGAAGACCCGTCAAGACCCTGGTTAATAAAAATCAAGAGGCCGGAAATTATACGGTTCGATTTAATGCCGGTGGTTTAACTAGCGGCATGTATCTCTACCGGCTGAAAGCAGGCGATTACGAGCAGATCCGAAAGATGATTCTGATTAAATAAACCCCCTTCCTACTTTCCTTCTCCATTCCGCAATTTTACAAATATTAAGATTAATAAGTCTTTATTGAAGGTAATATTAGAAATTTTTAATATTACCTTTACAGGCTGCAGACTGATTAAAGTACGAAAAAGGAAATGAATAGCCTTCATGAACCAGAGGGGGGCGTGGGCAAATGACCTCGACAGTCAATATCGGTGTGGAGTCACAATCGAAGAAAATTAATGAAAACCCAATCTACTATGCAGAAATCTGCTAAAAAGCCCCAGACTAATCGAAATGGTAATGCTAATGTAGTCAATGGCAAAGCTGACGAAAAAAAGAAACAAAATAAGCCCAAGAAAAAAATCGCTAGTTATTCCCTTGACGTTTCATTGCTTCAACGTATTCGGAAACTGGCGCATCAACAGGACCAATATTATTCCAGTGTGGTATCTCAGGCCCTGGAAGAATACATACATCAACATACCGATAATCAGTAAGCTGCGCGGATCTGAATAAAGGGCATAGCCATGCCGGAATGGGAGAGGTAATCTTATATCTTATCCGTTTTACATTAAATGGAAGCAATAAAAAAAGGCATCACCAAAGCGGTGATGCCTTTTAAAGTATGTATGTAGTCAGGAGACTTATTCGAGAACCACTACGTCCTCTGCCTGAAGTCCTTTTTCGGTCTCAATGACGTCGAATTCGACGCGTTGACCTTCTTCAAGCTTTTTAAAGCCTTCCTGATTTATTTCGCTATAATGTACGAAAATGTCTTCACCTTCTTCAGGTTCGATAAATCCGTAACCTTTCTTGTTGTGAAACCATTTTACAGTACCTACTTCTCGCTCTGACATATTAATCCTACTCCTTGTGCTTTATTACTTAAAGTGTACTACGATTAATTCATACAAATGATCATACATATAATGCCGTAAAGACACTGATATGTACTTTCATTTGTTTAAATCTCTAAAATAATAACGGATAAATGGGATAACATCAATTCAAAATGTCGTTTTTAATTAATTAACTTCTGGTTATTATTCCATTATAGCTAAATTTTTATCCGTGTATGATCTTGCGGGAAAGAAAATTACAAGGTGAAATATGAAAAAAACGACCAATGAAGGGTTAATGATTGCGCTAACGGTGGTATTAGTATTGCTGGGAGCTGTGGGAGCCTGGTATCTTTTGAAGTGGATCGCACAATTTTTCTTTCCCACACTATTTTAATAAAATGGTCAAACGATTACCATGGTGCGATGTTAATCTCATCATCGAATATATTTAAAAGGGGGACAAGAGGATTTCCGGAGAACTATAATTCCAATCTGACCTTATTTCAAGTACTACTGTGTAAGTAATCAACGATTTTTCTCAGGATTGATCTGGGAACGAATTGTATGGCAATAGCACCGGCTTTATTCATAAATCCGGGTACAATAACACTTTTCCCTTTTTCTAAACCTTCAATACCGGCTTTCGCTACTCGTTCGGGGGACATACTTAAAAACGAATTATTGATTATTCGCCCACTGGTCCCTGCTCTTTCATGGAAATTTGTGGAAGTGGGACCGGGGCAGAGGGTCGAAATTGTTACATTGGTGTCAACAAGTTCCTGATGAATTGCATCACTTAGTGACAACACAAATGACTTTGTAGCATAGTACAAAGCCATATTCGGTCCCGGTTGAAAGGCGGCCGTGGAAGCAACATTCATTATACGGCCCCGATCTCTTTGCAGCATCTCTTGAAGAAGATGATGCGTCAATTCCATAAGGGTGGTAGCGTTGAGCTGTACCATTGCTCGCTGTCTATCCAGCGATTGCTGATCGAATCGGCCTGCACCGCCAAATCCGGCATTATTGATCAGCCAGTCCACTTTGATACCTTCCGCCTGAACTTTTTCATACAGATCCCGTGGCGCATCTTGCCGGGATAGATCCTTGGCTAAAACCCGGCAGTTAATATCATATTTACTTCTTAACTTATCAGCAGCTTCCTGCAGGGGTGATTGATTTCGAGCAACCAGAACCAAGTTGTGATTACGCTGAGCCAACTGGTCGGCCAGGGCATATCCGATCCCTTTGGAACCGCCGGTAATAAGTGTGGTTAACCCCATATTTTGCTTCGAAATTTGAAGCTGAAATTACTCGGAATGAACTAATAGTGAATAACAGGGGAAAAAAGCTAGCGCTTATCGGAAACCAGCTCTTTGCCTATTTCTTCATCCTCACGGGATTCTGTCACGCCGTGTGGCACCGGCTTGCCTTTACTGTCGACATGTACAAATACTATCTCGTCAATCGTAATAATAGTCTCATGCGAAAACTTATTACGTACTTCACAAGTGACGGTCAAAGAGGTTCGGCCGAATCTGACAATTTCCATACCGATTTCAATGACATCCCCCTTGGATGCTGATTTGGCAAAATTGATTTCCGACATATATTTGGTAACGACTCGCCGATTGTCCAGTTGACAGCTGGCAAAAATGGCAGCTTCTTCATCAATCCATCGAAGCAGGCTGCCGCCAAATAGAGTCTCATTGGCGTTTAAATCTTCCGGCTTGATCCATTTTCGACTGTAATACTTCATATCTTGGAATACAGTTTAGAATTATGTTGTTTGGGTAGATAACTTTTTTTGCCGGACTCACTCGCCGGCTATATGTTATTCTGTTGGGTCTATAACGTCCTAAAAAGAAATTATTTTATAGCAATTCGATTGAATTTACTGATCTGTAGTATCAATAATAATTATAGAGTTCTTTGAAAGACCGGGCGGCGGTTCCGAAGCATAATAATTTTCTGGGTAGCAGGCAGTAACAACAATAATCGTAAACGGGAACAATTAACCGTTCAATGCATCCAACCGAAGAAAAGTATACGAGCAAGGAACCGCCGCCCGGTCTTTCAAAGAACTCTTATAAACGTATGTACGAACGGATTTATTAGTTTAAAAACATTCAGAATGGACAAGAAAAAGGATCGTTTAGCCATTAAACACCAATAAGGGAAGGTCGAAATCAACAGGTTGAATGAAAAAGTCCTCCCACTTTTTTGTCTTTTCTCAGGTTGTTATACGTGGAAATGGCTTTTTGGGTTTCCTCTATATGGTAGGGGATATCCAGGTCTTCCAGCCAGTCGGTCGTTTCTTCGCATACCTTCAATCGTTGGTAAACGCCGCGTGATAGAACAATAACCTCGGATCCTTGTTCGATTAACTCCTCCACATCTGCCGGTTGAATGCCGGGGTCATGGTGGGTGCCGGTTTCGTTCCAGTCCCATTCCCTCGATCCACCGGGATACAGTTTGGCATCTTTATACTTTTTTTCCTTGCTGTTTTCCCGCACCACGATCTCTCCCCAACGGTGATTGACGATATAAGGCGATTCTTGTGTTTGCATAGTCTTATTAATACCCTTTTTCCCAATTATACCTATTTTAACAACCACTGAACTCGTCGTTCGAGTTCCATCAATCCGTCCAACTATATGAAGAGCAAATTAATTGGAGGGGGCAGGTGCTTTGGGGATGGATTTATGATCATCGGTTGAATCCTGGTCTGATGGTTTATGAGCTTCGTTACTATTTGGTTGATTGGAATGGTCTTGGATATGCAGATCGGACTCTTCCCGGTTGAGCTGGGACTCATTGGGAACCACGGTCACCAGGTCGGGTTTCAGGAAACTACCGACTAGTACAAGTAAGATGACAATCCCGGCTAATCCTGCCCATAATTTTCGATATCGTAGCATAATTTCTCCGTTGTTTAGTTTCTGCCAGCCCTGGTTTCAGGTCGTGAATATCGCTTTGCTGAGAATACTTTGTGGTTGGCGATTACCGCTGAAGTCGTCAAGAGATTTACTGGGTATTCTCTGCCGTACTTACCGGTTAGCGGTTGATTGAAAAATGTATGACGGATGCCTAGAAACCAACTTCACTGATTCTAACACCTATACTGAACATGGGTAAACCCTCATAGGACTTCTGTCCCTGGAATATGTATCCATGCAAATATTTAATCGCCGCATACATGCGAGTCGAGCGGTTGAATTGATAAAAGAATCCAACCTTTGGTTTACCCGCTAACGTGAACCCGCTTGATGTAATAACGTTTTCAGGTAGCAATCGATTATATGTGGCCGTTCCTATGTTGGCAGAGAAAGCAGCGAGGTACCCCGCTTTTCTGGCGAGATGGTTGCGGTATTGAAAATTGAGTCCCAATAAATTCAGTTCTGACAACTCTTCTGAGCCCACGGGTAAATTTTTCTTCGCCTCGGTAAGCATAAAGTGAAGTGATAATCCCGTGTGAATGTTCTCATTTCTTACAAATCCCATCTCCACGCCAATCGAATGGGCCGCATCATTCATGATAAAACCGCTTTCTATTTCGGCTGCAAAGTAACGTTCCTTCAGTTTAAGATAATCACTTTCCTGGCTTTCTTGTGCATGCGAAAACAGGGGAGTGACCATAATTAATCCCCCTACCAGGTAAATTATTAGAAGTGACCAGCGTTTAGAGTTGGCATCGATGTTTGACATTGTCATTGAATCTAACCTCAAAATATTTTACAACCGTTAATTGTAGGTAATCCGTAGACCCGGTAAACGATGAATAAACTTAACCATGTGAGCAAATGCTTTGCGAGACTCATGGGGATCTTTCCACTCGGCAACTTTCCATCCGATTGCTTCCGGATTTTCGATATCTTCATCTTGCTTCAACTCATTTAAGTTGGGAGGTTTTCGCCATTCAGAACGAATGGTAACACGAGAATCATTTCCCTGAATCGACTCTATCAGGAAGCTCATCCGCATTTGTATCTTTTTACCTATATTTCTGCTGCGGGTGGAAATAGCTCCCAATTTTCTGTTTTCCTGGTGAATTAGATAACCAAAACGCTGTAAAGAGTCTCTGACAGTCTTAAATAGCGAATCGGGTGATTGGTTTGAAATCAGCAGAGCAATCTTCGCATCTTCAGGGATATTGTCATCGGGGAGATCCATCTGCAGCTTTTTGGAAGCACATCCCATTCCGATTAGAACTACCAATGAGTAAAATAAATATCGTTTCATAGCAAATGGGGTCTAAGTTTTAGGGTACTGGCGATTTGGACCAGTGCTCTATCAGCGATTAGTCTTTATCGCTTTTCATTATCGGTCTTTTTCCAGTCCCCTGCCGGATGCAGCAGGGGAGGATTGAATAGTTGCTGATCAACCTTCTTAAAAAGGCTGCACGAGTTTTGATAGCCGCCGCAAAATTTAGGTTCCAGTGCGATCGTGAACCCAAACAGATTTTGATAGATTTTACCTAAAAAGTCGGAGTCAGGATCCAGCAGCGAATAAATCTGCTGGTCGGATGACAACTCCACATCTGCATCCATTCCCATAAAAGAGTCGGTTTCGGTAAAATAATCAAGGTCCAGATCCAGAATAACCGGTTTATCATCCGGCAAATTTTCTAATAAAGCCTCTTTTTCACGGTATACATTCACGGTATGTTTATTTCCAAGGTGGTCAATAATTTCTGAGGGATTAGCAAACTTTTGCTTACACAACACATAGACATCCCCAATCATATTTTTGTAGGCAGCTGCCAACACGTGATCATCGTTATGCGGATTCAGGTATCCCCAGCAAAATAGACTCATTTCATTGGAATTACTTATATCAAGAGATTCCAGGTCATCTTGTTCTTGCTCAGTGGGCAGAGCAAGATCCCGGTGCCAGTCAATTGACACCAGGTGGGGACGGTTACCTGCGGAGACGGTATCGTATGCAGCGATCCAGCGCCCCCAGAAATAAAAAGCAAAGCGGTGCTCATGGCTGATACCAATGTTGACTTCCTTGTCATTTTCGACAGGATGAGCAAGGGTTTGCTCGTAAGAGCCCGGGGGATGTTGAAATTCAAAACGTGGTTGCCAATGATACATGATTAATCAACCTTTGCCGGTTTAACGTGATCAATTCCAACTCAAACTATTCGTACCTATCGGATTGGTTTCAATATTGCAGCCCAACCGCCACCTGATACCATATCGATAGCTAGGCTGTCGTCCTGTTGAACTTCCTTCTGTTCAATAACATAATCTTCTGCATACCGATCGGCATTAATCCCATCCTTGAGAATCATGACGCGATATGATTGACCGGGATCAAGAAATGAAAGTTTTATTTGGGTTGAATATTCATTCTGACCGGTCATAGCACCAATATACCAGGTATTTTCCTTTCGGCGGGCTATAGTGGCATGTTCGGCCAGTGAAGCTTCCAGCGCAAGGGTTTGATCCCACGTAACCGGTATCCTGGAGATAAAGTCCGTAGTTTCAGGCTCTTGCCGGTAATGAGTCGGGCTGTCGGCAAGCATTTGGAGCCCGCTTTCGTAAATAATGTACATCGCAACCTGGTGGGCCCGCGTACCTTGACTCATTGGACGAGTAAAGATAGCCCTGAAGTTATCAGTATGGGCGTTGACCATGGCACCCGGGGTATAATCCATGGGACCGGCCGTCATTCGGGTAAAGGGCAAGGCTACATCATGATCCGGGGTAATGACGTCGCTCCATTTGCTATTCTCAAGCCCCTTAACTCCCTCGTAGGTCAATACATTCGGATAAGCTCTTCTTAATCCAGACGGCTTATAAGAGCCGTGAAAATTAATGAGCAAGCGATGTTCAGCCGCTCTACGGGCGGCGCGTTCATAAAATTGAACCATATCCTGATCGGCCCGCTGCATGAAATCGATCTTTAATCCCCGGATTCCCCATTCTTCAAACTGGGAAAAATACCGCTCCATATTATCCCTCAGAGGCTTCCAAAGCATCCAGAGTATCAATCCGACCTCCCTTTGGTCGGCGTATTCAACTAATTCAGGTATGTCAATATCGGGATTTACATCCAGAAGTTTGGTCGTGTGAGACCAGCCTTCATCCAGTATCACAAATTCCAATCCTTGCTCGGATGCAAAGTCGATGTAGTGCTTATAAGTTTGCGTATTAATACCTGCTTCAAAAGGAACTTTGTGCATATTCCGGGCATGCCACCAGTCCCACGCCACTTTCCCGGGTGCTATCCAATTACTATTCTCAAGTTGATTGGATCGAGATAACAAATAATAAAGGTTGTTTTCGAGCAGTTGAGATGCGTTGCGATTGATTTTGATCGCTCGCCAGGGTAACGTTCGATCTCCTTGTATGTCAGCTATAAAATCGGCTTTTTGGGTTATTTTTTGATTGCGGTCGGACGTGCTTTTAGCTTCAACAACCTTTTTGGGAAATTTGCCGCGTAAGGAACGGTTTCCGGCATACTCGAGGAACATATTCGGATAGTCAAAAAGATCTGCATCTGAAATGGACAGAGTGATGCCCGTGGGAGTCTGAAGCGTAGTGGGCAGGGAACTGAACGAGCCCTCAGTTAGACCGGCCAGGGTCGTGTCTTTGTAGAGGCGTTCATAGTGCGATTGCAAACTACTTTCTTGAGGAAACAGGATGCGATAATCGCCAGAGAATTGAAAAGAAACCAGCTCATCTTGTATTTCTAAACGTTCGTCCAGCGACAAAGAATGTCGATAAGCTACTCCTTCTTCATAGGCCCTGAACTGAAGGGAGTACGAACCGTCAAAAGAAAGGGTGATCTGGTTATAACGATCTCTTATTCTACGATGTTTTAAGGCTACAACGGGTTCTACCCACTCGTCGTTTGAACTCTTTTGAACGTCAGCCGCGGAAGGAGAGGGAGGGAGTACATTCCGGCCGGAAATATCCAGCGACGCCATACCGGAGTCTATCACCTTGCTTTTATCGTAGTAAACAGAATATTGAATGTCGTGTTGAACCGAAATGTCAATCCGGATCGTACTGTCGGGCGAAAATAGGTGGTATGATCCGGTGTTTTGCGCAATGGCGGGAATAGCAGCAGTGACTACCGCAACTATAAGTAAAAGTGCAGATTTTAAACTGAAGGTATCATTATTCATAAAATATTAATTTAGACTCAATTTATCTTGAGTAAAACAAACCTGATTTGTTAATTAAGTATCCTGTTCTAATAAAACAAAAAAGGGCAATATTAAGATAATATGGATTCAAACGATAAAAAAGCGGAGAACGAATCGAACTCAGAAACAAGCCCGTCGGATGAGAAAATTAGAGAGTTGTCGCTCGAAGAGTTTAATCCCCACGGTACACTGGCGCTAACCCTCTTATATTTCGTGCTTTTGTTGGTGCTTTGGTTTTTTATGTATTTCGTGGAGTTTGCCGGACACGGCCCATCCATTCTATCCTAACCCAAAACATTTTATTTAATTTATGCATATTCACCGATTTGAAAGATTCTGGATCGGGGTCTCCCTGGTGGCCATTGCGATTTTTATAGCGACGGTTGTTATAGGTTTTTCAGTGTATGATCTTCGTGTAATTGGAGCTGAAAAAACGGTGGATCCTCAAAATCTTCAGGAAACGAAGTTTGCTGATCCCGGAGTTCGCAAGGCGGAACCGGGAAGTGAGGTAGATTATGAAGTGTATGTTATGTCTCGACAGTTTATGTTCAATCCGGGAACGGCAGAGCCCATTACCGTCCCAACCGATGCTAAAATAAGATTTCATATTACAAGCCCGGATGTACTCCATGGCTTCGAAGTAGTCGGAACCAACTTGAATACCATGGTTATTCCGGGACAGGTGGCCACCTTTACCACCCGCTTTGACACCCCGAAAACCTATGGTTTGCTATGTAATGAATATTGCGGAGCGGCACATCATGTTATGGAAGGAAGACTCAAGGTCGTTTCCAAATCCCAGTTTAATGAAAAGCAACTTGTGCAATGACATTTATTGATAACTATCCAAAATCGGCCAAAATAGCGAAAGCCAACTTTCTTGTTGCGTTTATTGCTTTGGCAATAGGTGGACTTTTTGGTCTTATTCAGGCGTTACATAGAACCGGATGGGCGAGGAATATTATAAGTTCGGCTGAGTATTACACCATGTTAACTGGACACGGTGTCTTGCTAGCGCTCGTCTTCACTACGTTTTTTATTGCCGGCTTGTTTGTATGGGGAGTTACCCGCAGTTTGGATCGCGAACCCGAGAACATGGCATTCAGCTGGAGCTGGTTCTGGATTATGCTCATAGGTACTTTGATGGCCACTGTGGCTATTCTCGGCGGTTTTGTCGAGGGAAGTTCCATTCGAGCTGCAGTCCTTTACACATTTTACCCGCCAATGCAGGCACACCCCTTATTCTATATTGGAGCCGCCTTATTGATTATAGGTTCATGGATGGCCGGAGCCGATTGGTTTCGATCCTACCTGGCTTGGCGGAAGGAACATCCCGATGAAAGGATTCCACTCCAGACCTATATGACGCTTTTTACCATGTTGATGTGGTACGTCTGTACAGTAGGCGTAGCTCTCGAGGTCGTAGTGCTGCTGATTCCATGGTCTCTTGGATGGGTTAATCAAATTGATCCACTGCTTCCTCGAACGCTTTTCTGGTATTTTGGTCATGCCGTAGTCTATTTCTGGCTGCTACCGGCTTATTTTGTCTGGTATTCCATTCTACCCAAGCTCTCTGGAGGCCGTTTGTTCAGTGATTCGATGGCTCGGATCGTCTTCATCATCTTCCTGATTCTTTCAACACCGGTGGGATATCATCACCAGTATGCTGATCCGGGCATTACCGTCGGCTTCAAGTTTTATGCGATGGCTACGACGCTGTTGCTGCTGCTGCCAAGCTTGCTAACCTTATTTACGGTCGTTGCAAGTATGGAACACGGGGCCAAACAACGGGGCGGAAAAGGATATTTTGCCTGGCTGGGTAAGCTTCCCTGGGGGGAGCCGGCTTTTGCGGGATGTGCACTAGCGGGAATAATGTTCGCGGCCGGTGGTTTTAGCGGAATTATTAATGCTGCAATGAATATCAATATCCTGGTACACAATACCATTTGGGTTCCCGGTCACTTTCATCTGACGGTCGGTACAGCCGTAGCTTTAACTTTTATGGCCATTTCATATTGGCTGGTACCGCAGTTGACAGGCAGAAAACTCAAGAACAAAACGCTAGCCTTGATACAACCCTACTTATGGTTCCTGGGCATGACATTGATGTCTAATGCCATGCACCGGGGAGGACTTGCCGGCATTCCCCGCAGAACAGCTGAACCCAATTACTCCCAGTTTGATTTTGAGGCGGTATTTGGCACCATCTCAGAAATCAAATGGCAAATTGCGATCGGCGGAATTCTGCTGACTGTTTCTCTTGTATTCTTTCTCTGGGTTATTTTCAATTCATGGTTCCGGGGTGAACGTGCTGATAAACCCGTAGATGATTTCATTCCTGCAGCTCTTTCGGGGCCCGAACATGCCCCCAAAATCCTGGATAACATTAAATTGTGGGTTCTACTGGCTATAGCCCTGGTATTAATTGCATATTCGGTACCTCTGGCCGAAATGGTAATGGACGGCCTGTTTTCACCGGGCGCTCCCACCATACCTGTTTAACTAAAGGAGTTGAAAACGGCGTTTGGGGTTACTCCGATCGAGCAATCTCAAACGCCGACTAATTATCATGGATCAAGTCCCTCAATCCTCCAACCAATCTGATTCCAATAAATGGTTGGTTCGGATATTGCTTATCATTGGTATTGGAATTCCAGTACTAATAGAACTCTTTACCTTTTCTGGGTTAGTCTCCTCACACTTTTTTGGTGAAGCCCCCTCAGCAACAAATGACAGGAGATCAGAAACCTCAGCCAAGGAAAACATACCCCTGGTAAAGCAGGGGGATACTTTATTTTCCGATACCGATTATCCACTTTTAGTGGATACCCTTCGCTTGGAGATATACCCTGATCAATGGAGATTTATTATGGAATTGAAACCTCTTTGGAAACCAAACCGTGAGAGAAGTGAAGGGGTGAAATTGACCTTTCAGAACCTGGTCACCCAGCAGCAATCGCTGGAAGAGAATCGGGTATTGGTTTGGACAGATAACACACTTGATGAAGCCGAAATAACATGGATTCTGCCGACCGGTCAGCGCCCTCAAAATGCAAAGGTCACATACCGGAGTACACGGCAAGATTCTTTAACGGGGACCCTTGATATAAAGCGCCATTTTGAGTTTGGACATGTTCCGGCTCGTTACAAACAGTAGTTTGCAGCAATCTGTCCCGACATTCTTTGCCAGACAGAACAGTAAAACAAATCCTCTTTGGGGCCAGTCCTCGAAGGTTGCCGGAAGAAAGAGAGCAAGAATAGGAAACCGGCTGCTGGAGCGAATATCGGCGTAGTATTCCAACCACGATTTAAAATTTCATACTTCTCGAAGAGTTTATTACTACCAGAAGGCTGCTGGAAGCCATAGCGAGGGCCGCAAAAAGGGGGTTGATCATTCCTGCTGCAGCCAAGGGAATGGCAATAATATTATAAAGAAAGGCCCACCCGAGATTTTGTTTAATTCGCTGATTGGTCAAACGGGCAATTTGAAATGCCATTGGCACACGCGACAGATCGTTGTCCAGAATGACAAGATCGGCTGAATCTGCTGCAAGGGCCGTCGGTCCGAATGCGATTCCGATGTCGGCACGAGCCAGGGCAGGAGCGTCATTACTACCATCTCCAATCATGGCAACTTTACCATTCTTTTTAAGCTCGGCAATATAACCTTCCTTCTCCTCCGGTTTTACCCGACTATATATTTTTTGCAGAAGCCCATCTCTTTTAAATGGAAGGGTAGCTCGTTCCGAATCGCCGGTTAGCATAACGAGTTCCTTCCCGGTATTTTTCAATTGCTCAAGCAATGCTTTTTGTTCGTGGCGGGGGCGATCACCCACGATCAATATGCCCCGTATTTGACTTCTCCATGCAACTGCTACCGGGATGTGTCCTTCTTGATAGGCCTCAGTGGCCATTTTTCGCCATTGTTCAGGATAATTGAATCCAAAATTCGCCACCCATTCCGGCTCACCGACAAAGGTTGAATCGTTATTTACCCGGGCCTGGATTCCGCGAAGATGATTTTCGACCTGGTCGACTTTATAGTTTGAGGGAAGTTCTCCCGCAGCAATAGCTCTTGCAACTGGATGACTGGCATATTCTTCAACAGCACGGGCACGGTAAAGCACTTCTTGATTTACATCAGCTTTGATCAGCCGCATTTCACCGGTAGTCAATGTTCCGGTCTTGTCGAAAACGATGTAGTCCAATTCCGGAGCCTCTTCAAAAACGGATGCATTTTTAATCACAATTTGATTTTTAAGGGCTTCCCGAATACCGGCTGCAAGTGCGAGGGGAGTGGCCAGCCCCAGTGCACAGGGACAGGAGACAATAAGGACGGTTAAAGCGGTTAAAAGAGCGTTTGTAAAGGTCCAACCGACCAATAAGCCAATCAAAAAGGTGCCGCCGGATAATACTAAAACGGCTGGAACAAAAAAACGAGCCAGTCGGTCAGCCAATTTTTGAGCACCGGGACGTGACGTCTGTATGTCCCATATTAGATGAACCAGCCGGTCGAGGGTATTTTCCGCTTCCGGACCGACTTCAATAGTAAGTGCGTGATCGGTAACCAGGGCGCCCCCGATTATCCGGTCTCCCCGGGATTTTATAACCGGCAGTGACTCTCCACTAATCAGAGATTCGTCAATGGAGGCCCTGCCGTCAACTATAGTACCATCGATAGGAATTCGCTCACCGGGACGAACCAGGAGCCGGTCACCGGCGTCAAGCTCTCCAACAGGCACCATACGTGCTTTGTCATCATCAATTCTTCGTGCGGTTTCAACTTGTTCGCGGGTAAGCTCCCTTAATTGGGAAGAAGCACGTTTCTTGATTTTGTTTTCATACCAGTTACCAACCGATACGACCATAACCAGCGTCATGGTGACATCAAAATACACATCCGTAAAACCGGCAAGTAAAGCCCCAATACTATAGGTATACGCACCCGCAGCAGCCAGGGCGACCAGCAGGTCCATATTGGGCGTGCGTACTTTCAGGCTGACATATCCGCCCCGAAGAATAGGGTATCCGGTGTAAAACAAAACAAAAGAAGCCATCACAAAAATATTCGCCAATGCAAAATACCCTTCACTTGCGTTAAGGTCCATAAAACCGCTACTACCGAAATAGGTAGGGTAGAGGAACAGGATATAATAGGTCATGGCCATCATGGTAAATAACCCGCCGATTATCAGCCTGGCCACCGTATTTTTATCGTCTTCCTCCCGGCGGTTGTCTGAATCATCCGATTTCAGCTCGTACCCCGTACGCGTAAATACCTCGTTGATTTGATCTTTTGTTACTTGAGCGGGATCGTATTTCAGTCGAACCATGTCGGCCGCATAACTGGCTTCGGCATAATGAACACCCGATATTTTAGCGGCCTCATTTTCCAAAAAGCGCTCGCAATTGGAGCAGTGCATGCCGGATACGTGAAAAAAGTCTTCCTGCCGGTTTTGAGCAGATTGCGTCATTTTAATGTTTATTCCTTATTTAGCAGGAGGTCAGGGCAAGTAGAAGCAACTTATAAACCTGACTTACCCGAATATCCCATTTTCAGGGCTTTAATTAATCCTTTTAATATTACGATCAATACGTTGCTGGAAATCGAAACTTACAAGTTACATATGGAAAACGGCAATGAAATTTCTGTAACAGATTGGGTCTTCGTTAATTAATAGCTATAATGCGTTATCTGTTAAGTTGTTATGATTTGACAGGGATCTTTGAAACCCGGGCGGCGGTTCCGAAGCATTACAATTTTTTGGGCATAAGCCTGAAATAACTGTTGAAGTTTGTAGGTCAATCAGGTGTTAGCTGCCAATAAACGAAGAAAAGTTTCCGAGCAAGGAACCGCCGCCCGGGTTTCAAAGATCTCTGATAGACATCCGTTTCAATTCCATTTTTGAAATTTGCTAATGGGATAATATGGCAAGTAAAAAAGCCAAACAAAAGATATCGACTGCAAAGCAAATAATTGGACGACGGGAAGAAGTTGATTTACCCGAATGGGCACTATTCGGCATCGATGCAAAGGTTGATACCGGTGCATACACGTCAAGCCTTCATTGCCATCATATAGAGGAAGTTCAAATGGAGGGAGCGGATGAAAAGAAGATTCGTTTTAATTTATTGGATCCGTCTCACGAATCCTATAATGAAAAACTGTTTACTTTACCAATTTTTGATGTTCGTAACGTTAAAAGTTCCAATGCTCAGACGCAAAGCCGGCATATCGTAAAGACGAGTATTGTGCTTTTTGAGAAGAGTTATGAAATTGAATTATCGCTGACCGATCGATCGGAGATGAAATATCCTATCTTGCTCGGTCGGAGATTTCTACGCAAGAAGTTTGTCGTAGATGTTTCAAAAGTCAACGTGTCAAAGAAAAGAGGATTAAATAGACCATAATATGAAAATCGCGATTCTATCTAGGAATAAAAAACTGTACTCCACCAGAAGACTCCGGGAGGCCGTTGATGATGCCGGTCATGAATCGGTGATTCTGGATCATGTCAAGTGTGATATCGTTATTGAAGAAGATGCCCCTTCCATTCACTATAAAGGAGAGCAAATTACCGATGTGGATGCTATCATACCACGGATTGGCGCCTCGGTTACGTTTTACGGATCGGCGGTAGTCCGACAATTTGAGATGATGAAAGTGTTTACGGTTACGGGTTCTCAAGCGTTGGTTCGTTCGAGGGATAAGTTGAGAAGTCTTCAAATTCTTTCGCGGGCTGGTCTTGGTATGCCGAAGACCGTATTTACCAACTTCTCCCAGGAAGTCGAAGATATTATAGACAGTGTTGGCGGTCCCCCCTTGATTGTCAAATTGCTGGAAGGAACCCAGGGGGTGGGCGTAGTTTTGGCACCAACGCGAAATGCGGCTGAATCCGTTATACAGGCATTCCATGGATTGCGAGCTCGAATTATAGTTCAAGAATTTATTGAAGAGTCAAAAGGATCGGATATCCGGGCTTTTGTAGTTGACGGAAAAGTGGTCGGAGCCATGAAAAGAATTAGCGAAGAGGGGGAATTTCGTTCCAATTTGCACCGCGGTGGTACAAGTGAACTCATCAAGCTCAGTAAACAGGAACGAAGAGCTGCATTGACGGCTGCCAATGCTATGGGGTTGGCAGTTGCCGGGGTTGATATGCTTCAGTCGGAACGAGGCGCCATGGTTCTTGAAGTCAATTCCTCGCCCGGTCTGGAGGGTATCGAGCGAGCCACGCAACAAGACCTGGCCGGCAAAATCGTATCCTACATCGAGCGAAGTGTGGAAAAGCACCGCAAGAAGAATAAACAACGTCGACGCTTGATGAATGATGCCTGAACATATAAAGATCCAAAACCAAAAAATCGGGCTGGGCGAGCAACGTGCGATATATCTCAACATCGCACGATTGCCCACCTATACCAGTATCGACCTTCCGGTTCATTTTTATCGGGGGGAAAAGGACGGGCCCGTGCTGCTATTGACAGGAGGGTTGCACGGTGATGAAATTAACGGTATCGAAATCATTCGCCGGATGATTGTGAACAACAAAATTACCCCGAAGCGTGGAACAGTTATTGCTATTCCATTGGTTAATATTTACGGATTTATTCAGAATGTTCGCGGGGTCCCGGACGGGAAAGATATCAATCGCAGTTTTCCGGGGGTTAAAACAGGATCTCTTGCTCGCATATTGGCTTACACGCTCATGAACCAGGTGGTTCCGTTAATTGATTATGGAATTGATTTTCATACGGGCGGTTCAAACCGCTCCAACTATCCACAGGTACGGTGCGATCTCAGTATTGATAAAAATAAAGAATTGGCCGAAGCATTTGCCTCGCCTTTCATTGTTCAATCCAAATTGCTGGATAAGTCGTTTCGCAAAGCAGCTCATAAAAAAGGTAAGCATATTCTTGTTTATGAGGCCGGCGAGTCCATGCGATATGATGATGAAGGCATTAACGAAGGTATACAGGGGACGCTTCGATTGATGCATTATCTGGATATGGTTGACGAGGCCCCGGATCCTCACGAGCCGGAAACATTGACAAAATCGAGCTGGATCAGGGCACACTATGCCGGTTTATTTCAACAAAGCATTAAACTCGGTCAAGCGGTTCGCAGAAACCAGTTGCTCGGCTATATCACCGATCCGTTCGGTAATGAACAGTTTAAGGTCAAAGCCAACAGGGCGGGATATGTCATTGGATTGAATTATACGCCCGTGGTCCACAAAGGGGATGCTCTGATGCATATTGGTTATAACAAATCATAATTAATGGATAATTATTTATAAATCTTATGAAAGAAGAGTTGATTTTTCACCTGGTGTCCCGCAACAAGTGGAAAGAAGGACAGAAAGAAGGCATGTACCAACCGGAAGATTTCGAAGAGAAGCAGTACATTTCCTGTTCGGATGGTTCGCAGATCCAAAGCGTTGCCAATCAAAAGTTCAAGGACATTGAAGACCTTCTAATGCTCGTGATAGATCCTACTCGGGTAAATGCCAATGTTACCTATGTAGGTAAAGAATCAGAAGATGTAGAGGTGCCGCGCATCCAGGGACCCATAAACACCGATGCAGTCATCGATAAAATTGAGTTGGCCCCAAACGATGAAGGAGAATTTGAAATACAGGTGGAAAGCAGTTGATACCGCTAGCTGGTCGACGGGTTTCAAAGTTTTACTTATTTGCGGACAAATGCATGAAATAATGCAGATTTGTCTATTTTGGGAGTAGAAATTTGAGTATATTTTAGGTAGAACCTGTGTATAACAGCGTTATTTATTTGCATTATGCTGTTGGGATGAAGTAAACACAGTGATGTGGTTAAATATCAATAGCATTTGATATTAATCGGCTTTTTCGGTCGGAAGGAGGCCACATGAAAGCTCCCAAAAAGAAAAGAGTCAAAGATTACCGAAGCACCTATTTGCTTCACCTTGAATACGGTTTATTAATCTCTCTCATCCTTTTCATTTTTGCATTCAAGGTTCATTTCAATCCGGAACGGAACGTTGAATTTACGGATCAATCGCAAGAAACCGTACAAATCGAGGAAATAGTACAAACCAAGCACGATGTAGCCCCACCCTCACTGCCCAAACCTGTAGTACCGGTGGAAGTTCCCAACGATGAGGTAGTTGCTGAGGAAGTGCTTGATTTCAGTACTGAAATCGATCTCGGTCAAGAACTCGAAATTCCCGTCCCGCCGATGGAAGATCAAGGGAATAGTAAGAACGGAATGGAGGAGGAAAAAATATTCGTTATTGTGGAACGAATGCCCGAACTGATAGGCGGGTATGGTCAATTGCAGTCACAGATCAGATATCCGGAAATGGCACGGATGGCCGGTATCGAAGGTTTGGTTGTTGTCCAATTCATCATAGATGAGAAAGGCAGTGTAGCGAAGCCCACGATCGTAAGGGGTATAGGCGGAGGATGCGATGAAGAGGCCCTGCGTATTGTTAAGAAGGCTAAATTTACGCCGGGGCTGCAGCAAGGAAGGCCCGTAAAGGTACATTACACACTCCCCATACGCTTTACGCTTAAAAACATCAATTAATGTGATCTTTGCTGGTCTCCTTCCTTCTGTACTGGCCGGGTCCGTAGATAAGGGCCCGGCTATTTAATTTGTTTCTATAGATTGCATCAGATATTTTGGCCTTTCATTAATACGCTGCCACTTAAATGTCGATCCATTCCCATTTACTTATTTATTAATATATATTTTTATTAAATATGCCGTCATCGAAAACGATACACGCGCTCGTAGCAACCTTGTTATTATTGGTATTTTCGATAGCTCCCGTCCAAGCACAAGATGACCCCTTCGCTCGATTTCCCGCTATCAGTCCCGACGGACAAACCATCGCATTTTCGTATCAGGGAGATATTTGGCGTGTTCCCTTTAACGGGGGGCGTTCAATTCGACTCACCTCACACGAGGCTTATGATGCTCACCCCCTTTGGAGTCCAGACGGCGAAACGATCGGTTTTACGAGCGAACGATACGGCAACCGAGACCTTTTTACGGTGAGCGTGGAAGGAAGTCGGCCAAAACGGTTGACCTACCATTCCACCAATGATATGCTTACCGGCTGGACTTCGAACGACAAGCTTCTTTTTACCACGGAACGTACTTTTAACCAGGTGGAATGGGAGCCTGAAATTTATTCGGTTGCGGTGGAGGGTAATACTCCTGATTGTTTGCTGGATGCCTTCGGGTTCATGCCGGTGATGTCGCCCGATGGTAGGTTTATCGTTTTTGTACGTGGCTATAACCGCAAATATCGCAAACATTACCGTGGTCCGGCCGATAAAGATCTATGGATATATGATACTCATAATGATTCTTACCGGGAACTAACGGATTTTGAGGGCAATGACATGTATCCCGCATTCGCCGGCAATCGGACCTTGTTTTTTATTAGCGAGCGCGATAGTACGTACAACATTTACCAAGCGAACTTGTCAAGCGAGGGAGTTTTTAAGGAGGAGCCCCACCAGGTCACCCATCTGCAAGATAACGGGGTGAGACATTTCGGTGTGGACGAAAATGGTACACGTATTGCTTTTGAAAGTGAAACAGGGCTGTATTCCCTGAAATTGTCTGACGGATCACCGCAAAAGCTTGATATTAAGGTATCAGAAGACTATCACTTTTACGATGTGGAACGAAAACGTTTTACGGATAATGTCAGCTCGTTTGCGATTTCCCCGAACAAAAAACTTATGGCGTTTACCATTCGGGGGGAATTGTTTGTTAAAAAGAACGATAAAGACCACCGCCGTTCGGTCCAATTGACCGATCATCCGTACCGCGATCGGCAAGTGGCGTTTTTAAATGATACGACGCTGATATTTACTTCCGATCGACATGGACAATATGATATATTTAAACTTACCTCTTCTGACGAATCGCGTTCCAATATTTATAAAAGCCTTAAACATCAAATTACGCGACTGACGAATACGCCCGAAAGTGAGGAAAACCTGCACCTTTCTCCCGATAGAGAAAAAATAGCCTATCAAAGAGGCAGGGGAGAGCTGGTTGTCCGTTCTATAACTGAAAATCAAAATCTGGGGTCGGAAACAATCCTGTTGGATGGATGGGCGGAACCAGAAGATATTAGCTGGAGTCCCGGTGGTCAATGGGTGGCTTATGCCAAAGCCGACCTGGATTTCAATGTGGAGGTTTATATTCAAAAGTGGGATGGCAGTATGGATCCGGTAAATGTCAGTAAACATCCGCGCCCCGATACGGAACCGGTCTGGAGTCCCGACGGAACAAAGTTGGCCTTTCTCTCTTCCCGAAACAACCGGGATGAAGATGTTTGGTTCGTTTGGCTGCGTGAGGAGGATTGGCAGCGGACCCAGCTGGAGTGGGAGGAGCGCGACTCGGTGGGTACGAAAGCTGATACCGCAGTTGAGAAACCGATTGAGATCGATTTTGAAAATCTCTATGAACGAATGCAGCAGGTGACGTCACTACCCGGAAATGAGTCGGACATTGCCATTTCAGAGGATGGAGAAACTTTCTATTTTGTTACTAATCGTGATGGTTGGAGAAATTATAATGCAGAAATGGATCTCCATAAAATCCAATGGGATGGCAGTAAGCTGCGGAGATTAACGGAAGGCGGAGAGTCACCGCGAAATGTCCATTTTGGTCCAGGCTACAAATATTTGTACATGAAGAAAAACGGGGGACAAATTGCAAGGATGGAAGCATCAAAAGAAAAGCTGTCGTTGCTTCCTTTCAGAGCTACGATGGAGATCGATCATCCGAAAGAGCGTAAACAGATGTTTGAGGAGGCCTGGAGAGTACTTAACAACGGTTTTTATGATCCCGACTTTCACGGACACAGTTGGAATAGCTTGCATGACAAATATAAACCGTGGGCCTTGAAAGCATCCACCAAACAGGATTTTCAGGATGTTGTAAACATGATGCTGGGCGAGCTAAATGCCAGTCATATGGGCTTTTACAGCGGAGATCGAGCTGAAACGCAGCATGCGCGAACCGGCAAGCTGGGCGTCGAGCTGGATCCGGTTGAAAACGGAGTAGAGGTCCGGCGCGTCATTCCACGTTCACCGGCTGACCGTGAAATAAGTAAGCTTTACGAGGGAGATGTTATTCGCGCGGTCAACGGTACTTTGGTTGAAGAAGTTGATAACTTTTATCAATTGTTAAGTGATAGGGTAGAGGAACCGATTTTGCTGACCGTTGAGAATGCCAAAGGAGAAACCCGGGAGGTACAGATTGAGCCAACCGGAAGCTTGAATCGGGAACTTTACCGGGAATGGGTTGATAAACGCAAGCGACTGACCCATAAGTACTCAGATGGTCAACTCGGTTACATCCATATTCAGGGTATGAACTGGAGAAGTTTCGAACGGTTTGAACGGGAGTTGATTGCCAGCGGTGAAGGTAAAAAAGGCATCGTTATTGATGTAAGGTACAACGGTGGAGGATGGACAACCGACTATCTGCTTACCGTTTTAGGGGTACGGCAGCATGCCTACACCATTCCTCGAGGTGCTACAGATGATTTAAGTGAAAATAAATACAATTTCCGAAATCACTATCCCTATGGCGAAAGACTACCATTTTCCAGCTGGACACGTCCCTCCATTGCATTGTGCAATCAAAACAGTTATTCAAATGCCGAAATTTTCTCTCATGCTTATAAGAACCTTGATCTGGGAACCCTGGTAGGCGAACCAACTTTTGGAGCGGTAATTTCCACGGGTGGAAAACGACTTATCGATGGTTCATATGTGCGTTTACCTTTTAGAGGCTGGTACGTTAAGAAAACAAATCAGAATATGGAAAACGGTCCTGCCATACCGGATGTAGAGGTCAACAATAGACCTGATTACCGTGGTGAGGGGGGCGATGCTCAGCTCAAGTCAGCGGTAGAGCGTTTGATGAAACAGCTTGATGATGAATAATAGTAAAAGCAGTTGATCTGTGCGTTAGCCGCAACCATTGGCGGTAATGAAATCCCGTAACATCATTTGAATAAAAAAAGTCCGATACCCCGCGTTAACGGGATACCGGACCGTTAGATCAATAACCTGGATAATTTACTCTACCCGTGTTACATCCGTTGCCTGAAGCCCTTTATCGCCTTCAGTTATTTCAAATTCAACATCCTCACCCTCTTCCAGAGAGCGATATCCATCCCCGTTTATTGCGCTATAGTGAACAAATAGATCTTCACCATTTTCGCGAGAGATAAATCCGTATCCTTTTTCATTGTGGAACCACTTAACAGTCCCTGTTTCACGTTGTGCCATTAAAGTCCATTATTGATTAAGAGATAGTTCTATTGCTATAGCACTTAAGCATATCAAGCATTAGCAAGATACACAAATGCATTAGATGCATATTACTGTCATTATGAATAAGAGTCAAATTACATGTGAAAATTCTAATAAAATAATTTAAGAGCCCTTTGAAAAACCGGGCGGCGGTTCCTCGTTCGAAAGTTTTTCTCTTTTTGAGTTCACTTAAATATCTGCAGACCATGATAAATGCCTGTCAACTACAACATATTTTTATCTATTTACCGAAAAACTTAATACTTCAGAACCGCCGCCCGGTTTTTCAAAGGGCTCTTAAATTCAGCAAGATGAGGGATAGAAAAGGAGGGAAGTGAATTGTTGGGAAAACTGCTCATCATTTATAAAAGACAGCCCGTCATTTAAATTGGACTCCAGTTCCTCGGGAGTAAATCGAGTGTTTAGAAGTTGACGTTCAATGTTGTGCAACAGGGGACCTGAAGCAAAATTACTTTCGATTGAGATCCAATTAATATAACCTTTTCGAACCTCTAAATGGAGTTCAATATCTCCATCGTGGAAGGGAAGACGCTTTTTAAGGGTAAAGGTGGGAGATTTGCCGAAATTCCAATCCCACTGTTCATATCGCTCTTTTTTTATTTGTCGGATCTTATCCCAGTCATCAGAGCCGAATTGAAGTGGGATAAGGTTTTGACTTTGATTTATTGAGATCCGCTCTTTCAGCCGTTCTATGAATTGTGACAATTCCAACGATTCGTCGAGCAGCTCTTGAATATTTATAATTTCGCTGCGGACTGATTTATGGGCTGAAGATTGGATACCCGTAATATCAGAACGAAGAGATCGCTTCAAGCAGTCGAGGTCGGCATCGAAAAGAAGGGTCCCATGGCTGAACATTCGACCGGCAGCCGAAAACTGGGCGTTACCGGAAATCTTATAGTGCTCGGTCCGGATAGCATTGCGGTCGTCCATATAAGCTTCAATTCCAAGTGCGTTCAGTGCCTGGATAATCGGTTCATTGAATTCCGTGTAATTATTGAGTCGTTTGCTGTCATAGTCTGTTATAAAACTGAAATTAAGATTGCCCGGGTCATGGTAAACCGCTCCGCCACCGGAAATTCTACGATACACCGGTATATTTCGTTTTCTTATGAAGCGATAGTTGACTTCCTCATATACATTTTGATTTCGTCCGACAATGACCGAAGGCGTGTTGACATACAACATCAAGTAATCGGTAGATGGATCCAGGTGCCGTAAGGCAAACTCTTCCATAGCCAGATTTAACGGCGGGTCCAAAATATTTTCATAATGTATGACTTTCATAAAACTTTGCAAAACATGAATTTATAGTAAAAACATAAATCTAATTATAGTTATTTAATTGAGCAGAAATTATTCATTATTCAGGGAGCGGTCAAGATGGCGATGTTATCAACAATTTTTCAGAAGAGTTTGTGTTTAGTAACATAAGATAAGAAAAGATAATATCCATTGGAATCAATCAAATAGATCCGGTAAGACATGGCTTCATATTTCAGTATCAATATCAGTACAAGGCCTGGAAAGCATAATATACTTAGTGCCATATTAGCTATTTTAGCGGGAGCTGCGGCTCTGATATGGCCAAATTATCTATACTATATAGTCGGCGGATTTTTAATAGCGGTCGGATTGATTTTCGCATTCTTTCAATTCAGTTCCATAGTAAGTGCCGGAGCCGTGTTGGCCGGAGCATTTATCATTGTCAAACCGGCCTTGATACCGTATGGATTTGCGTTCTTTCTAATTGTATTGGGGGTTTCCTTATTATTAAGTGTCGGTTTCTCCGTAATGGGAATACTTTCTTTGCTGCTAGCAGCATGGTTGATATCGAATCCCGGATCGATAGCGGTTCTAATCGGAATTTTCCTGTTATTTTACGGATTGAATAATCTCATAAAATATATCCAGAGTAAAACGAGTGCGGGTAAGTCGGATAAGCTCTCACGTTAAGAGTTTATCCGAAACAGGTCCGTATTAAAATGCATAGACCGCCTATATTGACCGCCAGCATCAATCAATAGTATAAATGTCGTATAATTTATATTATGTAAAGTTGAAGTTATTTTCAATTATACATCCTGAAAAGAATAAGTTCATAGATCGATTATTAACCTCATAATTTATCGAACTTCGAAGTCTTGTATTGGTAAGTAAGGGTTTGTTCCACAAGGGTATCCCCTGGTCATTGTTGTGCGGGAATTTATCAAACGATATCAATGGCCGGCTACCTTTCCGAGAGGCCTTTATAAAGTATGACTATTCCAATTATAAACAATAAAAGCCAACTCCACGGCTGCAGAAAGCTGATAAACCCTAAAAACCAGTGCAAAACATATGCAGCAGATAAAAGAACAATGCCGACCAGTACATACAGGTATTTTTTTCGCTTTTTGGTATATGTGAAATAGCCGTACATTATCAAGCCTACTACCAAGCCGGCTCCTTCATAAAGTTTTAGAAGCCAACGATTTATAATATCAGCTTCGTGTGCAAATGGATAGCTTATAATAATCAGCAGCGGTAATCCCGTAAATATAAGCGGAAAACGCGCTAATCCGGGCTTCGACTCCCTGATTAACTGTAATAGTCCGCATAGAAGGAAGGCTATAGCAGTTATGGAACTCCATTCTGAAACCTGCAGGGCAGCCTGCAGCGTAATATTTTGTAGATTCGAGGCTTCAGCTATGCCCACGCCGGCATGATGAAGTCCCAGGAAAAATAATGATAAACTGTAGGATCCCATCTCCCAGCTTCGCCTGTTATAGGAAAAAGCGCCGAAACGAACGGCAAAATAAATACTAATTAAAGCGAGTATTATACGTAACCAGAGCGACATATTCCTTCTAAGCTGTATTCTGCATTGCTATCCCTTTCTGTCATCCTGTTGATCCCGACGATTTTCAATTTCCCGCTGACTGTTTCGCTGTTGACTATAGACCATGACTTGATCGGATATGCGGGATAATATCGTCCGTTCATATTCAACAACCCGGTTTAAAATTTCTTCAAATAATAGCTCCTGCCCCTTCGATTGAACTATTGTGCTCTCCCAATGGCTTGAATCAAACTTTTCCAGCCTGGAAACGATTTGATTTCGTTCCCGGCTAATGTCATCAAGAACTTCCCCTACCCTGCTAATATCCTCGAGTGATTGCTCTTGCTTGAAAGTTTCTTCCCACGCTTGAATAGTAGCATAATTGATGGTATCCCGCATTTCTTCCACTTTTTCCACCAACGGTTTTAAATAATCAACCTGAAAAACCCGGAGTCGATCTAAAAGCTCCAATATGGAAGGTTTTTGGGGAGGCTGCTCATCGTACGGAACATGTTCTATAACTCGAGCCAACATTTTTGCTTCCGACGCCAGGTATGAGAACCGTTCCAATACCTGGGACTGGCTGTCTGATGCTTCGGATTCGTTATCTAATCTTTGTCGACTCATCACAACATGACTTAACGGTCCCAGGGCGAGGACGGATCCGTATCTTCAGCTTCTTCCTGTTGTTCAATCATATCAACCAGCGAAAGACCTGTGTTCCACTCCCTGTCGCGATCCCGAACCGAATGTATGTTGTTGTCCTGCTGGAAATCCCAAAATTGTCCAAATTGCCGGTTTTTATACTTTCTCAAAAATTCCAATCGCTCTTCAAGATCTTCTTTCGGAACCAATAGGCGTTCTTTGTCATATACGGCCTCTTCCCTGGATTCAAATACGATATCGTAATCTTTGCTCATCACAATGGCCTCTTCGGGACAGACATCCTCGCAGAAACCGCAATAGATGCATCGAAGCATATTAATTTGAAACTCCTCGGGATAGCGCTCTTTCGGATCTGCTGCATCTTCGTTGGCCTGCATGCTTATGGCGAGAGGCGGACATGCCCTGGCACAAAGTCCACAGGCTACGCAGCGTTCGCGGCCGTTATCTTCAACGAGAACGGGTCGACCCCTGAATATTGCAGGAGGATCCCACTTTTCTTCCGGATACTGCATGGTGAACTTGGGCTTGAATATCTGCTTAAAGGTGTAGGCCAGACCTTTAAAAATCTCCGGAAGATAGAGATTTTCTAAAAAGGAAAAATTGCGCTCTCGATCATAATCCCTATTGAGCGCGTTGACTACCGGTTTTTCAAGATTCTGAGTACTCATTTGAAGAGATACAAAATTTGGGTTCAGCTGTAATACGTTGCCTTATTTCTGAAGGCTATAATATAATAGCCAACCGCTACACCTCAAAGACGATATTTTGTTTACTTCTGGCGAAATAGAAACGTCAGCGGTACTCCCTCAAAATGATATTGCTCCCGCATACGATGTTCAATATACCGGTGATGGTTCGAGGGCAAATCCTCCGGTGAATTCATAAAAAATTTAAAAACCGGTGGGTTGGATTTGACCTGGGTGGCATACGTTATTTTCAACTTCTGCCCTCTTTTAAACGGCAACGGCCTTTCTTTTAAAATCTGTCGGATAAAATTGTTCAATTCCGAAGTGGGAATCTTTTTTTTGCGTTCGTTCATCACATGATCCGCTATATCGAGCACTTTATGCAATCGAATTCCCTCGGTACTTGAAATGGATACCATAGGGATATAATCCAGCTGTGGTATTCGACTGTAAACGTAATCTTCAAACTCTTTAATCACCCCCGACGTTTTATCAGGCACTAAATCCCACTTGTTCAAAGCAATGATAACCCCCTTGTTAAAATCCACTGCCGTACCTACAATACGCATATCCTGCTTTTCAAATCCCTGCATGGCATCTACCATGACTACCGCCACATCGCAATTTTTAATAGCCCGCTGAGTCCGTATCGTGCTGTAGTATTCAATGCTTTCATCCACATTGCTTTTTTTGCGTAATCCCGCCGTATCTACCAGGATATATTCCCTCTCATCGTACGTCAGGCGGCTGTTAATGGAATCTCGAGTGGTTCCGGGGGTAGATGAGACGATAGAGCGTTCGCTATTCAGCAAAGCATTAACGTAGCTGCTTTTGCCGACATTTGGACGGCCTACAATCGCCAGTCGGGGGATATCGGGCTCGTGCTCTTCGCCGGGCCGCGGCAGTATTTCAACGACATGATCCAGCAGATCCCCGCTGCCCGTCCCACTGGTAGCCGATACGGGAAACAGATTATCAAACCCCAACTCATAGAACTCCACAGCGTCCATACGCCGTTCTTCATTATCCGCTTTGTTTACGGCCACTATGACCGGTTTTTCCTGCTCTCGCAGTATCCCGGAGATTTGACGATCCAGAGCATGAATTCCCGACTTTACATCTACCGTAAACAGGATCAGGTCAGATTCGGCCATGGCCACGTGAACCTGTTCGCGAACTGCTTTCATAAGGGCTTCTTCATCATCCGGTACATATCCCCCGGTATCCACTACGGTAAATTCACACCCGTTCCAAAACGTCTCCCCGTAATGGCGGTCTCGCGTTACCCCGGGGATATCATCTACAATGGCCTTGCGAGAGCCAATAAAACGATTAAATAAAGTCGATTTGCCTACATTAGGCCTTCCAACTATAGATACAACTGGTTTCATATGAAAAAAATAACCATCAAAATTTCAATTCAAGTCGCCAACCAATTATCTTATACCATTCAAAGCAATTAATCGACCCAATGCAACATGATAGAATCATTTTACAATATGTTCGGCTTCTTCGGGGCCCTGGGGATCGCTATCGGATGCTTTGTCCTGTTCCTTTTCTGGATTTCAGGGGTTGCCGGTATAGCCGACAAGAAAGATGACCGTTACAAAAATTTAAAGCTGGTGCTTTCGGTGTTTATTCCCATCTATCCCATCATCTGGGTTTGGGTCGATATGTACCGGCAACACACCAATATGCATTGATAATCTTGCTGCCTGCCAAAGGGTTACCTACCCCAAAATGTATCCTTTAACGGATAAGTGAAACTTTTCGTGTAAAAGATTTAATGGAAATTCTTGCTGTTTGCCAGAGGTCGTTGAAAAACCGGGCGGCGCTTCCTTGCTCGTATACTTTTCTTCGGTGGGATGCATTGAACGGTTAGTCGCCTCTGTATTCGATGATCGTTATTACTGCCTGCTACCCAGAAAATTATTATGCTTCGGAACCGCCGCCCGGTTTTTCAACGACCTCTACCATATAATTAATCCGTTAAGGCATCTGGGTTATCAGGTTCCTCGAGGGGTGGATCCGATGATCTTCCCTCCTCGACCAAAATCCAGGGTTCCAGGACGTTCTCTTCAAAGTCCTCAATGAACCGGGAAGGCTTGGTTAGGTATTCCCCGTAGACGGATTGATGGGCCATCGGGTAAGTTAGGAACAACTGTTCTTGTGCTCGTGTGCAGGCAACATAGAGCATGCGCAGTTCCTCGTCCAATTCCTGGTCACTGTCGACCGAAAACCCGGAGGGAATGATACCGTCCAGGCACTGAATTATGAAAACGTTTTTCCATTCGAGTCCCTTGGCCGAGTGTATGGTACTAAGTATCAGAGGGTCTTCGTCTTCGTCATACGCTTCGGTTTCAAGAACCGTGGCATCTAAGGGATCAAGCGTTAGTTCCTCCACCATTTGATCAAGGCTGGAATAGTTTTCAGCTATTGTCACAAAAGTTTCCAGGTCTTTAAGCCGCTTGGGATGATCATCGTAGTGTTTTTTGCAAAATTTTTCGTAATAACTGACAATATGTTCAATAGTTTCGGCCACCCGGTAATCTCCATGTGCAAGATCTTCCAGCAGCTGACTCAGCGCTTGCAGTTGCTGTAAATATCGCTTGCTCGTTTGATCTGATTCATAGAGAGCATACGGTTCCCGGGCGTCACGGATCCACTCGAACATATCTTTGGCGGTTTTGGGCCCAATTCCATCCAGCAACATCAGTACGCGGTTCCACGAGACGGTGTCTCTGGGATTAATCAGCACCCTCACGTGAGCCAGAACATCTTTAATATGGGCTGCCTCTGCGAATTTTTGTCCGCCGTATTTTACAAAAGGGATATCACGCTTATTCAACTCGACCTCGAGGTCATAGGAATCCCGTCCGTTACGGAAAAGTACCGCACAGTCACTCAGCTGATCTCCCTGTTCTCTCAGGTTCAGGATCATTTGAGTCAAAAAACGTGATTGATCCTTGACATCCGGTGCTTTCACCAATCCGGGAAGTTCGCCTGCCTCATTATCGGTGAATAGGGTCATTTCATACTTTTCAGAAGCCTGATCAAGAATCCGATTAGTCAGATTGAGAATATTCTTGGTCGACCGATAATTTTGCTCCAGCTTGATGATATTGACATTATCATATTGATCTGGAAATTCCAGAATATTCCGATAGTCAGCCCCCCGGAAGGAATAAATACTTTGAGCATCATCTCCAACCGCCATAACGTTGTTGTGAATACTCGACAATAAATGAGTCAGACGGGCCTGCAGGGAGTTGGTGTCCTGAAACTCGTCCACCATCACATGTCGATTTCGTGCCGCTACATTCTTTCGGATATCATCGTGCTCTTCCAGTAGCTGGATCGATTGCAGCAACAGATCATCAAAGTCCATCATCTGATTTCTCCGTTTATACTCCTGGTACTGTCGATAAAGCTCCTCGATGCGATCAATATGAGTCAGAAACTGGTCGTATTTTTTATCAACGACCTCGTGAATGGAGCGATCCCGGTTAACGGCGGAACTGTAAATTTTATATAAAGTCGTTTTTTTCGGAAAGCGTTGATCGAGTTTGTCCAGGTCCATATCGGTCCTTAGCAGATTGATAACATCCATGGCATCTGCGGCATCGATTATCATGAAATCGTTGGGATAACCCAGCTTGGATGCATGTTTATGGAGCAGTTGACTGCAGTAGTAATGAAACGTCCCTCCTTCTACTTGTGAACAGCGGTTATCCAACAGGCTGGCCGCTCGATCCAGCATCTCTCGGGCTGCCCTGCGCGTAAAAGTCAATAGCAGAATGTGACGTGGATTCTCTCCTTCCTCAATCAATCGAGCCACGCGGTAGATCAATGTTCTCGTTTTTCCGGTCCCTGCTCCGGCGATAACGAGGGCCGGACCTTTATTATGGAATACAGCTTCTTTTTGCTGTTCGTTTAACAGATCATCATAATCGATCTGATAGTCGGCTGCTTTTTTATGGCCTTGGTCTTGTCGGAGCGTAAATCTTTTCATAACCTATGAACCTACGAAATTAGTTGATATATGTAAAAATTATGTAATAATTGGGTCAGCTGAATGATTTGTATTCCACCATGTGGTTGAACCAATAGACTCCAGCATCTGATAATCATAATAGCTTAGACATTTTTTAATGTCATGGTCGATTTGCTTCGGGGCGTAGCGGGGCTTGTAGTTTTATTGTTTATTGTCCGGGGGTTTTAGTACCTATCATCCTTTCCTGGAGCTCCACGGCAGCATGCCGCAGACCTGGGAGCATTGCCGGAACAAAAATTGCATTGAATGAATTTGTTGCTTATAAAGAACTGGCTACGTATATCAAAGAAGCTTCACTGTTGCCTAAATCAAGAACAATGGCTACTTTCGCACTCTGCGGATTTGTAAATTTCGTATCAATTGCCATACTAATTGGTGGAATCGGTGCTCTGGCCCCCAGTCGACGGTCGGATTTGGCCTCGTTGGGCTTAAAAGCGGTTCTCGCCGGAACGATTGACAATTTGATGACGGAAACATTCGCAGGCATGCTATTATAATTTTTTTGACTTTCTCACGTAACAAACGTTCACACGTTCACTGTAAAATTTGATCAATCAACGTCAACTTAACCGATCATGAATCTAATGGTAAGCCATCGATTTTCTCTGGTAATTCTTCTTGTTAGCGGCCTCTTGTTCTCTGCTTGCAAGACCTCCAAGACACCTGCAAGCACGCAAAACAAAGATCAAACTGTAGTGGGTACTGTTGGAGGTGAAAGTGTTACATTTCAGGAGTTGAGACAAAACTACCAGTCTTCAAGCCCGATCAAGAATGTGGGTCAGGACGATCTTTCCGATTTCCTTCCTGTATATCTCAATTACCGGGCTAAACTTAAAGAAGCCAGGAAGGCGGGATACTACGATAATCCATCAATCATCGAAGAGTATAATAATTATGCGGAACAGGCCGCCTATTCCTATTGGATGGAACGAGTGGTCCTGGACAGTTTGATGGATGATTTTCATGAAAGAAACCAACATGAAATTAAAGCAGCTCATATACTGCGTCGATTGACGGGGCAAGCTACTCCATCGGACACGGCCGAGGCCTATAATAAGCTGATGCAGGCTCGCCAAGAATATTTGCAGGGTGCCCCTTTTGATTCACTCATACAACAATATTCTACTAAGCAGCGTGGGCGTCCCCTCGGTGGTGAGGTTGGTTACTTCACAGCCGGTAATACGATAAAGGCGTTTGAGGATGCGGCTTTTCATCTGCCGGTTGATTCTATCTCCATGCCGATACGATCCCAGTATGGCTATCATTTGCTGAAGGTGATAGATAAAAGAGAGCGCAAACGGGATCGGCAAGTATCCCACATCTTTTTCTCGGTGCAAAGCAAAAGCCAACTGGACTCTGCCCGCATAAAGGCTCAAGAAGCTTATGATGCGCTTGAATCCGGTATGGAGTGGAAAGAAGCGGTTCAACAATACACGGAAGATCGTGCCTCCAGGCGTAAGGGGGGACAGATTGGCTGGATCAATTACGGCCGTCGATTGGATCCTGCTTTTGTCGACTCGGTTATGGCTGTCGATACCGTTGGCACTCACACCAATCCGATAAGAAGTAAATATGGGTACCATATCCTGCGGATCGATTCAGTACGAACGTTCGAGTCGGAAAAGGCAGAACGCGAGCATTTAATGAGCAAAATGAAGAAGCTGCCCCGGTACAAGAATCGTAAACAGATTGTGCATAATGAAGTGGCAAATGTAGGCAACGCCCAAACCTTCAAGGAACCGCTCTCTGTCCTGGTGGATGAAGTGACTCAACATGATACGGTGCAAATCAATTCGATCTCGATTTCCGACAGTCTAGCGGCTAATACGGCATATCGGATTAACAATCAGGACTATAAAGTGGGAGCGTTTATCAACTGGGTGAAAGAGAAACATGGACAGACTCCCGCCAACAGATTTCGGGCCAGCTGGTTTGATGATTTCAAACTGAATGCTATCTCAGAGCACTTGGTGGAACTGACCAAGAAGCGATTTCCCGAGTTCAAGAACAAGATTAAAAACTATATGGATGGGCTTGTAGTATTTCAAATTACCCAGGACTCGGTCTGGAACTATGCGGAAACCGACACGGCGCGTCTGAAGGAAATATATAAGGCGCATCCCGACTCTTTCCGATATGACAAGCGATATCACTATTATTTATTTGCCGGTCGACAGGATAGTTTGCTGAAAGAGGCCACTCGTCGGTTCCAGGACGGAATGCATCCAGACTCTGTTGACAATGATATGCAAGGAGTAGCCATCCGCACGGATTCCAGCAGCTATGTGGATGAATTTCCCTTTAGCAAGCTGAAAGAGATGGAGACCGGATCCTTTAGCAACCTGGTAAAATATCGGGATCAAAAAGCTTACTTGTATCTGGAGGAAATTCTGCAGCCGCGACGCATGCGTTTTGATGAAGCTTATAATCGCCTGGTTTCCTATTATCAACCCATTCGAGAGAAAGAATGGACGCAAGCCTTAAAAGACCGGTACAATATAAAAATGTATCACGATCGCCTGGAGAAGAAATTGGCGAATACCAATAAATAGCAGTATTAATCATTCGCATATATCATATACATATCTGCCTGATTGCCGTCAGTTTGATGTTGTCTGCCGCGGGTTGCTCTGAAACACAGGAGCAACCCGAACAGCGGCATTTTGCCCGCGTTGGAAATAATCAGTTAACTTTGCAGGAGGCGCGCTCGGCTCTACCTGATATGAAAATTCGATCGGACAGCGTCCGCGCCCTGCTGGATTACCGTTCGAAATGGGTGAGAAAACAGTTGATGCTGCAAGAAGCCGGGCGATTAAAACTGGAGCGAAACCCGTCCGTGCAAAAAGAGATCAACCGAATCAAAAAAAGTGTCTTTATAGACGCCTTACAGAATTACGTACTTGAAAACAGGCAAAAAGAAATTGAGACTACGCGTGAGGAAGCCCGCGATTACTACCAGCAGCACAAGGATAAATTCACGTTGCAGGAGCGGTTTGTTCGTTTCCGGCATATGGAAACAAATACGCTTAATCAGGCTGAAAAAGCCAAATCTGAATTACTAGGCGGCATCAGTTGGGACGAAGTGGCTCGAAAATATCATGTAAAACCGGCATCCGCACTCAACCATTCCAGGAAGTATCGACCGATTTCTATGGCGATATCCGAAGTCCCGCGGATGCAGCAGTTCCTGGAGGTTATAGGAATTCGAGAAATTTCACCTATACGTCGTGCCAATGGCAACTTTCACTTCGTTCAATTAATGGAAGAACAGCCCAAGGGCTATAACCCTGATTTGGAATGGGCTCTGGAGCATATTGAAGAATGGTTGAAAATTAAGAAAAAGAAAGATGTATTAAATGCATATGTGAAAAACCTGTATTTAAGAGCAAGAGCGAATAATGAAATTGAAATGTCAAACGTTTTTGATAGCGATACGACCGTTAATCGGCCTTTTAATGATACGACTCAAAACCCTATTCATGATTAATTCCTCGCTTAAAGTAAGTTTATTGGCCTTCATAGTAATGCTGGGTACCCTTTCAGGATATCCTTCCCAGTTGTCTGCGCAATCGGACAGTCAGAACCTGGACCGTATAGTGGCAGTGGTAAATGACAATATTATCCTTAAATCCGATGTTGACCGACGAGTAGCCGAGTTTCTCCAAAGAAGCCGACAACAAAGCAGGGGTACTACGCCTTCTTTCAGCAAAGAATTGTGGTACAATGCCCTCGAATCGGTTATTGATCAATATGTACTACTTGAAAATGCCCGCATGGATTCTGTAACGGTGAGTTCCGAGCAAGTGAGTAACGCCATGCAGCGCCGTATTGATCAAATGATTCAACAGGCCGGCAGCAAAGAAAAGGTGGAACAGGCACTCGGAAAAAGTATCGCGGAAGTGAAAGCCCAGTTCCGCTCTCAGTTTCGCGAGGATATGATTGTACGAGAGTATCGTCGACTAAAGATCGAGGACATTTCTATCACCAGGCCGGAAGTCAAAAAGTTTTATGAAGACATTCCCAGGGATTCCATTCCCACCATCCCGGAGCAAGTGGAATTGTCTCAAATCGTTAGAATCCCTCCTCCCCTGGAAGATGCCAAGACCAATGCGCGACAACTGGCAAAACAGTTGAGGGATTCTGTCTTGAATCACGGAAAAGATTTTGAAGCACTGGCCAGACGACATAGTGACGGCCCTTCGGCCCAAAAAGGGGGCTTGCTGCCTCTAATGCCCATGAATGAACTGGTACCCGCCTATGCTACTGCCGCATCCAATCTCGAAACCGGTGAAATTTCCAATGTAGTCGAAACTTCTTATGGATACCATATTATTCGACTGAACAAACGAGTGGGGGACAAAATATCCACAAATCATATTCTTATTTCAGTTGATAAAAACCAGGTGGATAAACAGGTGGCTATTAAAAAGTTAAACGCTATTCGTGACAGTGTCCTTAATCACGGTAAATCTTTTGCCAAGATGGCCCAGCGTTATTCGGAGGATAAAAATACGGCTTCGGTGGGCGGCAAGATATTAAATCCACAATCAGGGGGACGTCTCATACCGGTTAACCAACTGGATCCCGCTTTACAGCGTATCACTTATTTGCTGGAAGAGGTTGGGGATATTTCTGAACCCAAATCATTTACCCCTGACAAACAGAACGCTAAAACCGCCTATCGTATCGTTAAACTGGATAACCGTATTCCGGAGCACACTGCCAATCTGAAGCAGGACTATGAGCGGATCAAAAATATGGCTCTTCAAGAAAAGCAGATCCGGGCAATGCAGCAGTGGTTGGAGAAACTTCGAGACCAGGTTTATGTTAAATATCACATTGATAAACCGAGTTCAGTGGATCCCCTGCAAAAACAGATAAAACAGCAAACCCGGAATCCCGCCGTTAGTGAAGAGCAAAAGCAATCTAACACTAGATAATTTATATGTCAGCTATACCCGAAAACCCTGAAGAGGCAGCCGATTTTTTTTCTGAGTCTATTCAAAGTATTAAAAATGAAATTGGTAAAGCCGTTATAGGCCAACACGAAATCATTGATCAACTTTTAATCAGTTTATTTTCACGCGGACACTGTGTATTAATCGGCGTACCGGGATTGGCCAAAACACTGCTTGTTCGCACCGTCGCCCAAACCTTGAATTTATCATTCAGCCGTATACAATTTACTCCCGATTTGATGCCGGCCGATATAACGGGTACCGAAGTAATTGAGGATAATCAACAGACAGGCCGAAAAGCATTTGAATTTAAAAAAGGTCCGATATTCGCCAATATCATCCTGGCAGATGAAATTAATCGAACTCCTCCCAAAACCCAGGCTGCATTACTCGAGGCGATGCAGGAATATCATGTGACGGCGGCCGGCGATACTTACGATTTGTCGCTTCCGTTTTTTGTATTGGCCACACAAAACCCGATCGAACAGGAAGGGACCTATCCCCTTCCCGAGGCCCAACTTGACCGCTTTATGTTTAATCTGTGGCTGGACTATCCATCCCATGGCGAAGAGATGAACATTGTCAGCCAAACCACATCGGCCGGCCAGGATGAAATCAATTCAATGCTGGACGCCGAACAGATTATTGCACTGCAGGATCTGGTCCGGGAAGTTCCGGTACCGGAAAATGTGCTGAATTATGCGGTCACCCTGGTGGGCATGACGCGCCCACAGAATGACATCGCACCGGACTTTGTAGAAAAATATCTCAGTTGGGGAGCAGGTCCACGGGCTTCCCAATATCTTATCCTGGGCGGCAAGACACGGGCCTTGATGCAAGGACGGTTTAATGTAAATGAAGAAGACATTCAGGCCCTCGCCACCCCTGTATTGCGACATCGTATCATCAATAACTATGCGGCCGAGGCGGATGGACTGACCACCGTCAAGTTGATCGATATGTTGATAGAGGCGCTCAACAAGCGTGAAGGCGTCACTAATTAGTAACTCTTAAGAATCTTACTTCAGACTAGCTTGGATATTTCATTTCAGGGATTCCAACCCGGCCTGCCCTATGGTATTTATATCATACTGTTTGCGGCGGCCCTATTACTTTCCTGGTGGTCGTACCGGGGATTTAAGACAATACATCCCATCGGGCGATATGCTTTGATGGGACTTCGGGCATTGGTGTTCTTTATCCTCCTGGTACTCCTGATGAATCCCCTTTTTCGTTCAAAAACGGTCAACTATATTAAATCCGATGTTGCCGTTTTACTCGATAACAGTCGAAGTGTCGGGGTTGAAAAAGGACGTTATGAAGGAGAAAAGACCTATCAAAATGTATTGGAGCAGTTGAATTTTGACGACCAAGCCCGAATTTCGCTTTCATTTTTTGCTTTTGACGAACAACTGTCATCAGTTCGTCCTGATACCCTTGATTTTGACGGTGCTGAAACCAATCTATATGCTCCCCTGGACTATCTGCAACGCAATCAGGAGGGCACCAAAGCGGCGCTGCTAATAACGGACGGTATTTATACGGCGGGACAGGATCCGGCATTTATGTCCAGGGACCTGGGAGTCCCCCTCTATGTCATTGGCCTGGGAGATACGGTCAGTGTTCGGGATCTGGTAGTGAAAAACGTGGTCAGTAACCAGAAAGGCTATACACAAACGGAACACAAGGTTGAAGCCACCATTATAAATGACGGTTATAAAGGGGAAAATGTGACGGTTCGACTTCAGTCCGGTGATCGCGTTATCGCCCGACAAAATTTTACTCCGACGAATCAAAAAAGCGCTCATACCCTATCTTTCCAAATCCCCTTACAGAAACCGGGGCTGCACCAATATACCATCGAGGTTCCGGAAAAAGCCTCGGAATGGACCGGTGCCAATAATCAAAAAGCTTTTTCAATTGATGTGAGAGATAATCGTGATCGCGTTTTACATCTGGCATTTGAAATTCACCCCGATGTGAAGTCAATGCGTTCGATACTTGCAACCGATAAAAATGTGTCGCTGACTCCCCGAACCTGGATGAGGGGCGAAAAATTTATAGAAGGGGACTTACCCACCGAAACCGATTCAATAGATCTGGTTATTTTGCACGGGTATCCTGCCCCTGATATTTCGAATGTCCTTCACCAGCAGTTGGAAACCCTGGTGCGGGATGTGCCGGTTGTTTTTGTACGGTCCCCCCAACAGGATTTGAATGATCTGCCGTCTTCCCTGGAATCCTATATGCCGATTTCAACTACATCTTCATCCGTCTCTCCCCTATCCTCCGGATTTTATCCGGTAGAAGCACAGTCTGAGCACGCCATTATGGATTTACCGGAAGTTGCATACAGCAATCTTCCATCCATTTATGCTCCCATACGTAATGTTGAACTTTCTCCGTCAGCTTCTGCCCTTTTTAAAACCACCTACCAGGGATCAGAAACCGAAGTTCCTTTTGTTGCGGTGCAACAGTTGGGTAATAAACGATCTGCCATCATCAATGGATATGGGTTCTATCGGTTAAGACAACATCACGCGGCGTCTTCAAGATCTTTTATTACGCGACTAATCAGCAATATTATAGCCTGGAATGCAGCCGATACCGACGACAAACTCCTGCGGGTCATTCCGGCCCAACAAGTCTTTGACGGGGACGACAAAGTGCAATTTAATGTGTTTTTAAGGAATGAGAGTGGTGAACAAGAGTCCAATGCATCCATCGACTTACGCTTGCAGAACGAAGCGATTGGGGCCAAGCAATTTACCATGACTAGTGAGGGGAATGGACAATATTCCTTGAATATTGGAACACTCGGTGAAGGCATCTATCAGTTCGAAGCTACAGCCAGGAAAGGAGAAACAACAATAGACCGCTATCAAGGGGAGTTTTCGGTTTCACCCACTCGTATTGAATATGTGAACACCACGCGCAATGATAACTTATTAAGACAACTTGCAGAAAATTCGGGCGGGCGTTTCTTCGATTTTAGCCAGATTGATTCGATATGGCATCACATGTCAAATGCCGGTCTAATGGATGAAACAAAGCATATCGAAACGCAACAATACTATCCTTACCAACACCTATTCTGGTTTTTTGCCGTGGTACTGTTGCTTGGGATGGAATGGCTGCTGAGAAAATATTTCGCTCTTCCTTAAACCCCGTTGATACCTTCCAGACCCCCGGCTTTGACTGACTGTCGATTGTGAGATGGTTTTAGGACGTTCTCTCTTTTAGGGTCCACCCCCTAATATCACCGGGAGAACTGGCTTGTATTTTTACCTCCATTTAATTTGTTATGAGAGTAGCCGCCGCCCGGTTTTTCAAAGGCCGCTAAAAAAAAGGGGAAACATCCGGCCGGATGTTTCCCCTGAATTAATCAGTGATAAATAATCAAGATTTAGCTCGTGCGAGCATAATACCCAGGACAATGATTATGAGTACTGCTACAGCTACCAGAATCTTCCACAAATAGGAAGAAGAAGCTGTTTTGGAGTCCCACTCATTGAGTTTTTTGTCAACATTGGTCATTTGGTCGTAACTCAAGATGTTCGTCCCGGTTATATATTCGGCCCATTGGGTCTTAACGGTATTGTTCCAGAATTGCGAGAAGTTTTGATATTGTTTGCGATCTCCTTCCTTGATACCGTTATCCACATAATTGGTTAGACTTTGGTAGAGTCCCTGAGAATCGCCGAATTCCGACAACTCGATACCGTTTTCGTCAAATGCGCGATTCATCGATTTCCAGGTTTGATCTGCCACCTTGGTTTCCCACTCGTCCAGAGATCCTTGAAGTTCGCTTTGGACAGCCTCGGCGCCGGCATCCGGTTTATAAATTTTAATCAATTCATCTCCAATTTTATTCCACATATCCCGGAACTTCTGCTGAACGCTGTACATGCGAAGGTAGTCACCGGTAGATAGCGTTTGGCTGGAGTTGAGAAACTCGATATTGGTGCGAGCTATCGTTTGAATCAGCTTGAGAGCATTGTTGTCGATGTTTTTCTTTGACTGCTTATACGCCATGCTAAGCTCTTTCAACGTCTGGGTGTCAAGCTGCTGATAGTTGGCCAACAGTGAATCGATAATGTTCAGCACCAGCCTGTCTCTTTCAGAAACGCTCTCACGGTAATTGCGAACCGTGCTGCTTAAGCTGCGATTTCGCTGGTTCATGTTGGCCAGCACTTTTTGCAATGAATCCGATTTTTGCTGCAGCTTTTCGAGCTGCGTTTCGAAATCATTGACATTCCCGGTTAACTGCTTCAGCTTGTCTTCCTGCCGAGCAATGGTTTGCAGTCGTTGGTGAGCAGACTGTACCTGGCTGCTTAACTTGTTCATTTTTTCCTCAAAAGTCTGAGGATACAGTGCTTTATTCAGCAGCTCTTTATGCTCCGAATAGTTGCCTTGCAGGCTTTTTACATCATCGACCAACTTTTTGGCTTCCTTGACAGCACTTACTTTGTCGAGTCGATCGGAAAGGTCGTTGTACGTTTTATTAAAATTTTGAACAATCTCGTAGTCGGATTGCACTTCCTGCGCTTGCATTTGCTGTAATAAACCTGCACTTGCAAACAGTAGTAAACTCGCTATCGCGGTATGTAAATAGAGTTTCATAGTGGTCATGAAATATGGCTGGCTTTATTGGGTTTGAATTCCTTTTTCCGTTAACCGATAGGATTGGCCGGTATCCTGGTTAATCAACTGGATATATGGATCGCGTTGGTTAAAAGCCGGTTTATCTATTCCATTATCCGTTATATGCACTTTTTTATGGAGTTTTAGAGAACCGGTTTCCGGTGTCATTATATACACATTGCTGTAGCCCGGTGCCGTAACAAAATAATATCCCTTGGCACCCCGAATCAGGTGAATTTTATCGGTGGTTACCGACGAAGTATCCTGAGTTTCAGCATACTGTATCGGCTTAATATTGAAGGTGAGGCCATGTTTGACATCCTCTACTTTACCGTTGTCAGCTGGTTGTACAACAGTTTCAAGGGATTGGGAATAATTGACCCGTTTGATTGTCATCTGCGAACCACAGGCCATCAAAACGATGGCGGCTAGACCGCCAACGATCATGTTCAGCCATTTGTTAGATATCATAAGTCTGACGTATTTAATTATTCAGTTTTAACTTAATTTTGGTTTGGAACAAGTTTATTTAATACCTATAAATAAATTCTATATTTCAAATCAATGCAAGTTTTTTGCTTGTATGATTTCTCATTCTACTTTTTCATAATAAATATAATTGCTTAATCATTCCATTTTTATGGAAGTTAATAGAACTCTTTGCAAAACCGGGCGGCGGTTCCTTGCTCGTATACTTTTCTTCGGTTTCATGCATTGAACGTTTAATCAGCCCTGTATACGATTATAATTATTACTGCCTGCTACCCAGAAAATTATTATGCTTCGGAACCGCCGCCCGGTTTTGCAAAGAGTTCTATTAAATAATTACTCCAATAAATAATCAACAAAATATGCATTCGTCCGACAATCTCCCCTTTGCTCTGGCCCGCACTCACCGTAAATACATGATACAAGCAATACAGCTTGCCGAACAAGCCTATGATGAGGGGGAAGTGCCGGTCGGTGCACTTATTGTTCGTAATGACCGGATTGTCGGGAAGGGATACAACCAGGCTGAGCAATTAAACGACGCCACAGCTCATGCAGAGATGCTGGCTATTTCAGCTGCATGTGCGACCCTTTCTTCCAAGTACTTAACCGACTGCAGCTTGTATGTGACACTTGAACCCTGCCCGATGTGCGCCGCTGCTTTGATGTGGTCAAAAATCGATCAAGTCATTTTTGGGGCCGTTGATGCGGATTACGGAGCCTGCGGCAGCGTATTCAATATGGCATCCAATGCATCCCTGAACCACGAATTCAAGGTGATACAGGGTATTATGGAGAAGGAATGTGAAGCTATGCTTAAAGCTTTTTTCCGGGAGCAAAGGGATAAAGAAGGTAAAAAATAAAACGGGGAGCCCTTGATCAGGGCTCCCCTAAAATGAATTTCACTTGGTGGGAACCGCTTTTGCTCGGTGCTCACCAAGAAAGTCGGGCTAACTCTATTTAATCGGGTAGAAATCCCAGGTTAGACCTTTAATCATAGATCAATCCTACTCTTCGGTCGTTTGATCGATAGCCTGAACTGCATCCACCGAGGGACTCCCGGGACCGCTGAATAACAGGGAAATAGCCATCAAAAACAATACAAAATCTTTTTCCCATCCGCCGGCAAATCCCTGGGAAAATTTTACTGTGATTATGGCTCCCACCATTACAATAGCTATGGCGGTAGCACCGAGTTTGGTCCTCCAGCCCACTAATACCAGTAAACCTCCAACAAACTCAAACAGGGTTACCAACCACGCGGTAACGGACGGAAACGGGACGCCAACCTTACCCAAAAATCCGGTCGTTCCCGAAATATCCATCAGCTTATCCCAACCATGTACGATGAATACGGCTGCAAGTCCAATACGAATCAAAAGTGGTGCGTACCGCTTAATTCCTTGATCTGTGTTATTCATAAAACCCCTTATTTTATTGATTGGTTTGTGATAATTAATTTGGCTAAGGGTAATTAACGGATACAACTACAATGATTCAAGCTTTAATTAAATTCACCGCTAAACATTTATATTTTTTTGCAAAAAGTATATCATTTCGTTGTTACCCTGAAAATACGTTTGTACATTATCAAATCTACTGAATTTTTCTACTAAAATATTCCTAATAATAATCCTGTGACTATGCAAAGTGATAATAATCAAAATAACGGCAGTGGATCTCAGTGGAATCGTCGAAAGTTTTTGAAATCGGTTCCTCTGGCACTGGGAGCTCCTTTTGTGCTCACCCGCACTTCCCGGGGGGCTGATGCCTATAAAAAGGGTCAACAGCCGGATGATAAGCCCATCTCAGCCGAGGAGGTACTGAAGGCCGTACCCGAACCCGTTATTCCGAATCGACAGGACCTGAAGGAGATGTATGATCGCTGCTGGGTCCTCGGACTGGAAAGCTCTGAATTGGCCATACCGGGCAGCGGTTTCGTTGATTGGTATATCGATGCGGCATTTGATAACCGTATTTTCCAGTGGGATACCTGCTTTTCACTCGCCTGGGCTAAATACTCGCAAGGCAGCCTGCCGAATATGAAGAGTCTGGATAATTTTTACCGTAAACAGCATGAAGACGGGGCCATCTCCGGTGTTATCCGTAAGGAATCCGGTGAAGACGACCAACCGAAAGATTCTCCATGGTTTACCCGTAACAACCTGTTTTCCTGGATTGAATATGAATACTATCGAACAACGGGTGATGCTTCACGGTTTGAGCGAGTCGTGCCTATATTGGCTGATTATGCCCGCTGGGTGCAGCGTAATAGACGCCACGATAACGGGCACCTGTTCTGGTCGGGCTGGAGCAGCGGCATGGATAATTCCCCGCGTTCTCGCGCCGATAAGTTTTATCCGCCCTATTCATGGGTTGATTACGATGCCAATGAAGCCTTGGCGGCGTGGTACTTAGCTAAAATGGCTGAAGTGATAGGTGATCGCAAGACAGCCGACGAATTTTACAATTATCACGCAGAGCTGAAGTCCCTGGTCAACCGCGATATGTGGAGCGAAGAAGATCGTTTCTATTGGGACCTGGATAAGGACGGATCGTTTATGAAGGTCAAAACGATTGCTTCTTTCTGGCCTATGTGGGGTCGCATAACGGAACAGAATCATGTTGACGGATTGATGTACCATCTGAACGACAGCTCTTCCTTTGATCGCCCCCACCGTGTTCCGACCACGGCTGCCGATGAGGAAGCTTATGCCTATGCCGGCCGCTACTGGCGTGGAAGCATCTGGGCCCCGACCAATCATATGGTTACCAAGGGATTAATGTCACAAAACCAGCTCAAGCTGGCCCGGGATATCGTATTGAATCACCTGAATAACATGGCGGCCGTATTCAGCAGTACCAACACGGTATGGGAAAATTATTCCCCTGAATTCAGTAAAGCCGGAGAACCGGCCAAATCCGATTTTGTAGGATGGTCGGCTGTCGGACCCATTGCACAGCTTATTGAAAACTACATCGGAATTATTCCGGATGTCCCGGATAATAAAATTCGATGGAATCTGCTGACAACCGAAAAAGTGGGCATCCGCAATCTCGAATTTGGTCAGAATAACAAGGTCGAACTTGTAGCTGATGAACGCAGATATTACACGGATCCGATCACTATCAGCTCAAACACGCAAAAAGCCTTTACACTTGAGCTGTTTGACGGTGAGAATACCTACACCAGACAGATAGCCAGGGGATCCAGTGAATTTACGCTTGGAGAAGAAAGTGACAATTAAGTCATATCAAACTCTACTTTATAAAAATGTTTTAACTTTGAAGTCATGAACCATTCATCAATTAGACGGGAAGCAGCGGGACTATTGATCCCGCTGCTTCTTTTTTTCTTTCATAACAGCTACGCCCAGGATAACTTCTTATCCAATTTGCAAGCAGGGGCCGATGCGCCTTTGTACACTACCTATGCGGCACAAATGGAACGATCCGAGTTCGCCCTTGATGAGGGGTATCACTTCAGGTATTACGAGCAGGATCATGGGATTGCCTTTACCACCGACACGGGCGGAGACTGGTACTTGGGATTTAAAATGGGGGATTCACTGGTGTCTAAACCCTCTCAGATGTACCGGAAACCGGTTATAACTACCTCCTACACCGACCTGGTTCAATACCACTTCCAACCTTTCAAAGATATCAGGGTAAATGCATCTTTCCTGGTACAAAGTTCACATTACGCTTTACAAGATCTTACAATACAAAACAACACCGGTGCGCCGGTCGACCTGGAATTAATATCCTATCTGCGAAATCGGTATCGTACTTTCAATGATGTTAGATTATCGGGCGATAGACAGTCGGTATTGTTTAACCACCAGGAGTTGCCCGATGGCTGGGTGCTGGGACATGATGTTCCGTATGTAGCCAATGTTAAAGACGTATTTAGCATGTCAAAAAAACCGGACAAGGCCGGTAGTTTCCATCGTTACAAAGATGAATCCTTTCACATCCCCCACCAGGTTGATCTAAGACGTTCACAGGAAAACCTGCTTTGGGGAAAAGTATCTCACCAAAACGGCGAGCGATGCCGCCATACTCCCCCTAAATCTTCTTTGATGGGTTTCATCAATGGTAATAAGGATCGACTCCTGACGCATAATGCCCCTCGCTGGGGAAGTTCAGACCGTAACATAACAGGCTATGGATTTTTTGGGTTGGAGTGGGGTAATCTGGGTGATATCGGTCCTCAGGATCGTCTCTCCTTCCATTTCTACTGCGATGCAACTAAAGAGTCGACTACCCTGAAATTAAAGGGTGAAATCTTTCAGAATGAATCTTCCGCCCGAAAAAATATCGATCTCACTTCTTCGGCGAGTCCGCTGAACCCGACCCAACTGGAAAAAACGAAGCACCAGGCGGGTGAATTCATCAGCTTGCATTGGAAAGGAGCTGAAGAGAATGCTGCCTATCATGTTTATCGGCGCAATTACGATAAGCATGGATACTACCAGCGGATTGCCGCTAACCTGGATCAAACTACGTATACCGACGGCAGTATTCGAAGCGACGAAATCTACGGTTACATCGTTTTGGCGGAATCGGAAAACGGCATGATGAGTGCCCCCTCCGGTGAGGTTATGAACATCCCGTCGGGTAGCTTTATCGGTCCCCCTGCCAATTTTGTTAATCGCCCTGCTGTTAAGGGATCCCCCTTTTCACTGCAAGCTGAAAATATGTCCAAAGTCATCAGCTTGCATAAAAAACTGAACTTGAAAGCGGGCGGACAGGAATCTATTCGTATCGTTCGCGGGGTTGCACGCACCGACTCCTCGGATGAATACCTTCTCCGCGAGGCCAAACGGCTTGTGCATGAACCGATAGGTCCCTATCTGACCCATAATGAGGAAATTTATTCTGATATTCCCGAAATACCCGGTTTAAGCAAGGATCAGCGCTACCTGTACTGGTCGGCCTTTTCGTTGATGCGCCAGGTTATGCTTCCACCGGAGGGTCAACTTGATTACAATTATTACGTCTTCTCGCGTGAACCGACCTGGGGGTGGGGGCACGGCGGACAAGTATTCCACGAGAGCCTTACCATGCTGGCCTATGCCTATATGGATCCCATGAGTGCCATGAATTCCCAACGGGTCTACGAGCAAGTTCAACACGACAATGGCTACATCAACTATCGGACCGGTTCGTATTTGAACGAAATGATCGAGGTCGATGGCCAATACACAACTTCTGCTCCCTGGTATGCCTGGCAAAACTGGAAGATTTATCAAATCACCGGGGATAAACACTTCCTGAAAGAGATGTACGCCTCCAGTAAAGCCTTCTACAACTATTATATATCTACCCGTGATACCGACGGCGATGGACTCCACGAATGGGGCGGCCACGCGGTACTGGAGTCTGTCCGAGACGCCCAGGTAGCAGTTTGGGATGAAGTTGCCTGGCCTGCGAATTTTGAGGCGGTCGATTTAAACACCATGCTGGTGGCCGAGGAGAAAGCTTTGTCCAAGATGGCCGCTGCACTGGGTAAAAAAGGAGAAGCGGCTCAATTCAGGAAAAAGGCCCGTGAACGTACGAAGCGAATCAATCAAACAATGTGGGATTCCACCACCGGCTTTTATTACCAAGTCGATAAAAAAGATAATGATTTCACTTACAAATCAGAGAACGATCTCAAGCGAAAGGAAATTATCGGATTTTTACCGTTATGGGCCGGTGTCGCCAGTGAAAAACAAGCTGAAAAACTGGTGGCCCATTTGACGGATACGTCCAAATTTTGGCGTAAATTCGGTGTTCCTTCGCTATCGGCCGACGATCCCTACTACAATCCTCGCGGTTATTGGAACGGTCCGGTATGGGTGGAGTGGAACTATTTAATTGAACACGGACTGAAAAAATATGGATATCACGATCAGGCCCGGGAGTTAGTTGACCGGGTTGCCGAAAACATGATTTTGCAGCTTAAGAAAGACCATAATCTCTGGGAATTTTACAGTCCGGACAGCCAGTGGGCCGGGTATCATAAAACTTATATCTGGGCGGGTATAATCAATCGTATGCTAATGGACACCTACGGCGAAACCGGTCCTGCTGGCAAGTAATATGGCCGGGCCCCATGGAATATACAGGGAGTAGTATCCGGTTTGCAGTCCAGCCGCTGCAACTGCTGCCATTATCAGCAATAACTTCATTACAAATTCTGTGTTTTATGCAAGGTGATTCCTCTCCTCATTCAAATATAACTGAAATGCCACACTGTCTGGCGTTAAGGCGATTTAGCTTCATTCTCTCCATACTGATAACGTTTCTGGCATTGGGATTTTTCCAGATAACGACCGCGCAAAATTTGGCTTCGATTGAATTCAAGACTCAGGAAAGTCAGGTCGTGGGATTTACCACAACAGGTGGAATAACCCTGAATATTTCGGCGGAACCCCTGTTCTCTGCCCTGATCAACGATTCCCTGGTTTGGTCCGCAGATTTGACTGAAAAAGCTGTATTCCCCTCTCCCCTCGCCGATAAAATCAAGGTGAATATTGAAGTCGTGAAGGATTTTGAACCCGGATTTAAGACGCTGTTAACGTTTCAAAATAACGGACAGGATACTTCTACTATCGAAAATGTGGTGCCTTTTGGACAAAAATCCGGTCATACTCATATAACCGCTTCCGGTCCCTGGTCGTTAACCCGCACCAAACTGTTCCGTCCCGGTAAGAGCCCGGTGGGCGTCATTTTGCCGGATAACGCATGGGAAATGGGGTATGGAGCTTTTCAAGTCGGTGACAAATACTCGGTAACTTCTATTGCACGTCGCACCGATCACCAGAAGGCAGAGATCAGCCGATGGAGAACCGATCTTTATCCCGGTGGCAGCGTGACATACACTTTTTATGCTGATCTGTACGAGGGACCCTGGCAAAATGGATTAAAGCTTATGTTCCAGGATCGTTATCTCTATGACCTGCATGAATTCGATCAATCCCTCTATCGTCGGGATGACCTTAAATGGATCCGGGACCAATACCTTATAGGCCTTCAAATGGCGTGGGACCGCGATTTTTATAATCAACGAACAGGGGAATACCAGTTGCAGTCGTTCTTAGAGAAAATGGAAAAATTAGCAGGGGGATGGGATATTTTCGGTATTTGGCCTACCTGGCCGCGACTGGGAATCGATCAGCGTAACCAGTGGGATTTGTACCGGGACCTGCCAGGGGGGCTGGATAAACTGGCTCAACTGGCTGATACGGCCCGCAAACATGGCACTCGATTTTTTATAGCCTATAATCCATGGGATAAAAGTACCCGTGAGGAGAACCCGCACCGGGCCATGGCGTCACTGATCGACCAAATTGATGCAGATGGCGTGGTATTGGATACCCGGGGGAAATCAAGTTATAAGCTGCAGTCAGCCGCCGACAGTGTTCGAGATGGAGTGATTATGTATAGTGAAGGTATGGCCGTTCCCAAACATATGTCCGGAATCGTTTCGGGGCGGGTGCACAACGCGATCAGAATGCCTCCTGTATTAAATCTAAACAAGCTGATCAAACCGGACTTTTCGATCTATCGGGTCGGAGACCCGGGCGACGGTCCCCTTCGACGCGGTCTTAGCCTTTCACTTTTTAACGGATATGGATACGAATTTAACCTCTTTCGACCCGATCGTCCCTCCTGGCTTCCGAAAGCCTACCGTTATGCAGGAAAAATTGTGCGCGTACTTCGCGAACACTCTCCCTATTTCAATAGCACGCAGTGGACCCCTTTGATAGATTCTCCTGCCGACAGCATCTGGATCAATCAGTGGCCCCATCCCGACCACTCAACAGAACTTTTTACGATTTTCAATTTACAGCCTGAAGGATATCATGGTCCCCTTATTCCCGTCGATTCACTAAAATCGGACCAATATCATTATGTAGATATATGGAATCATCGGGAACTCACGCCTGATACTACACGAAAACAACCTCGGCTTCCCGCAAAATTGGCGGCGTTTGATGAATCCTGGCTGAACACACGCAAAGAAGGCTCGGTTGCTGCGATTGCCAAATATCGGAAACTTATCAAGGCCCGACTGGTCGTTGATTCGCTTTACCTGCATACAGACCAGGGGACCGAAATGAAAGTTTGGGCGGGGGATCCGTCATACAGCAACTCACGCTCCTTTTCCCTGCCAGCCCGAGATACCGTCGTCAACGTAACCGACAAACTGGGTTTTTACGAAGGGAAACTTGTGATTCAACTGCTTAACCGTAAGGGATACGTAATCGATGAGCGCACTACCCACCTTTCGCCCGGCACTCCTCGTCTGGTTCGTCAACCGGAAAAAACCCGTCCTGCCGGTGAGGTCCCCTCCGGTATGAAAAAAGTACCTGCCGGCACCGTTTCCGTTCAGTTATCCAATCGCGAAACCTTTATTCCCTACCCCGACTCAGCCTATACTACCGATCGCCCGGTGGCATCCTTTTATATGGATGTTTATCCGGTGACCAATGCGGATTTCAAGAAATTTCTTGATGCTACCGGGTATGAGCCCAAACATCCGAAAAACTTTTTAAATCACTGGCACGATGATGAAATACCTGAAGGCAGGGAAAATCATCCCGTGGTCTGGATAAACCTTGCTGATGCCCGTGCTTATGCTGACTGGACCCAAAAAAGATTACCGACCGAAATGGAATGGCAGTGGGCGGCACAAGGCGAATCAGCACAAAAGTGGCCCTGGGGAGTCGTAATGGATTCAACTCGGTGCAATTGCACTCATCCTGCCACAACTCCCGTGGATAGTCATCCCGAAGGGGCCAGTCCATTTGGAATACAAGACCTTGTAGGAAATGTATGGCAGCTTACGGGCGACATTTACAAGAATGCCAGTTATACCTATAACATCATTCGCGGGGGAAGTTATTATAAACCTACTTCCAGCTGGTGGTATGTCAAAGGTGGTCCGCAGCCGCTGGATGAAACACAGATGTTGCTGCACACGGGTCCCGGCTTAAACCGCAATGCTACGGTTGGTTTCAGGTTGGTAAAGGATGTGGCGTCACCTTAAAATGAAAACGTATCCCGAGATCATTTACTGATGGGCTTCCGGTTTAAGTTTGAACTCGGAGAAGACTTCTTCATCAAAGAAAGTATCTGCAAACCGCTGAATATCATCGGCTGCGACACGGTCGATGTTCTCGACCAGCTCTTCAAGACTAATGAATCGTTTAAAGTAGAGTTCACCTTTGGCCAGTCGACTCATACGGCTGCTGGTGTTTTCCTGGGACAAGAGCAGCTTTCCCTTCAACTGCGTTTTGGCCTCTTCAAGTTCCTTTTCAGGTATCTTTTCACTGCGTAATTTATCCAACTCCTTGAAAATAAGCGACCTGACATGGGTAACATAATCGCGATCCGTGCCCGTGTAAATGCCGAATATTCCGGTATCCCGATAAACCTGGTTGAAGGTTTGAATATTATAACAGTAACCATATTGTTCCCGAATATTTTGATGCAAACGGGAACTCATCCCCCCGCTCAGCACAGTATTTGCCAATAAGAGCGTATATTTCTCCTCATGATCGGCTTTCAGACCTCTCCTGCCCACCAGGTAGTGCGTTTGTTCGATAGGCCGTTCCATCGTATGGCTAGAGGTCCGGTAGGGCGTTAAATCAGTTTCTGAGGGTTGGTCACCGGAAGCTGAAAGGGATCCGAATCGCTCTTCCACCTGCTTTAGCAGTTCTCCGTGATCTACTGATCCGGCCACACTGACAATTAAATTATGCGGCGTATACTGTTGTTCCATGTAGTCAAAAAGAGCGTTCCGCGATAAATTTTGAACCGATTCTTCATTCCCGATTACCGGCCGGCCGAGCGGGTGTCCCTTAAACAACAATTTCTGGAACTCTTCAAATGCAAAATCATCCGGATTATCCCGGTACATTTTCATTTCTTCAAGGACGACCTTCTTCTCCTTCTCCATTTCCTCCTCCGGAAAAAGCGGATGCAACACCATGTCCGATAAAACGTCTATCGCCCGGTCCAACTCTTCATCCAGGCAACGGGCATAATAGCAGGTGTATTCGGATGCGGTAAACGCATTCAGGTAGCCCCCGACCGATTCCATGCTCAATGCTATATCATAGGAGGAGCGTGATTCGGTTCCCTTAAAAAGCATGTGCTCTAAAAAGTGCGTAATACCGGCTTGCCGCTCGGTTTCATTGCGACTGCCTGTATTCACCCATATGCCTGCGGCAACGCTTTTTATACCGGGCACATGCTCACTAACCACGGTCAACCCGTTTTCAAGCTTTGATTTTTGTACGTGCTCTACCTGGGTCTGCTGCATAGAAATTGCTAAAATGTAGTTCTAATGAAAAAAGCGCCATCCGGTAAAAGATGGCGCTTTTCAATTTAGTAATGGCAAGAGTAACTACTCTTCATCTTCTGAAAGAAGAGCTTTTCTCGAAAGCCGCAACTTGCCGCCTTGCTCAACTTTCAGCAATTTGACCTGGATCTTGTCTCCCACACTGAGATGATCTTCAACACTATCCACATGGGTGTGATTGATCTCGGAAATATGCAGGAGTCCGTCTTTTCCGGGAACTATTTCTACAAAGGCACCATAATCCTTGATGGCTTTAACAGTACCTTCATACACACTTCCCTCTTCCAGGTCGCCCACAATACCTTTAATACGCCGCTTGGCTTCTTCGGCTTTATCAAGGTCGTTGGCGCTAATAGTGATAAGTCCGACGTCGCGATCCTCATCTTCTTCAACCAGGATCTCCGTATCGGTTTCCTTTTGTAGGGTTTGAATCACTTTACCGCCCGGACCAATGACACTTCCAATCTGGTCACCGTCAATCTCCATTTTTACAAATTGAGGCGCATGTTTGGAAATTTCGGTACGAGGCTCGGAAATGGTTTCAGCCATTTTCTCAAGTATGTGCATACGTCCCTCGGTAGATTGACGCAGGGCTCGTTCCATGGTTTCAAAGTCAATGCCTTTGACTTTGATATCCATCTGGCAAGCCGTGATACCGTCGGCGGTACCGGTAACTTTGAAGTCCATGTCGCCCATAAAGTCTTCTTCACCGCGAATATCAGAAAGTACGACGGTTTCGTCCTCTCCAACAATCATACCCATTGCTATACCGGATACCGGTTTCTTCAAAGGAACGCCGGCATCCATCAAGGCCATAGAGCCTCCGCAAACGGAAGCCATGGATGAGGATCCGTTGGATTCCAGGATATCCGAAATAACTCGTATTACATAGCCAAAGTCATCAAAACCGGGCATGACTTGCTTAATCGCACGTTCGGCCAAGTGCCCGTGTCCGATTTCCCGTCGGCCGGGACCTCGCAGAAATGCCGTTTCGCCCACACAGAACGGCGGGAAGTTGTAGTGCAGCATAAACTGCTTGGCATCCTCATTAAACAGGGTATCGATATTCTGTTCATCCCGTTTGGTTCCAAGAGTTACCGAAACAAGGGCCTGGGTTTCTCCACGGGTAAAGATGGCTGAACCGTGGGTTCTCGGCATGTATCCGGCCTCGGTCCAAATAGAACGGATCTCTTCGGGGGAACGTCCGTCGATTCGTTTCTTCTTCTCCAGAATCAGGTTGCGCAGCTCCTTCTTTTCTACATCCCCGATGATGTCACCAATATCTTCTTCGAGGTCTTCTTTTTCACTCTCATCCTCGATACCGGCTGTTAATTGCTCTTTAGCGGTTTTCTTGATTTCATCAAGACGCTCGGTATAATCTTCTTTACCCAGCTCGGCAGCAACGAGATCGCGAATATCATCACTGACTTCCTGTTCAACTTTATTAGCCAGCTCTTCGTCGGTCTCCTCAACTTCAAATTCACGTTTCTCTTCACCGAACTCTTCTCGCAGTTCATTTTGAAATTGACAAAGCTTGACAATCGATTCGTGTCCGGCCTTGATAGCATCAATCATTTCCTGCTCGGAGATTTCATCCATGTCTCCTTCAATCATGATGACACTCTCTTCCGTACCCCCCACAAGCAGATCGACATCCGACTCATCCATCTCGCTCCGGGTAGGGTTGATAACATGTTCACCGTCAATTCGGCCGACTCGCACCTGTGCCATGGGGCCGTCGAAGGGAATATCAGACAATGTCAACGCTACCGAGGCACCGAATCCACCGATGACGTCGCCGTCATTTTCGCCATCAGACGAAATAACGCTGCAAATAATTTGTGTTTCATGAAGGTATCCATCCGGGAATAGCGGTCGAATGGTCCGATCTATGAGGCGGCTTGATAAAATTTCTTTATCCGAGGGTTTCCCTTCTCGTTTGATAAACCCGCCCGGAAAACGTCCGCCGGCCGACATACTCTCGCGTAAATCAACCGTCAACGGGAAAAATCCAAGTTCCGGTTTGGGCTCCTTTTCGCTTACGGCCGTACACAATACCATTGTTTCTCCCATCTGTACGGTTACCGCTCCATCAGCCTGCTTGGCCAATCGCCCCGTTTCTACTTTCATTTCTTTACCAGGGGCAAACTCTACTGATCTAAAATCTGCTTTCATAATTCGTTTATTGATGTCTTATTAGCTTGTAAAAATAGATTAGATATCTTCCGTACTTGTTCAAATACGTTCCTGCAATTGATTTAAGCTTTCTTTTTACGTACGAGTTAAGTCAAGGCAGGAATAAAATCAAAAAAGGCACGTTTTCGAACGCGCCTTTCCAACTACTTATTTCCGTATATTCAATTCGCTGATAAGCTCGCGATATTTTTCAATATCTTCGCTCATCAGGTAATTTAATAGTCTTCGACGCTTTCCAACCATACGAATCAGTCCCTGTCGAGATGTGTGATCTGTAGGGTGATCCTTCAAATGCTCCGTAAGATCGTTAATGCGTTCGGTAAAGATGGCTATCTGAACTTCCGGAGACCCACTGTCTCCTTCCGAATTTCCGTGCTTTTCAACTAATTCTTCTTTCTTTTCCTTGGTTATCATATAAACTTCTGAATTCTCTGTTTTCGTCTGTTATTGTTTCGTTTTAAACAATCAGCTGGTTTATAGCTAACGAAGATAAGATTTATTTGCATTTTCAGCAATTTTTTTATCCTTTTTCAACTGATTTATCAACTCCTCCTTGCTATCGAACTTCTGTTCATTGCGAATCCGTTCCAGAAATTCGACCTGCAGCGTTTTGCCGTAGAGGTCTGCGTTAAACTCAAGGAAATGAACTTCCAGAACCGGTTCTTCATCACTGCCAAACGTTGGACGGGTTCCAATATTCATCATGCCGGCATATTCTTCGTTGTTCACATATCCCCGAACCGCATACACTCCATTTCTGGGAACAGCCTTTTGTTCATGATCGGGTTTAATATTGGCCGTGGGAAATCCAAGTTCCTCCCCCCGTTTCTGACCATGAACCACGGTACCGGTCAGCCGATAGCAACGACCGAGAAATTTATTGGCTTGTTTGATGTCTCCCTTTTCCATCAATAATTCACGAATGGCCGTACTGCTGACCGGCTTTTCGTTAACATCTTTTCGGGATACCACTTCAGTGTTGAAGCCCAGTTTGTTGCCCAGTCTCTTCACCGTATCGATCGTGCCTTCCCGGTCTTTGCCAAAGTGGTGATCGTAGCCGATGACAAACTCGGATATCCCCACTTTGCTAAAGAGAATCTCTTCCACGAATTCCTTTGAACTTTTAAGGGAAAAATCACGGTCGAAAGGTATAACGACCATTTCATGTATACCGATTTCCTCGAGCAGCTGGCACCGTTCCTCCAGGGTCGTTAACAGTCGAATACCTTCAGATCCGGGATTGATAATATTGCGGGGATGGGGATCGAAAGTTACAATAACACTCCGGTGTTGTCGGTTTTCAGCTTTTTCCAAAACCCGCCGCATGATACGTCGATGCCCGACATGGACCCCGTCAAAGGTTCCAACCGTTAGTACCGTATCGGGATCATGCTCAACTTCCGATAAATGAACCAGTTTAGCCATCGTGATTGAAGGCTTCTTTTATTTGATCGATAGTCAATGCTTTATCATTGCTGAATTCTCCTATGGCTGTACGTACCAGCTTGCTTAGATATCCCCGGGAATCAAGTGATTTTCCCAGGTCGTGAGCCAGGGAGCGAATATACGTACCACCGCCGCATCGAACCCTCAGTTTGGCCACCGGCGGACTGTAATCGAGAAGTTCGATCTCATGGATAGAAACTATGCGCGGTGGCGGGTTCACCTCCTTGCCTTCCCTGGCCATCTCATACAACCTTTTACCTTTTTGCTTAATGGCGGAATATATCGGGGGATATTGAGTAATGTCGCCAAGAAACTCTTCTTCTATGACACGTTGAATCTGTTGACGGTCGATATGTTCATAGGGTGCTTCTTCATCCACTTCCATTGCAGCGTCATAGCTCGGAGTTGATCCGCCAAAAGTTATTTCACCATAGTAATGCTTTTCTCTCTGTTGGAAAAACTTGATCGATTTGGTCGCCTTTCCACAACAAACGATCAACAACCCCTCGGCCATTGGATCCAGCGTACCGGCGTGACCGGTTTTGACAAAAATGCGGTCTCTTAAAAACTCAACCACATCGAAACTGGTCCAATTTTTGGGCTTCTGAATCAGGAAAAACGCGCCTTCACTGTAGTCAAAGGAAGGATAGGGTAAATTTTCTGAATTGAATTCCGGTAAATCTTCGACAGGTATCTTTAGGCTCATGATAACCGTTACTCCTTGTCAGTAGACGGCTCTTGATCATCGGAGTCCCGTTTCTCTTGACGTTCCTCATGAATCTGGTCGAATAGCTGCTCAAGCCGATTCACGTATTCAGCGGTGTCGTCTTTATATAAATGCAGCTCGGGAACCTCTCGCAACTGGTTTTGAACTTTGCGAGCCAGCTTCTTGCGTATATCAGCATTATGGGATTCCAGGTATTCGAAAATATTATCCGTATCCTGCTGGGGCGCAAAGATACTGATATACACCTTCGCAATTTTTAAATCGGGCGTCATTCGAACTTTAGTGACGGTAAGTATGGAGTCATGTTGATATTCACGTTGAAGAATATGACCGAGGTCCCGCTGTATAACGGCCCCGACCCTTTCGGTTCGAATACTCATTACCTGAAGTTCCTGTGTTTAAAGTCCAATTGATCAATTATCCGAAACGGCGTCCAGTTTACGTTTCTCCTCGATCGTTTCGTAAACCTCGATTTCATCACCTTCTTTGACGTCGTTATACTTCTGGATGTTCAAGCCGCATTCGTAGCCCGCTTTCACTTCTTTGGTATCATCCTGGAACCGTTTGAGCGATCCGATCTCACCGTCATAAATCACGATACCATCCCGTATCAGCCGGACTTTGCTGTCATTTTTAATTTTACCGTCCTGTACATAGCATCCTGCCACCATTCCTACATCCGGGACTTTAAAGGTTTCCCGAACTTCAAGATGACCGATCACCTGCTCTCTAATATTCGGTTCGAGCATCCCTTCCAGTGCATCTTTGACCTCTTCGACGGCGTCGTAAATAACGCTGAAGAGTCGTACATCAATTTCTTCTTCCTTGGCAAGCTTCCGGGCATTGGTCGTAGGTCTGACCTGGAATCCGATAATGATGGCTTCGGAAGCAGAGGCCAGGAGTACGTCAGACTCAACGATGGCCCCGACGCCGGTGTGAATGATGTTCACCTTCACTTCGTCTGTATCCAGTTCTTGAAGTGCATCTGAGAGAGCTTCGACCGATCCACTTACATCAGCTTTGATAATGATGTTGAGCTCAGAGACCTCACCAAGAGCCAGTTGACGGGACAAGTCATCGAGCGAAACGTGTTTGCTCTTCCGCAGATCTTGCTCCCGGCGAATCTGTTGTCGCTGGCTGGCCACTTCTTTGGCTGTTTGTTCGTCTTCCATCACAATCAAACGATCGCCGGCTTGAGGTTGGTCGTCAAAACCTATCAACTGGATGGGTTTGGAGGGACCTGCCTCTTCTATATGGTCTCCCCGTTCATTCTCCATGGCCCGTACACGACCAAAGCAGGATCCGGCTACAAATGGATCGCCC
>CAJXOW010000010.1 GCA_913057825.1 uncultured Balneolaceae bacterium | reverse complement strand
GCATTTATCATGGTCTGCAGATATTTAAACGAACTCAAAAAGAGAAAAACTTTCGAACGAGGAACCGCCGCCCGGTTGTTCAAAGGCCTCTTTTCAGCATACTAACAATTCATTTTGAAATGTCCTTTCACTTAATTTTATTAATACCTGTTTTAAGGTACACGACCGACTTCAACTCATCAATGAAGATTGGTAATACGTAAGTATATGGTCTTGGCGTTTAGGAAATAACTTAATACATTCCTTTGAGCTATTTTTGTTAATTGCAAAGTCTAAAAATTGTCACTAGTAGTATGTCAGAAGAAGATATGCGCAACATTACGCGGATCGATCAAGAAAAGAAGAACACGCACGGGTATTATGTTCGAATCCAGCGTGACAACAACAGAATTTCCACTTTTTTCAGCGACAAGCGATACGGGGGCAAACAAAAAGCCCTGGAAGCCGCTAAAGAATTTCGGGATAAGGAAATAAGCAAATGGGAGGCCGTAGCCAAAAATCCGAATGTGCCTATCAGTTACGGGAAACCCACTAACACCGGTGAACTCGGCATCATTAAAACCACGAATGGCCGGGAACATCAATTCGTGTTCAACTACACTGATGACGACGGTAAATATACCTGCAAAACATTTTATATCAGTACCGGTAAACCCGACGACTACGAGGAACGGTATGAGCGCAAACTGAAAGAAGCCATAAAGTTCCGAGATCAATTAATGCACCGGCGTTACGGTTTTCGGTGGATCAATTTCAAAAAGCGCAAAAAAGAGGAGCACGAAAAGCTCAAACGTGAACAAGATGAGGACAAGGACGAGTTGGTGAAGTCCTGATACTCCGGAAGCCTGTCGGTCTTTCCGGCTCGAAACGAATACCCCGACGGCGTTTGGTATTTGCAGGAGAGTTGTGAAAGTCCTACAGACTCCCGGCACTCAATCTTTGATCCATCGGGCGTTCAACCATCCGATAACCGTCCCGTAAACCAGGTGTAGTATCATCGTCGATATCAAATAAGACAAGCCCGGCCTCAGGTAAAGCATATGATCTGATCCCAGCAAATGGGCAAAGCCAAATCCGAACATGCCCCAACCAATAATCGGGCTGTACACGATCATCATAAATAACCAGAGTGCCAAGGCCATGAGCAATCCTTTTGAAACGCTCACATCGTTTTCAAAGATATAGACTAATACCACCGACCAGAACATGCCATAGAAAAAGTGCACTATCAGGGGCAGAGGACCGATGTTCACGCCAAGATTTTCCAAAAAGGCTGCGGAGGGGGTGATGTTAAAGGGAGCCCATCCGGTTACATAAATACCGAGATACAAAAGTATAAACATACATAAACTGGCAATAAACCCGGCTATGGCGGCACGTGTCCATTTCGTCATCATTTGTATCATGTCAGTTTTACTAGAAGTTAATTTTAAAACAGATTATTACTTGATCCGGCAGCGTCGGATTTCTCAAAGGTTATGCTGAACTTTGTTACCGGGTCGCGTTTAATTTCCAGCTCTCCACCCAATTGCTTAATAAGCGTATCTATGATGGTCATGCCCATCGAGCTGGCTTCCCCATAATCAAAATCTGCAGGCAATCCCTTTCCATTGTCTTCCACAGCCATCATAACTCTGTTATCAACTTCTGTTAGCTGCACCCGTACGAGGCCTGTTTCCTGATGATCAAAACCATGTTGTATGGCGTTCGACATCAATTCATTGAGGATCAAACCGCACGGGATCGCCTGGTTGATATTCAGTTGGACATCTTCCACCTCGGCCTGGATCTCAATTTGGGTCCCATTCTTTTGGTAAGCACCTAAAATATACTCCTTGAGTTCATTTAAATAGGAACGCAAATTCACCTCGGAGAATCGGTCTGAATCATACAGGATCTCGTGAATCGTTGCCATCGATTGGATCCGAGCCTGGCTATCCTTCAGTGCCTGTCGTGCTTCTTCATCCTGCATTTGCATCATCTGCATTTCAAGCAGCCCGGAAACCACCGCCAAATTGTTCTTCACGCGGTGATGTATTTCCCCAAGTAAAATTTCTTTTTCCCGAAGCGACTTTCGCACCCTTTGCTCGCTCTTCTTCTGATGAGTAATATCAACGGCATAAACGTAAAGAGCATCGAGCGGCTCCACATAGAAAATGGTTTGCTGGTACGTGGCCTTTCCAACCTGTACCTCCCGGGAAATCACATTCTGGTCGGCGTCCGCTTGTTGTCTGATCCTGGAAATATCATGCAAAAACGGATGCCTTTCTTTTTTTGCTGTCAGCTCAGGGAACAACTTACGGGAAGCTGCGTTCTGATAAATAACTTTTCCGTTAGAGTCCACATGAACGATGGGAGTCGGATTATTTTCCGGAAAGGACGCGAGGTAAGTACGCTCCTCCAACACTTCTCTCCATTGCCGTACGCTTTTGCTTACTCGCACCGACACCAAAACACCGGTAATAACAAGGATAATGCCTACAAATACAATAAGCCATATCGCCAATTGACGTATGTTGCGAGCCTGGGTAGATAACTCGATCAGCAACATCCGCTTCTCGGTCATTAAATCCTCACTAAGCATCCTGATTTCTTTCATGGTATTTTCAATCGCAGCCTGGTCCGGGGGATGCTGTTCTCGAACCCTCCTGACCTTTTGCCCCAGTTCATCCAGTCTTCCCGCTTTCTCATACACCCGGTTCCATTTTTGATAAAAGGATTCAAGGTCGGTTACATAGCCAAACCGCTTAAAGGCGGTAATCATACCGGTAATATCGGCGGGGTGGAGACGTGTTTTATCAAATCCGCGATAAATCACTTTCGGATCTGGATGCTCGACATGCAATTCATCCAGGGCCATTCGTATACCTTTAATAGATTCCAGAGAGGTTTGATATTCACGATAAAAATACTCATCGCCGGAATGCGCATAGCGACTTAGCTGGTTTACGGCCGTATGTTGTGATTGCGACCACATGGCCTGCATAGCAGTATAGGAACGGGATGCCGATAACATATTAATCGCCGTATTGGTCAGTACAATCATACAACAACCTGCCAGTACGAACAGGATGACTGTAATAACCAGCGATCGATTAATATGAATGCGAGGTGCTTCTTTTAATGGGCCAGACATAAATATATGTTCTTGAAGATAGTTGATGCAGCACCATCAAGTATTAAAAGATGCGGCTTGTCCTTAATATCTTACGTTATTCAGCTTTTTGCAATCAGTTATTCTTATCCCTATCCTTTGACTTCTGAAACGGACACATGACATGATCTATCACACTTATTCCGGAATCGGTTAATACTCTATGTCAGCATGAAGACCATACTTATAACGGGTGCTACCGGCACCTTGGGTAAATCGCTCGTACCCCTGCTCGGACAAAACTATCAATTACGTTTGCTGAGCCGCAAGCCCCGCCCCGAAAACCTGGACAAATCGGTGGATTGGATACAAGGAAATCTTGCCGACGGAACGAATTTAACCCTGGCCGTAAATGAGGTGGACCTGATTATACATGCCGCAACCAGCCCGGCAAAAAACCCCGAGAAGGTGGATTTGAAAGGAACCCGCCAACTCGTGGATCTGGCCCGAAAACAAAAAGTTTCCCATTTCGTCTATCCATCTATTATCGGGGTCGAGCAAATTCCCTTGCAATACTATCAATACAAACAGACTGCCGAAGACTATATTGAGTCTTCCGGAGTCCCATTCACTATCTTGCGAACTACCCAATTTCATACACTCATCGACTCGGGGCTGAAATATTTTAATAAACTCCCCCTCCTTATGTTGCTGCCGCGCTATTTTATTTTTCAAAGCATAGATCCTTCAGAAGTGGCTCAGCGATTGGTATCTCTGGTCGGAGGAGGTCCGGGGGGCCGGGTTCCTGATTTTGCGGGTCCCCGGATACAAACGTTCGACGAAATGGCCCGGGAATGGTTTGAACAACAAGGGGAAGAGGCAAAAAAATGCGTCAATCTACCGATACCGGGCAAAATAGCCCGCGCTTTTCGAAAGGGTCATAACACCTGCCAATCTTGTCAGACTGCCTCAACGAGCTGGCAAGATTGGCTTAGGCTTCAATATGCTAAAAAGCGATATGCCAACAACCCAAATTGACCTATTTAAGTTATTAAACATCCAACAGCATTTCCACCTGGCTTATTAATTCGTCAAAATCGATCGGTTTCAGCAAATATCCCGAAGCCCCCAACTGCATTGCCCGAACAGCCATTTCTTTATAGACATATGCAGTAATTATAAGTATGGGAACATCATGACCTTTTTTTCTCAATTGTTCAATTACATCAAGTCCACCCATCTCGGGCATACGAATATCGGTTATTACCAAGTCAAATTGCTCTTCATCAAATTTTTGTAAAGCTTGCTTGCCCGTACTTGCAATTGAAGAAACATATCCGCAGTCATCCAAAATAATTTTCAATGACTGACGAATTTCAGGTTCGTCATCTACCACCAAAATATATTTTGTATCCTTCTCGACAGAACGGTCGCTCATTATATTTTTCACTTTCATACTCATTTGAAAATTATGGACGGCAGCAGGCAAAATCCCACTGCCGCCCAATCAGCTAAGGAGAAGTAGGCATTGCTTAGAAAGCTACGGATTCTCAGCTGATATCACCTTAACCTCTAACCTGAATCAATCTAAACACCAAAGGAATTACTAGCGATTACTACCCATCAATCGACTTTAAATCAATTGCGTCAACTACTTCTGTACTATTAGGATGCAAGGACAATGCCGAATTGAAATCAAATGCTTATCTTTTTTTTAAAAGACTGGACTAATGCCATTTTGAAGAGATCTTCCAATACGTTATCAGAATATAAATTTCCCCATCTATTGCAGGTATCCAACATAGTGCTTCGCCTCAATTGCAATAATGCAACAGACCCCGGCAACCAAATCTTCCATGAAGGTTTGGGGATCAATTCCAATAAGGCTATATTGAGCTCGTTGTTAATGGTCATGTTGATTTAGACTTAATACAAACGGGGATTTTATATCTATAGAAACCGACATTTGCCCGTAATTGGCTAGATTACAGGTCAATAATGGGAAAACAAGTTCAGCTCCGCCTATTAACCGACATGCATTGATACCTAGAATTCCAGTCATTTAATACCTATGAGCAACAAAGAGACCAATACCCCCAACGATATTGACGAAATCCAGGATCGGATTGTTAGAGAGTTTTCAGCCCTGAGTGATTGGACGGAAAAGTACAAGCATATTATTAAACAGGGGGATCAGCTCGAACCTTTGGAGGAGGAGCACAAAACAGAAGAAAACATGGTAAAAGGTTGTCAATCCAACGTCTGGCTGGTGGCCGACCTGGAAGGTAATAAAGTAAAATTCAAAGCAGACAGCGATGCCGCTATCGTAAAAGGTTTGATTAGCCTGTTAATGCGGGTGTACGACCGGCAACATCCCGAGACCATATTGACCAAGCCTCCGAAATTTATTGAGAAGATTGGTATGCAGGAACACCTTTCCGCTACCCGGGCAAACGGCCTGGCAGCCATGATCAAACAGATGAAAATCTATGCCATGGCTTTCAAAACTAAATTGGAACAACAAGCAGAGGCCTGATTTACCGACTTGCTACTCCTGTGTTGCAGGCTGTACCTCCAGGTGGGAACTGACCGAACCCCGTACCGCTGTAACTCCATCTGATCCTTCCTTCTCTCTCAACGGTTTTACGTAATCCAATATCGTTCGGTAAGAGCCATCACTCTGCACTATACGGTAAATTTCAGTATGCGATTGTCCCTGAAATGCAACTTCCAGGTGGTTGGCGGCTTTTTCAACATCTTCAGGATGAATCAATTTCTCCCAGGAGCCATGCTGAATAAACTCATCTTCGTAATAGCCGGTCAACTCGGGAAAATCCTCGGACAGGGCCTCGAAATGATACTGACCCTCCTCGTCTTTCTCTATGCGATACGTAAAGTCGGTTACATTCCGAAATAGCCGCTTAAAATCTTCCTTGCGTTCCTTTAATTTACGTACAACCCGCTTCTGAAATGTGATGTTTTTTACATCCCCCCTTATGATGCGGCGGTCCTGCAAATTCATGACCCGCGTGTTGATTTCTACCTGCAAGGCAGCACCCGACTTGTGACAAATGATAACTCGGTAGGGTTGGCCCTCAAAATCCTGCTGCCCTTTCTTTCCTTCAAAACGATCGCGCAGCGACTCCCTGTACTTCTCGGTAACCAGCTCCCACACCTTAATTTGTTGCAGCTCCTGCTGGTCATACCCAACCAGGTCCCGAAATGCCCGATTGGCCTTGATGATATTTCCATCTTCATCAATATCCAGGAGCGTCCGTTTTGACTCTTGCCTAAGTTCGTCAAACTCTATTTCGGTATCAACGACATTGCGTTCCGCCCTTTTTCGCTCGGTAATATCATGCATGTATGAAACCCAGTGGGTGATCTCTCCCTCTGCGTTGCGGAGGGGATGCACGTCAAATTGATTAACGAACTCGGAACCATCCTTCCGGTAATTAATGAGTCTTCCAAAAAATGACTGTCCGTTTTCCAGTTTTCTGCGAAGACGACTCAACGTTTGCTCATCCGTTTTTTCGCCCTGTAGGATACGGGGCGTTTCTCCGATTACCTGTCGTCGGTCATATCCCGTGATCTTTTCAAATCCTTCGTTGGCATATACAATCCGGGGACCGGGCTTATCCAGGGGAAGGTTGGTTATGATAATACCATCGTAGTCGTTCCGGATGGCTGACTCCAACAGTTGAAGCTGCTGTTCCAGCTCCTGTCTCTTTTGATCTATCCGTTCAAATTCTTCTTGCAGAAACTGAAAAGATTCCTCGTTTTTACTGTGCTTCTTCAGGGACTCAATTTGCTGTTGATCCATGACCCGAGTGGATTTCATTTTAAGATAATATGGATCGGTCGTTTTGTTTATTGAACTAATTCAATAACTACAGAGCGAATAAAATCATTCCCTACCGGCCTTTTAACTCTACCAGAATCCAACAAGATGCGATCAGGATGCGTTTCGAACGGCACGTCCCCTGGCATTTATTTCAAAATATTCTTGGCAATTGTCTGCAGCTGCATATTGGAAGTTCCTTCATAGATTTTTCCAATTTTGGCGTCCCTGTAGAACTTTTCCACCGGGTATTCTTTTACATATCCATAACCCCCGAAGAGTTCAACCGCCTGCGAAGTCACTCGTTCGGCCACCTCCGAGGCATAATACTTCGCCATAGCCGAATCCTTCTTAAAGTCTTCGCCCGCTTCCTTTTTCCGGGCGGCGTTATAGACCATCAGTCGGGCGGTTTCAATATCAGTTGCCATACGAGCCAATTGAAACTGAACGGCCTGAAAATCGGAAATGGCCCGGCCAAACTGTTTTCGTTCGCTCGTATAAGCCTTGGCTGCCTCAAAAGCTCCTTCAGCAATGCCAACCATCTGAGCTCCTATCCCGATGCGGCCCTCGTTTAACACTTCCATGGCTACACGGTAGCCCTTGCCAACTTCACCCAATCGATTTTCTTTGGGGATACGGCAATTCTCCAGCAACACTTCGGCGGTTGAACTGGCTCGTATGCCCAGTTTATCCTCTTTTTTGGACACGGTCAGACCTTCCATGTCACGCTCCGCCACAAACGCGGTAATACCCTTGTATCCCTGGCTGGGATCAAGATTCGCAAAGATGACAAACACCTCCGCTTCTTTTGCATTCGTTATCCACATTTTGGAACCATTCAACACGTACTCATCCCCTGCCTCCTCGGCTCGGGTTTTCAACGAAAATGCATCACTGCCGGATTCTGCTTCCGACAAACAATACGCCCCCACTTTTTGCGTCGCCAACTCCGGTAAATATTTGGCTTTCAACGGCTCTGATCCAAAACGCAAAAAAGCATTATTTACAAGTGTATTCTGGACATCCATAAACACAGAAGCAGAAGCGTCCACTTTCGATATCTGCTCAATCGCCAAGATAGACATGAAAAACGTACCGTCTCCCCCCTCATATTCGGACGGAACCTCTATGCCCATAAACCCCATATCAAAAAAAGCTTCTATTATATCCGGATCGAGCCGGGCCTGCTCTTCCATCTCATTGACTTTAGGTTTTAATACATTCTCTGCAAACTCTTCAGCTGCATCCGCTAACATTTTTTCATCTTCTGTAAGCTGAGTAAGAGGCGGATATGAACTTGTATCAGGAGTTTCCATAAATTATTTCATTACTTGGTTTACGTAATAGTTTTTAACAGGGCCTTTGAAAGCCGGGCGACGGTTCCTCGTTCAAAAGTTTTTCTCGATCTGGCCTCCGTTGAGCATTCATTAAAAAATGATATAAACGCCTGTGCACTTGTTTATATCATTCCTTTTTGAACCGGAAACCTGAATACTTCGGCACCGCAGTCGAGCTTTCCAAAAACAGTCCTGAATAAATCATTTTTAAATCGACGAACCTCTTGAGATTCTGATATGTTATATTAGTAAGTAAACACTGGTTTTCCAATGTGTAATTTAAGACCAATACACGCATCCATCGAGCTATGAGCCATTCAAAATCGGAAGAAACAGCTTCATCAAGTCAGCTTTTCCCTGAATTTCCACCAATTTCACTGGAAGAGTGGGAGGCCCAAATTCACGAAGATTTACAAGGAAAGGATTATCGAGAACATCTCACCTGGAAGCCGATCGATACTTTCCCGATCTATCCTTTTTATCGAAGAGAGGATCTGGAATCCCTGGATTATTTGAAGCAGGAGCCCGGCCGTTTCCCTTTTGTACGGGGGAGCGATCCCACGGGTAACCGCTGGCTTATTCGAGAAGCTATATATGACCGAAAGGCGGAGTCAGCCAATCACGCATCCCAGCATGCCCTGAAAAAAGGAAGCGAGAGTCTCAGCTTTAAAATGAAGCCGCACCCGTCTGATAGCATGTTAGGGGGCGACCTTGAAGGAATTAATGTTCAAAATCAGCATGATTTTTCTACGCTGCTGGAGTCTATCAACCTGGAAGAGATTTCCCTTTACCTGGATACCGATATGGCAACGCCGGCCTATCTCGCAATGCTATCCAATGAGGTCAGTGCGCGCAAGCTTGATCCTCACCGTGTTAAGGCGGCTTTTACATATGATCCTTTTACATATGCTGTCGCAAACGGTCGCTGGCTGTCTAAACCGGAGCAAATTTCCCGCACGGCGGCTCATATGGTTCATTACAGTCAAGCGACCCTTCCCGGAGCTCGTCCCCTGGCCGTTAACCTACCCCCCTATCATTACAGCGGTGCTTCAAACGTACAGGAACTCGGAATCGCCCTGGCGATTGGTCAGTCATATATGGCGCGTTTAACCGACCTCGAATGCAGCCCATCCGAGGTGGAGCAGCATCTGCATTTTGCCGTCCCCGTCGGAACCAGCTATTTCCTCGAAATTGCCAAGTTAAGAGCTTTGCGATTGCTCTGGTCTCGCGTTCTGGCAGCTTATCTGCCAGAGGGAGAAGAACCCGATCCGGCCGTCATTCACGCTTCAACAAGTACCTGGTCGCACTCCAAATACGATGCTTATAATAATTTAGTACGCAACACAAGCCAGGCGCTGTCCGCTGTCATCGGTGGTTGCAACTCCCTGCAAATTGCTCCTCATGATCTACCTTTTCGCAAGCCCGGTGATTTCTCACAACGCATTGCACGCAACATACAACATATCATGCGGGAAGAATCTCACTTTGACAAAGTAGCGGATCCGTCGGGGGGATCCTATTATATTGAGACCCTGACAGACGAACTCGCTCGCCATGCCTGGAATTTCTTCCAGGAAATCGAAAAACAGGGAGGATTCGTTAAATCCGTTCGGAACGGATACCTTCAGTCGGTCATCAACCGGACTCGCCAAAAACGGAATGAGTCTATTGCAAAAGGCGAGACGGCCTTCATCGGTGTCAACCAGTATCCTGATCCCGATGATACCGTACCGGATACCACCGTGACTGCCTACACTTCCTCATCACTGCTGCGAAGCGATAACAATTATAATATCGATGAACATCAGCTACTGGAATCGCTGTCGGATGCATTTCAAAACGGAGCATTTCTGGGAGATGTACTGAATACCCTGGTGAAACCTTCTCGAGAATTCCTGCAAACTTTGCACCCGGGACGCGGGCCTCAACCATTCGAAAAGCTGCGCAAGCAAACGGAGGCTTTCAGTGCAAATACCGGAACCGTACCCACCGTTCTCTTTATCCCGATGGGAAATCCGGCTCGACGCAAACAACGAGTTAATTTTGCAGCCAACTTACTGGGATGTGCCGGCTACAACCTGGTAGAACCACTGGGCTTTGATGCATTTGATGAAGCTAAAGAAAAGATACGCGAGGTTAATCCCGAGATCCTGGTTTTCTGTGCTCCGGACGATAAATACGGAGAGATGGTCGAAAACCTGTCTTCTTGGCTTCATAATTTAGAGTCGCCTCCCACGCTTTGCATTGCAGGGCATCCTGTCGATCAGGTGGAACGCTTTAGAGAGCAGGGAGTAGATTACTTTATACACCGGAAAACCAACCGACTCGAATTGCTGCAAATCCTGCACCGGCAACTGGGCGTCACAGGCGAAAATACATCCTATAAATATCAATCCAACCAGCAAGTTTAAATCTATGCGCGTTGACTTTACCAACAGGGACTATCGACCCGAAAACAATACCGAGCACTCAAATGAACGACAAGCCCGTGACTGGAAGAATTGGAAACCGCCGGAAGAAATCATTATAAAATCCACTTTCCATGAATCCGACTTACTCGACATGGAACACCTGGATTACGCCGCCGGCATCCCTCCTTTTTTGCGCGGACCGTACTCGACCATGTATACCGTTCGGCCGTGGACCATTCGACAATATGCCGGTTTCTCGACCGCCGAAGAGACCAATGCATTTTACCGTCGCTCCCTTGCAGCCGGACAAAAAGGTCTCTCCGTTGCATTTGACCTGGCGACTCATCGTGGCTATGATTCCGATAATGAACGGGTTACGGGCGATGTCGGTAAAGCGGGAGTGGCAGTGGACTCGATCAAGGACATGGAAATTTTGTTTGATCAAATACCCCTGGACGAAGTTTCGGTTTCAATGACCATGAATGGAGCCGTACTCCCCATTATGGCCTTTTACATTGTAGCTGCAGAACAACAGGGGGTGGAACCGGAAAAGCTGGCCGGCACCATCCAGAACGATATTCTAAAGGAATTCATGGTTCGCAACACCTATATTTATCCCCCAACTCCCTCCCTGCGCATTATCAGTGATATCTTTGAGTACACCTCCCGTCACATGCCTAAATTCAATTCGATCAGCGTTTCGGGTTATCACATGCAGGAAGCCGGGGCCACCGCTGATATAGAACTTGCCTATACGCTGGCAGACGGCCTGGAATACGTTCGGACCGGGCTGGACGCCGGATTGGATATCGATGATTTTGCTCCACGCATTTCATTTTTCTGGGGTATCGGCATGAATCATTTCATGGAAATCGCCAAGTTGAGAGCGGGACGCATGTTATGGGCCAAGCTGATGAAACAGTTCGACCCACAGAATCCCAAGTCGATGTCTTTACGTACCCATTCACAAACCTCCGGATGGTCCCTGACAGAACAGGATCCATTCAACAATGTCTCCCGAACCACTATTGAAGCAATGGCCGCCGTCTTGGGCCACACCCAATCTCTGCATACCAACGCATTGGACGAAGCCATCGCGCTGCCCTCGGATTTTTCGGCCCGCATTGCACGCAATACCCAATTGTTTCTCCAGGAAGAATCGGATATTATACATGCCGTAGATCCATGGGCAGGGTCGTACTATGTAGAATATCTGACGGATCAATTGGCCCGTAAAGCCTGGAAACATATCCAGGAAGTGGAAGAATACGGCGGCATGGCTGCCGCTATTGAAAAGGGGCTTCCGAATCAACGTATTGAAGAGTCAGCCGCCCGGAAACAGTCTCGCATTGACGCCGGAAAAGACTCTATTATCGGTGTTAACAAGTATCAGGTGGATGAGGAGGACCCCCTTGAGATACTCAAAATTGACAACACCGAAGTTCGCAATGCCCAGGTCGACCGTCTTGAAAAACTTAAAGAAGAACGTAACGAAAGTGAGGTGAATGCTTCCCTGGATGCTCTCACCCGTTGTGCTTCCACGGGAGATGGAAATCTGCTGGATCTTTCGGTGAACGCCGCACGAAAAGGGGCCACCCTGGGTGAAATTTCAAGTGCACTTGAGAAAGAGTTTGGTCGTTACCAGGTTGAAAATAAAATCAGACCGGGAATTTATTCAGAAGAAATGGAACAGGACCAGGAATTTCAGGACGTCCGGGAGTTGACGAAAAAATTCGAGTCGACCGACGGGCGACGTCCGCGTATCTTGATTGCCAAGATGGGACAGGACGGACATGACAGGGGGGCAAAGGTCATCGCCAGCAGTTTTGCGGACCTGGGTTTTGACGTCGATATTGCACCGCTCTTTCAGACCCCCGAAGAAGTGGCTCGTCAAGCCATCGAGAATGATGTCCATATAATTGGCGTTTCCAGTCAAGCCGGAGCGCACAGCTCGCTGGTGCCGGGACTCATAGAACAACTAAAAGAAGAGGAGCGAGATGACATCATGGTGGTCGTCGGCGGCGTCATACCTCGACAGGATTATGATGAATTGTATGAAGCCGGCGTAGTATCTATCTTCGGTCCAGGCTCCAAAATACCTGCGGCGGCTCACGACATTATGAACCTGCTGATTGAGGCGCACAGTGATTCCGTTTAATATATCAGCTAACCGGATAACCAATTTACGAACGATAACACGGCGTACGTCTATTAATCAAAACTGACTACCTTGGCTCCAAACGATACATCCGAACCCTCTTCCAATAGCCCGCAGGAGACTGAGTCTAAAAGGGCGGCCAGCCGCAAACGTTTTCGTCAAAAAGCCCGAAAGGCAGAGGATAATCCCGAACTTGCCCGAGATTTGTTGAAAGGAGATCGCAAAGCTCTTAGCAAAGCCATCACGCTGATTGAAAGTGTAAAAGCCGAAGATCATGACATAGCGCGACAGATTCTGGAATCTTGCCTTCCTCACACGGGTTCAGCTGTCCGTGTCGGCATAACCGGTATCCCCGGCGTTGGAAAAAGCACCTTTATCGATCGGCTCGGAGAGCATCTCATCGATCAAGGACACTCGCTTGCTGTTTTAACGGTCGACCCTTCCAGCTCTCGTTCGGGGGGCAGTATTTTGGGTGATAAAACCCGAATGGGGAACCTGGCCCATCGAAAGCAGGCCTTTATACGACCTTCCCCGACCGGCGGCTCGCTCGGTGGCGTTGCACGCAAGACCCGTGAAACCATGCTGCTCTGCGAGGCAGCCGGCTTTGACTATGTGTTTATTGAAACAGTGGGGGTGGGTCAGTCTGAAACCGCAGTGCGGTCGATGGTCGATTGCTTTCTGCTGCTCGCCCTTCCGGGCAGCGGAGATGAGCTGCAGGGAATTAAACGGGGCATTGTAGAGTTGGCCGACCTGGTAGTGCTTAATAAAGCGGAAGATCCTGAAAGCAAGCAGATACGTGAAGCCGTAACCGCTCTTCGCAGTGCCCTGCAGATGCTTCCCGAATCTCCCTCGGGCTGGTCACCCGAAGTCTTGACCTGCTCGGCCCTGAAAGGCATACGAATTGATTCGGTATGGAAGTCGGTGGAAACCTTTATTGAACATATCCGATCCAACGGCTACTTCGATCAACAGAGAAGGGAACAAGCCAAGCAGTGGATGTACGAGACAATTAACCACGCCCTCCAGGATGATTTCTACCAGGATCCCGCCATCAAAAAACTACTCAAATCTGTCGAGCAAGAAGTGATTGAGGGCAAGAAAAGCTCCTTTCAGGCCGCCCACGAGTTGCTGCAAACTTACCGGGGGGGTTGATTAAAGATTTAAAATTAAAGATTTAAGATTGCTTACGTTATTTGTTGGTTTTCATACTTTTGAACTGCACTGAAAGTAATTGCTAAGGTCGCAAAATCAATACCTTCTCCTATTAAGACTTTTACCGGCAACAACTTTATTAAGGGCGTTTCGCAATCATAAATCCTAAATTTTAAATCTTAAATCAGCCCGGTTACTGCAAAGCCCCTTCGGGTGAGGTGAAATTCATATCTTTTTCGCCCATTCCCTCCTCGCCGAGGACACGCTTCATCTCCGCACGCAACTTCTGGATCGTTAACCCGCTGTTCAAGGAGCCGTTACGAGCGACCGAAATACGACCGGTCTCTTCAGATACCACGATCACAAATACATTGTTGGTTTCACTAACTCCGACAGCAGCACGGTGACGAGTTCCGAAGACGGATGAAATATTGGGATTCTGGGAGATGGGCAGATAGCAGCTCGCCGCTACGATGCGGTTATTTCGAATAATGACCGCACCGTCATGAAGGGGCGTATCCTTGTTAAATATCGTTTCCAGCAGCTCGGTATTAACCTCGGCGTCCAGTTTAACTCCGACGTCCACCAAGTCCTGCAGAGAAGAGGAGCGGGCAAATACAATCAGCGCCCCGGTTTTAGTCCGGGCCAGGTTCTTAACCGCCTCAATTACCTCATCAATCAACGTATCGGAGTTGGAACGGACAAATAAACGATCGAGATTGGTGTTTTGCCCAAGCCGATACAGCAGCTTGCGTATTTCAGGTTGGAATATTATGAACACAGCCAACACCCCTACATCCAATATCCCCCGAAGTATAAAATTGATCGTGGTCAACCCCAGTGCACTAACCAACACATTGATGAGGATGATAAATACGAGACCGATACCTGCCTGAACAGCAAACGTTCCCCGAATCCACCGGTACAAATAGTACAGTACCAGTGCGATAATCAGGGTTTCCAGAAAGTCTTTTATCCCGAACTCAAGAAATCCGACAGGTATCAATGGTATTTACATAAATTAACGTTAAGTTTTCTCGTTAAAGTGGTCAGCTACGGACCTAATTCTGTACTTTTACACTGCACGGGGATTAATTTCCCCGTTAACACCCTCATATTTATGATGCAACCGACCCCGGCCCACCCCAAGATACAAATTTTCACGCGTCTCTAACAGACCTTAATGCATTGAATACTTTTATTGAGTCCGATGCCTCCTGCACATCGTGCACGCGTAAAATTCGGGCACCACGTATCATCGCCTCATAATGAGCTGATACGGTGGCAGTTATACGCTTTTCGGCCGACCGGCCCTCCAATATTTCATCAAACATGGACTTCCGGGAAGCCCCTATCATAATCGGCTTGCCGAAGTCCAAAAAAGCATCGAGCCGCGCCAGCAACTGTAAATTATGATTCAGCAACTTGCCAAAACCGATGCCCGGATCGATCATGACTTCCTGCAGACCGATTTTGGCCGCTTCCTCAAGTTTCTTTTCAAAAAAAGATTTTATATCGGCGACCACCTCATCATACCGGGGGTCTTCCTGCATCTGTTCCGGATCTCCCTGGGAGTGCATTAAAACATATCCGGCCTTATGTTCGGCACAAAGTTCGGCCAACCGCAGATCCTTTAATCCGCTGACATCATTAATCATATGAGCACCACATTCAAGGGCCTCCCGGGCCACTTCGCAGGTTCGCGTATCTACCGAAAAATAATGATCGGGATAGCGTTCCAGTGCTTTTTTTAATATGGGCATTACCCGCTCACGCTCTTGCTCCGCGGGCACGGGTTCGGCCCCCGGCCGGGTCGACTCACCGCCAATATCGATAATAGTTGCCCCTTGCCGGACCATACTCTCTATTCGACCAAGGGCATCTTCAACCGCATTATACAGCCCCCCGTCCGAAAATGAATCCGGAGTCGCATTCAGTATCCCCATAATGACCGGGGTGGCCAGTTTCAGGGGGCGACCTCTTAGTTCAATTTTTTGCCGGTTAACAGATCCAGACTGTTGATTTATTGGAGCCATGGAAAGGCCCTGTTCTTCTACCGCAATTTATTTCTACTCTTCGTCCCACTCTTCCTTCAGATGCTCAAATTTCTCTTCCACTTCGCCCCACTCGTCTGCATCCGGAAGTGGATCGGTAGTTTCGTTAATGATATGATCTTGCCACTCTTCCGCAAGACGTTCGTTCAATTCAATATAATGTTCCCACTTTTCCGGCAGTTCATCATCCGGATAAATAGCCTCCACGGGACATTCCGGCACACATGCATCACAATCGATACACTCCAGGGGATCGATCGTTAAAAAGTTGGGTCCTTCTCGAAAGGCATCCACCGGACAAACGGCGGCACAATGGGTGTATTTACAATTAATGCACGGTTCAGCTACAATATATGCCATTTTCTAACAAGAATATTAATATGATTTCAGATTACGCTAAATATCTCGGCTGTAACCCTTAAATGCAACATTATTATCGGAATTCAGGTTAACCGTTTATTCATGACTTACAAAAGGTTATGATGCCCCAGCACAATAGCTGAATACGAGATTGCTATCCGAATTATCGAATCCAGTGTTCATAAAAATCAACCAAGACCTCCTGTGACACACCCATATGAAATAACAAATAAATCAGGGTGAACAGGATTTGCAGGCGAAAAACACCATTCCTCTCATAACGGCGGGCAGAAGTTTCTACGCGGGCCGGCATAATTTTAAAATCCGCCCTGTTTTTCAGGCGATACATGATTTCATTATCCTCCATAACCTCCAGGCTACAGTCAAATCCACCAATCTCATCAAATAGTGAAGCCTCCACAAACAAACTTTGATCGCCAAAACGAAAAGCATTGATATCAAATTGTGTAAACCAGCTGTAAAACCGTAACAGTGGACGTTCTTCATCAAAACCCAATTGGAAGCACCCGGCCTCATATCCCTCGCGGGCCGCGCGAGTAATATGATCCATGAATTCGGGCGGAGGATAGGTGTCCGAGTGCAGAAAATAAAGCAGATCACCGCGGGCCAGGCCAGCTCCGTAATTCATCTGCGATGCTCTTCCTCGTTCGGGTGCAATGACTACCTGCACACCAGATTTTTGTGCCTTTTCGACCGTGCGGTCTGAACTTTTTCCGTCCACTACCAGTACTTCCGTTACTGACCGGTCTATATGCTTCAATACATAAGACAACAAGGAGGGCAGCGTACTCTCCTCATTGAGTGTCGGAATAATAATACTCGTAAACATCCCGGTTCGCCTCTGCTCACCTGAGTTGATTCCTCTCATTCGATATCCTGTTTTACCTTGTTTTGAATACGCTCGCGGGCCTCAAGCCAATCCTTCCAGGTGTCTACATCATTAAGACATGGCAAAGCTTCCCATACAATACCCCGACGTTCAAGTGCCTGGGTCGTTTCATCAAATAAATCGGCCGTGCTCCAACTCTTGTCTTTAAACAAAAAAGGGTGTAATTGTCGCATGCCCAACAGGTAATAGCCGCCGTCAGCCGAGGGACCCAACACAACCTCCACCTCGTTCAATCGCTCAAAAGCACGATCGATATGATCGGAGGTAATAAAGGCACAATCGGTTCCGATGATAGTTACTTGTTCATAGCCCTGGTCAAAGGCACGCTGAAACGCCTGCAACATTCGTTCTCCCAGATCTTCCCCCTGTTGCACCAACGGTTCATATCCGTTAGCATTAAAAGGAGATTGAACGGGAATTTGATCTGAAAACCAAATTTGCCGATCAATATCGAGCTCCATAGTCACTTGCTTCGTATACGAAAGTAAAGCATTGTAGATCTTCAAAGCTTTTACCTGGCCAACCGTTCTCGCCAACCGGGTTTTAACCCGTCCTTCTACAGGATTCTTCGCAAAGATTATTAATAGTTGATTTTTCATACACGGGAAGGTTTAAAAAATTACTAACTTTTACCGATCTTACTCGTCATACAATGTTATATTTTTACCTGTATTTATATATCCTTGGTAAATTTAAGCCTTGCAGTATCGTAGATAAAAATTTCAATGAGATCTTTGAAAAACGGGGCGGCGGTTCCTCGTTCGAAAGTTTTTCTCTTTTTGAGTTCGTTTAAATATCTGCATACCATGATAAATGCCTGTCAACTACAACATATTTTTTATCTATTTACCGAAAAACTTAATACTTCGGAACCGCCGCCCCGTTTTTCAAAGATCTCTCAATATCCTTTAGTAGTACGACCTTATGATTTCTAAAACGTAACCATTCTTTAACGCATTACTTTGCGAAATCTAAATCGTAGCACAACCATTACAAATTAAAATAGATTACCTTAAACTATGAGTAATTTATCCAAATTATCGTTGATAACACTTTTAATAGCGGTGTTCTGCTCTCTGAACCTGGATACGGTCCAGGCCCAGGCTGGTCAGCGAGACAAAGTAGGACTGGGAATTATACTGGGAGATCCATCCGGTATTACCTATAAAAATTATTTCAATTCGAAAAATGCTCTTGACGCAACCGTCGGCTGGACCTTCAGATACGATGGCGGTCTCTACCTGCATGCCGACTACCTGTGGCACAATTATGATCTTTTCCAGGATATGGACGAAGATATGAGTGTCCGAAAGGGCCTCGTTGGATTTTACTACGGGATCGGCGGTCGAGTTTTTCTCTCATCTGATTCCAACCTGGGTGTTCGCGTGCCCGTGGGCGTGAATTATCTATTTGAAAACGATCCCCTGGAGATCTTCCTGGAAATTGCCCCCACTCTGGATCTGGTACCCTCCACCGAAGCAGATGTCAGTGGTGGAATCGGTATCCGGTATTATTTTTAATCAAATACCGATGCGTCTGATATTTTCTCTCACTGAGAGAATTCTATAAAAATCCGGAGATGGATCCAACCCCGTTCGAATCTATGTACCATTTAAGAATAGAACAACAGGGGATTGGCTCCGGGCTTATAATGAGGCTTAACCTTTAGTTAAACGCACGTACTGACGATGTGTTTGCAGCCTTTAGAGACGAGGGCGCTTATCAAAAGCTACTTATTTGGACTGCAATGACGTCATAAACTCACACGTAATTGCTCGTGTGCTAACCGTATCGATTCAAAGTCCCTTTTATATTGCTGTTCTATAATCTCTTGTCGTTCTGTCAAGACGTCATCGGATGCATCCGGGTCGTGATGAGTTAACAACAAGTGGGAAAGATCGAGATCACGTACTTGTTCAACTACCTCTTCCCACGCCGAATGTCCCCAGTTTCTCTTTTTTTGATACCCATCGCGATTATATTGGGCATCGTGGATCAGGACATCGGCCCCATCCACAAACTGCCGAAATGATTGGGTAAAGACAGAACTTCTGTTATCGCCCGCCGGCACGACTTCATTATCCGGTGCAAACACGACGATATTATCGTCGAAATGAAATTTATAAATAGCGGTATTGGTATGGTGATTCGCCAACATAAATTCCACACTGAACCCGTCGTATATCTGACGCTCCTTCGGCTGGGTAATATACTCAATATCTGCATGAAGCATATCTGGAGTTACGGGAAAGTAAGTTTCCGTCATCTGCCCGGCCAGAATTTGTTTGCAAGTGCCACGAGGCTGACGGGGTAAATGAACCTTGAGGGAAGCATCTTCATCATAAATGGGCTTGAAAAACGGAAAACCCTGCAAATGATCCCAATGCGGGTGGGTTACGAAAAGATGACCATGCACGAGTCGGTCGCGATCAACCAAAGAATTCCCCAGGTTTCGAATGCCGGTCCCACTGTCCAGGATAAGCAAGGATTTCTCCTTACTACGATCAATTTGTACACAGGTTGTATTCCCCCCGAATTTCATAAATTTCTTGTTAGCGCAGGGAGTTGATCCTCGTACACCCCAGAAAGTTATCTCCATTCGTTTCCTTTTTAATTAACCATTTCGTCCTTCAAATACAGGTCTTATTACCCGGTTAACCTGACTTCTATACCCTTTATAGCAATGCTTCGGAACAACATCAAGTAGTTTTACCGGAAGGAGAGTTAATATTAAATCAAATACCGATCACCCATCTTTATTACTTGTGTCCGCAGATTCTTCGCTTTCGGCGTCGGATTCTTCCTCGGTTTCACGGTCCTCTTGCTCTTCCGACTCCCTATCTTTCCTTCCCTGTTCCTTCAAATCCTCAATTTCATCCCGGATATCCTCAAGCTTATCCTTCTTTTCCTCCAGCTCATTTTCTGCGTTTTCAATTTTATCTTCGATCTCCTGCTGCAGGGCATTTCCTTCTTCGCTGCGTGCACTGAAATACGTTCGAGTCTCCTTAAACTGGATGACCTCTTGCTCGAGCTCCTTAACCTGCTTTTCAAGCTTACCCACCTGCTTTTGTTTGTTCCGAATCTTGGAACGAATCTCCGGATCCATCCGACCTTTTTTTCCGGCGGGCACGCTCTTTTCTCCCCTTTTCGCTGCCCGATACCGATCGTATATTACATCACAGGCTTTGCGGTACTTCTTCCATATTGTATTCTTTTGCTTAATGGGGACATACCCGATGTCCTTAAATTCTTTCTGAAGTTTTTTGGCTTCATCCACCGCTTCTATGGGATCCTCATGATCCCCCAGTTCTCTCAGTTGCTCCACAATCTTTTCTTTTTCCTCCAGATTTTCTTTTTGTCGCTCTTTTTCCTTGCGACGGTGCTCACGGCGGCGATCGTAAAAATAGTCCATCGCCCCTTTGAACTGCTGCCAAATTTCTTCCGATTTCTTATGCGGAGCCGGACCAATCTCTTTCCATTTTTTCATTAATGACTGCATCTTGTCATGCCCCCGTTTGAAATCGTCCGTCTCCTTGACCTCCTCGGCCTCCTCAATCAACTTCAGTTTTTGCTGGTAATGCTCTTCTTCCTGCTGCTTAACCAAGTCAATGTTCTCGGACTTCTTTTTGTTGAATGCGTCGGTTGCCTTTTTAAATCGCTTCCATAACTCATTTTCCTTCTTCTGGGGCAGGTTGCCGGCTTTTTTCCACCGTCGGTGCAACTTATTAACTTTACTGGAAGCTTTGGCGATGTCGTCGAATTCGGTCAATTCTTCCGCTTCCTTGATGAGCTGATTCTTCTTGCCGAGATGCTTATCATATTTTTTACGGAAGATCTCATCATATTCGTACTTCCGATTATTATACTTATCCTGGGCATCTTTATAGCGCCCCCAGACCTCTCCCCGTTTTTCCTTGGGAACTTTGCCAATCTTCTTCCATTGCCGGTTCAAATCTTTAAACCGATTGTGAATCTCTTTCCAATTTTCATCTTCACTGTCTATCGACTCGGCAAGTTCTTCCATCTTGTCAAGGATCAGCAATTTACCCTGCAAGTTTTCCTCCTCGCGCTGAGCCCTTGAAGCGAAATAATCCACCTTGTGCTCATCAAAAGTACTCAACAGCTTTTGATACTCCTCATCCAGGTCATCGCCTTTATCTTTCGGCAACAGGGTGATTTTATCCCACTCTTTCTTAATGCGTTTTACCTTGTTTTCAGCTTTCCACTGCTCTTTTTCAACGATTTCACGCAGCTCATCCAGCAGCTCTTTCTTACGCTCCAGGTTCTGCTGTTTTTTCTTATTTAACTCCTCATAGTGTTTCTTCCTCCGTTCTTCAAAATCATCGCAGATCTGCTGAAATTTTTCAAAGAGCTCGTTTCCCTCTTCTTCCAGGTCGGTATTTGTATACTGGGGTCCCTCATCCCAGCGATGACCGATATTGTCCAACTCCATCGAGACATAGGACCAGTCATCCAGTTTGGCAACCGATTCGGCTTTTTCAACCAGGTCACGATAGTATTCCAACGTATCTTCGGTATCTGCATGCTCAGATTCCGCTTGTTGGCCTGAGGAACCTTCTTCGGCTTCCTCTTTGCTTGGTTGACCGGAATCTTTCTCTTTGGACTCTTTCGTTTCCATTACTTCGGTTAATTTCCGTTCCTTCTTCCTATTCAATCGGCACCCGGATACTCAGGAGTCAGACATTAACATTACTCATTGACCGTATCGCAGGCACGATTCATCCAATACTGTCTATTTGGTAATTTTAAGGAAGATTATCTACTCACGCAATATTTATGACGGATTTACCGGTAACCAACCATGTAATCCGTGCGATTCACTATTGATCATTATTCATAGTTCCATGAATATGAACATCCCGCTGAGGATATGGGATATTAATGCCTTCCTGGTCCAGCTTTTGCTTAATACGCTTCAGCAGATCGTATTTCGTCGGCCATAAATCCTCGGCCCGGGTCCAGGGTCGAACGTACAGGTTTACCGCACTGTCACCAAGTTCTCCAACCGCTATCAGAGGTTCCGGTTCGTCGAGGATACGCTCCTCCTTATCAAGTACTTCCCGTATCAATTGGATGGCATAATCCATATCGTCATCGTACCCGATGCCAATTACCAGGTCCAGTCGCCGCTGTTCATTCTTGGACAGATTTTTCACCAAACCCCACGCCTGGGAATTCGGCATGGTCACGGCAATATTGTCAAAGGTGTGCAGTTCCGTAACAAAGAGCCCGATTTCATCGATGACCCCGAACAAGCCATTCAACTCCACGGCATCCCCGACTTTAAACGGGCGCAACACCAGGATCAACACCCCGGAAGCAATATTGCTCAACGTCCCCTGCAAAGCAAGTCCCACAGCCAAACCGGCAGCACCCAGAATGGCCAACAAACTCGCCGTCTGTATGCCAAACTGATTTAATACAGCCAACAGGGTAACGATCATAATCAAAATCCGAACGGTTTTCCCGATAATCGGCACCAGGGTATCGTCCACCCTGCTGGACCGGCGAGCTGAAGTTTCGGCTCTTCCGCCAAACCATTTCGAAGCTCCCCACCCGACTATAAGGATTGCTATTGCTCCCAGCAAATTCAACGCGAGACCTACAATATCACTTAAATTGTTGGCGATTAATCCCTGAAGTGACTCTATCATTTTTTCCTCTCTTCTTAAGATTTAACGATTATTTTTCTTTTTATCATTAGCGTACCAACGCTGCCTGATAAACTCACATGCTTCATATCTTAACAAGTTAACCTTTTATTTATTAATTTGCATGATCTCTCTTTCATTTACAGCCAACCGTCATTGAGCTATCGGCCGGCGGTTCCGAAGCATTAAAATTTTCTGGGTTTTAAGCTGTAATAACTCATGAGGCATGAATGGCAATCAACTATTAGCTGCCCATTAACGAAGAAAAGTTTCCGAGCAAGGAACCGCCGGGCGGTTGCTCAATGACTTTTCCGATAGTGCTTCAACAACGAGCGCATATCAGGAGGGATCTTGGCTTGATAAGTTTTAGAATAGTGTTTGATCGGATGCTGAAGGTTGAGTTTGTATGCATGCAGGGCCTGCCGATTGATCAACGATTCGTTCTTTTCTTCGGGGGCATAGTGACGGTCTCCCACTACCGGATGCCCTTCCTCTGCAAATTGAACCCGGATTTGATTTTTTAATCCCGTATCGAGACGAACTTCAAGTAGAGTCGTCGACTCAAATCGCTCCTTCACCCGATAGGTCAAGCGTGCAAAAGTAGCTCCTTTTTCATTTTGGGGAACAACAATATTCCGGAAACCATCTTTAATGAGCTTCAGATAGTGGATCAATTCACCTTCGTCCTGCTCTACGATACCCCGCACGAGGGCCAGGTAAATGCGTTCAGGTTCCTGGTTGCGAAATTGCCTCACCAACTCCTCATACGCGTTGAAACGCTTGGCAAAGACCATAATTCCGCTGGTAAATCGGTCAATGCGGTGAACGGTATAGGTAGTAACCCCGTGTTTTCCCAATTCGCGGGCCACTAAATCCTCAAGATTTTCCACATTACTGTCTGGAATGGGAACAGCCAGCATTCCCGGTGGTTTATCAACTACCGCTAAAAACTTATCCTGGTCGATGATGTAAAACGGCTTCTTACCCATCTAATTGGCAAAATAATACCGGTTCACTCTTCTTCATCGTCTTGATTTACGTCAATTTCATGAACCTCTTCCAGGATAGCCCGCGCATTTTCGTCATTATTATGAATAACCCGGTGACGCAGGTTGGTAACAATTTCAGTTTCCGCCTTTTCATAGGCTTCTTCACGGGCTTCCTCTTCTGATCCGGTACGGATTAAATCAAAGATATCATCGGCCCGGACTATACTGTAAAGATTGTCCTCGTTAAATGCATGAGAACGAAGTTCCTCATATTTTTTAAATACGCGGGGAAAGTCCTTGTTGTCTTCCGCCTTGGTCACAATCTCCACATCGGACGGTCCCTCGGCGCTCAAAGGTATTTTGCACAAATAAAAATATTTCTGCTTATAGAGCATGAGTTGTTAAAGTAGAATTCAATGAGTTATAAACGCACCGCGCTATCGAGCTCGACCCATTCGTCTGCAGTAGCTTACAATAACTGGTCCGCTGACTCATTTAAATGGATCTGACGCGGCCGGACACCATCTGATCGTGCCCATTTCCTGACGCTAAAGATACAACCTAATCGATAATTGTAAAAATATAACTGTACAGGAAGTCTATTTCATGATATACGACGGATAAAAAAGTGACAGGGTCAAACCGCGAGCAAACATAAACAAGGTCATTGCCATCCAGAGGGCATGGGCTCCAAGCACTCCTTTCCCCAGGTAGTAGGCGGGCAGGAAGATGAGAAGCGTGGCAATAATCATTGAGTTACGCATGGGTACTGAGGCCGTGGCCCCGATAAAGATGCCATCCCATATATAGCTAAAACTGTTCACCAGCGGAGCCGCAATGGTCCAGGCAAATACGGAAAGGGCCTGTTGTATGACCTCCGGTTTGTTAGTGAATATCTTCAATATAGTCCGGTCGAAAATCCCATAGACGACCGACCCAGCTACCCCAATAGAAATCCCCCAAATAAACGAATAAGCAATAGCTTGTCTTAATCGCTGTCGATCTCGGGCCCCGATAAAACGTCCCACCAGGCTCTCGGCAGCATAGGCAAACCCGTCAATGCCGTAAGATATGATCATCCAAAGTTGTATCAATATCGTATTGGCCGCAAGGATAATGTCCCCGCTCTCGGCCGATTTAGCGGTGAAAAATGAAAATGTGAATATCAGGCACAGGGTTCGAATAAAGATATCCCGGTTGACGGTAACAAATTTTTTAAGCTCTCTCAACTCTAAGAGCCTGTCCCTCACAAAATGGCGCATATAATCCCGGTATGAGTACAACAATAGCCCGACAGCCAGAAATAAACCGAAATAACGAGCAATCAGAGTTCCCCAGGCTACGCCGTCCACATGCATCCCAAACCCATAAATAAATAGTACATCCAGTCCGATATTCAATGCATTCAGGCCGATCGTCACATACATAGGGTATTTGGCATTTTGCATCCCGAGGAACCAGCCATTCAATGCGTACACTCCCAGTACAGCAGGGGCCGAATAGATTCGAATGAAAAAGTAGAGGCGGGTAAATCGTTCTACTTCTGGCGACGCTTCAACCACCCAGAAACTTATGTATGCAATGAAATCCTGCAGTATAATCAACATCACGCTTCCTACGGCAGCGACCAGCAAGGCTCTCGACAAATCCATTACGACCGAGGTGGGTTCTTCCTTACCAAACGACTGAGCCGTCAATCCCGTAGTCCCCATACGCAAGAAACCAAAACCCCAGAACAGGAAATTGAAAATCATACCGCCTACCGATATCGCCCCAAGATAAGCCACATCCTCCAGATGTCCCACCATCGCCGTATCCACGGCTCCGAGCAGCGGAACAGATAAATTACTTAATATATTCGGAATGGCTAACCGCAGTATACGCCTATTCACAAACTTGAATCTAAATTAACAGTCTTATTGCCGGAAGCGCTTGAAGCTAATAAATTTAAGGGATATGCAAAAAACCGGGCAGCGGTTCCTTGCTCGGAAACTTTTCCTCGTTTATTGACAGTGACTGGTAAAGGGCCCTATATGCGATTAAAGTTATTCCAGGATTATACCCAAAATTTTTTAATGCTTCGGAACCGCTGCCCGGTTTTTTACATATCCCTGTTGTATAATGAGTAAAAAGCCTGCTTGCATGTAAGCAGACCTGCATGTATTTTCGTACATTCCGTCAAGTTACTTACTTATGACTTTTAATAATCGAATATTTATAAATACAGGTTGGAATTAAAATGGATATTGATACTCGTAACCGGATATTGAGTGTAGTATTGGGCGTTATTATCATCATCCTGGGATATATGCTCTATCACGCCATTGTAGATCCCTACCAAGAAGTGATAGAACGCCAGCAAATGCGCGAACATGTGCGGCATCGGATGAGCAATGTAAGAGACGCACTTGTTCAATACAATCGCACCAAGGGTCATTTCCCCCCCACGAAAGGAGGACTCGACAGCGTCGTCAACTTTGTCAAAACCGACTCGGCGATGAGAGTAGTCGGAGATTCACTGTTTAAGTCCTATAGCCCGAATGAGGAATTCAAGGCCGATTCCATGATTTACTCTCCCCGCCCCCCTCATAAACGGTTTGAATATACGCTTAACGATACGCTAAGACCCGAAATCTATAAATTGCAAGACCCTGATACGAAAGACCGTATCGGAAGTCTGGAAAATACGACCGAGTTGAACGCGCCAAACTGGAGATAACAAAATGCATGGATGATCCGGGAACTAATCTGGGGGTATGCTTTTCAGCGGGTAATCTCTATTATGCCGTTAGCGACCCGGAAGCAGACAAGCAATTAACCTACATTGGAGCTATTGAATTCAACTTCGATGTACACGAGTCTTTGGTCACTCGTTCCGAAGATTCATTCCCGGCTGTGCTTGATTCGGTCAAAGAGCTCAAGGACCAGTACCATATCAACCGGATTCGACTCCAAACACATCCCGTTCATGAATGCTGGAGCATACTTCCCAAACTGATCTATGATAAAGCTGACGAACGGGAAGCATATCTGAATATCTTGATGAGAGGTATCGACCGACGATTGATCGAACCATTCTGGTTCGGGCTGAGCAATCAGAATTTCAAACTGCTGCTTGTCCGCAACAAGAAGGTAATGGAGGGGTATCGCAAGCTTTCCAATCCGATTGGAAGTGGTGAGTTTTTCAGCGATTTTGAACTGGGTCAGCAGTGGACTCAACACACCGGACAAAAGGGTTCTTTCATGACGGTTTCCATTCATCGCAACCTGGTCAGCATCGCTTCCTTTTTGCTGGGAAAAATGAGATCAGCCACCTACATCAAGTTTGACGATCTGATCGACCTTCCCTACCTATGGCTGCAAAAGGCCGAACATTTGAAATGGCTCCACGGCTTGCATGAATATATTTACGTATATGGAGATCAAACCGATCAACTCATCGATGTTTTAGAGCCTTACTGGGATGATGCAGCTTCGATATGCTTGCTGAATTCGCTTGACAAAATGAAAATTGATGCCCCGGAAAGAAATTATAACTTCCCTCTGACCCGGGCCTTCCCAGCTATTCTTATGGCGGTTGGAAATTTTTGATTCCCTATTTATTTAGCATATTACAAGGGCTAACTTCCAGGCACGGCAGTTAATATTTATCTTGGCAGAGGCTCTCTGACAGCTAAACCCCGATGTTCCTAGGAGTCTGTCGGATTTTTCGGTTCGAAACGAAAAAAAGTCCGTTTTGAGGTAGGTTTTGGCCGATTTTGACGTAAAATAGCGGGTCTATTTAAGGAAAAATCGGTCGAAATCCCCCAAAGCCGGCTTTTTTGCAGTAGAATTGTGAAAGTCCGACAGACTCCTAGTCCCTGGATTTTTAACATCAATCATTTTCTTTTTCGATCATGCGTATCATAACCGGACTGTTGAAAGGACGAATTATAGATGTACCTAAAAATCATAAGTTGCGTCCCACCACCGGTCGCGCCAAAGAAGGCATATTTTCGACCATAGATTCCCGGCGGTTCCTGGAAAATGCCCGGGTACTGGACCTTTTTGCCGGTACCGGCAACCTCGGATTTGAAGCCCTTTCGCGGGGCGCCAGCCATGCAACATTTGTGGACCGCGACAAATACCTGCTTCGCCGTATTGAAGATTACTCACGAGAATTTGAAGTCAGCGACCAGGTAAGTACCCGCTGTGCCAATGTGGAGGAATTTCTCCAGGGGCCTCCCATACCAGTTGATTTTATTTTTTGTGATCCTCCCTATAAATACGAAACATTCGATCCAATACTCGATCCAATCTTTCAAAACAACTGGCTTAACGAAGGGGGATGGCTTATTGTAGAACACAACAAGTACAATCGTTTTGAAGATCATCCCAACTGCTACATAACCAAAGAATATGGTCGAACCCTCATCACGATTTTTAACGCCGAAACCGTTGATGAGGATGACAAACTGCTCGATTAAGATCTAAAATCCAGATATCATGAGAAGAACAGCACTCTACCCCGGTTCATTCGATCCTTTCACCTATGGACACCTCGACATCCTTGAAAGGGCGACGGAACTGTTTGATACCACCATCGTCACGATTGCTGTCAATAACAAAAAGGAGACCGTATTCAACGGCGATGAGCGAGCCGACCTTATTCACCAAGCTATTGAAGACAAACCTTGGCGGGACCAGGTTGAGGTAGCCCAGTTCACCGGTTTGCTGGTGAATTTTGCCCAAAAGAAGGAAGCCACCACGTTGATCCGGGGCGTACGGCAAGTTTCCGATTTTGAATATGAATTTCGAATGGCTTTGATGAATCGACGGCTGGCACCCGATGTGGAAACCGTTTTCCTGATGCCCGACGAACAACTTACTTTTGTCTCGGCCTCTCTGGTCAAAGAAATTGCTTACTGGGACGGAGATCTATCCTCCTTTGTCCCCCCGCATGTCGCTAACGCGCTGCGTCAAAAATTCTAGGATAAAGCACTCTATCGGAGTAAATCAGTAAAAGTCCGAAACACTCCCAGCCCTAATTTCACTAATATGGGAATCCGGGCTAGTAAAAAGACATAGTTTTTGATATTTTCCGGCCAAATACATGACAGCCTCCTGGACCGAAAACAATTAAAATATATTTTACTATGATTTCTCAGCGAGCGCAGGCAATATCACCATCTGAAACCCTTACTATTTCCTCCAAAGCCAAATCTCTGGCAAGGGAAGGACGTTCCATTATTTCCCTGAGTGCCGGCGAACCTGACTTCAATACCCCCCGGCACATCTGTGAGGCCGGGACCCGGGCCATCGAAGAGGGATTCCATGGCTATACCATGAACACGGGGACCCCCGAGCTTCGGGAAGCCATCGTCAATAAACTCAGTCGTGATAACAACTTGAAGTATGAACCCGATCAAATTGTGGTCTCCAATGGAGCCAAGCAATCGCTCGCTTTATCAATGCTTGCACTTGTAGATGACGACGACGAAGTCATCATTCCCGCCCCTTACTGGGTTTCCTACCCGCAAATGGCAAAATTGGCCGGAGGATCCCCGGTAACCGTACGAACTTCATTTGAAAACAACTACAAGCTCACTCCCCAACAGCTTGAAGATGCAATCACCGATAATACCAAAGCCCTTATCCTCTGCTCCCCCTCAAATCCAACCGGCGCCTGCTACACGAGCGACGAGTTGGCTGAATTGGCAGAGGTCTTAAATGAATATCCCGAAATTGTCATCATTTCGGATGAAATTTATGAATACATCGTCTTTGATCGTGATCACGTCGGCATCCTGCAGGCGGACACATCACTTAAAGATCGCACGGTGGTTATCAACGGGTTTTCCAAAGGATTTGCCATGACCGGATGGCGTCTCGGTTATATGGCCGCACCTGCTGCTATCGCCGGCGCCGTCGCCAAACTCCAAAGTCAGATGACCTCCGCACCTTCTGCCATATCTCAAAAAGCCGGCGAAACTGCATACACCAGCCCCCTGGATGCCGTCCATCACATGAGAGATCAGTTTCAGAAACGCCGGGATTATATCGTGGAGGCCTTGAATGCCATCGACGGAATTGAATGCTTCTGGCCATCCGGAGCGTTCTATGTATTTCCTGATATATCAAATTACCTGAATCGGTCGACCAAACAGGGGAATACCCTTGAAAATTCAACGGATCTCTGCCTATACCTGCTGGAAGAACAGGGGTTGGCGGCCGTACCCGGCGACGCATTTGGAGAACCCAACGGCATTCGCCTAAGCTACGCTTCCTCCATGGAAGATCTGAAAGAGGGCATCGATCGGCTCAACAAAGGACTTCAGGCACTGCAATGATCCTTTGCCGAAAAAATTCCTGGACTGCATCCCGCCGGCCCCGGGAAACTTTTACAAGACTAAACATACGATCAGACGGTTTTAATGCGTTGATTGTTCTGAATTAGAAAAGTCAAACCAACAGAATTTTACGGTTATGCCTACATATGAGTACAAGCGTGAGGATGGATCTACTTTTGAAATCTGGCAAGGCATTAACGACGACCCCCTGGAAGAATGTCCGGATACCGGTCAAAAGGTAAAACGCATCATCAGCGGGGGTGGCGGTGTCGTTTATAAGGGAGACGGGTTTTATGTCACCGATTACAAGCAAGACAAAGGATCAGACTCAGCCGGCAACTCCGGGGATGCCTCATCCAGTAGTGCAAATAATGGATCCGGATCCGGCAATAACGGAACGTCCAACCAAAACAGCAGCTCTTCGTCGGAACAATAACTCTTCTTTCCCAATACTCCGCTGCAACCAAACATGCCATCATCGGAAAAACAAAATACCGGCCGGAAGGGGGAAGAACTGGCCGTCGCTTACCTTGAGTCCAAAGGCTATACCATACTTGAGCGCAACTACTTTTTTGAACGATCCGAGGTAGACCTGGTAGCTTACGAAGGACAAAAAATTATATTTGTCGAGGTCAAAACCCGCACAGGTGACGGCTACGGGGCGCCGGAGGATTCCATTACCGACCAGAAACGAAGAAACATTTTCAAAGCCAGCGAGGCCTGGCTGTACGAACGCAAAATGGATGGCGCACCGGTACGGTTTGACGTCATCTCTATCCGGGACACGAAACAATCCGCCCCGGATATCAAGCATTTTGAGGGAGCCTTCTGGTACCAGGACTAGCTGAATCAAAAATTCCAGCCGGAGATATTTTCTGCATGCTCTTTTTCGGTAGATGGCTTATATCCACTTTCCCTGGCATACAACCCCTCCTTCAGTTTATTTTAAAAGCAGGTATTGAAACCCGGGCGGCGGTTCCGAAGCATTAAAATTTTCTGGGTTTTCAAACTGTAATAACTCATGAAGTATGAAGGGCAGTCAACTATTAGCCACCCATTAACGAAGAAAAGTTTCCGAGCAAGGAACCGCCGCCCGGGTTTCAATACCTGCTTTTAAAATAAACAACTCCCACTTATATTGCAGACGAAGCAACTTGACGTCAAGTTCCCCATTAAGCCAGTCGGGTAATTCATGAATCCATTTAAATTGAAAAAAAATTACCTCTTCCTTTTCCTGGGCGGTATTATTGTCATCTGGATGTTGTTTTTTGATACCTACAGCATATGGACCCGCTATTCTCTGAGTCAGGAAAAAAAAGAACTGATACATAAAACGCATCAGCTTGAGACCGAAACGAAACAGCTTAAACAACAGATTAAAGAACTCAAACAAGACACCTCACTGTTAAATCGAATCGCACGAGAGAAATACGGCATGCACAAAGAAGGTGAAAAAGTATATAAGGTAGAGATTCGTGATTAAGATCTTTGACAGGCTATAATTCTTCCTTTCCTCTCCGGTTTTATTAATTTATTATTTACTTTCAATTTCGATTACATGAAAATTTGATTTTTAAGGACTTCCTCCATGCTAGCAATTGGAATCGATTTAGGCGGTACCAATATTAAGTCGGCTCTTGTCGATGACGACAAGGGTATTGTAAAGAAGTTTTCGCTAAAAACGGAAGCGGTCAAAGGACGAGACCATGTGCTTTCACGACTTAGCCAGGCGATACAAAAAGCCGCTGACGCCGCCGACGAACAACCGGTCGGAGTTGGAATGGGATCACCCGGTATGATCTCCCTAGACCGAACGACCGTACAGAACCCTCCGAATTTACCGGGCTGGGAATCAGTCAACGTCAGTAACGAAATCCAACAGCGTACCGGCTTTAGCTGTCTGGTCGAAAATGATGCCAACCTTGCCGCCCTGGGTTCACATCATTTCGGTAAGGGACAGGATTTTGACCATTTTATTATGATAACGTTGGGCACCGGCGTAGGGGGCGGCATTATTTTTGACGGCGACCTTTACCGGGGAACCACCGGAGCAGCCGGTGAGCTCGGACACGTGATCATCAACTACCCCGGGCCGCTTTCCAACAGCAATACCCGGGGCGGAATCGAAGCCTATCTCGGACAACGATTCCTGAGCCGATATGCCGCCGACCGCATCCGGCATGATTCCAGCAATCCCCTCTATAAAAAGTTTGCCAATCGATTTGACGATTTGGAGCCCATCGATCTATACGATGCCGCCAATGACGGCAATGAACTGGCCCAGGAAATTCTGTATTCTTCGGGCGAAAAACTGGGATATGCTATCGTGAATTACATCCATATTCTTGATATCCGAAAAATCATTGTCAGCGGCGGAGTGTCCCAGGCAGGTGACTGGATATTGGAACCGGCCCGCAAAACGGCATACAAATACATGATGGCCACCTTTCACGATGGATTCGAATTAATTCACGAGTCACTCGGCAATAAAGCGGCATTACTCGGAGCAGCAAGCCTGGCTTTCAAACAGGAAGTCAGAACATAGATGGTAACTTAATCGGTCGATCCCAATCCTATGTCACGCAACGTCAGCAGCATCTTACCCGGAGTAGTGTTCTGCTGGCTTCTGTTGCTTTTTCTCTATCCGAGCCAAACGATGCTCGCTCAACAAACGGCTGATACCACGGCTGCCCAACCGGCCCCGGCGGCAATTCCGCCCGACACCGTAGAAACAGACACTACTCAAGCAGATACGCTTACCACGCCCGCCCGGATTCCCGAGTCGGGCGCCAAAACCATCCCCGGCAACCAGCAACGGGGGGCGGAAAACTCCCAACAAAATGGAGAGGGAAGCGTTCAGTTTCAGGCTACCGATTCGCTGGTATTCGACTTTCAGGGAGATCGAGAAGCCCGTTTGTACGGATCGGCCCAGGTCACCCACACTGCCGGCAAACTGACGGCCGGGAAAGTAGCACTGAACCTGGATCGAAATATCGTCCGGGCCCAAACCGAAACTCCTGAAGACACCTTGTCACAGCCGGTCCTCGAGCGCGAGGAACGCAAGATTCGGAGCAACCGCATCGCCTTCAACTACAAATCAGAGAAGGGACGGTTTGATGTAGCGCGGGTTAACATCAAGGAGGGGAAATTGACCGGTAATAAAGTAAAAAAAGCAGAAAAAGAGGTCGTTTACATTGAAGACGGCATCTATTCTACCTGTAAATTACCCCACCCGCACTATTATCTGAAGGCAGACCGTATGAAGGTGGTTGACCGCGAAGAAATCTTCTTTACCAACGCCCGCTTGTACCTGCTGGATATTCCCTACCCGCTTGTATTTCCATTCGGATATGTACCGGCCAAGATCGAGCAACGACAATCCGGCATCCTGGAACCAACCTATGCCTTTCAAAACCAGGCCAGTCGAGGTATCGGACTCCAAAACCTGGGCTGGTTTCAATACTTCAATGACTACCTTACCGGGCAGCTTGAATTCAACATCTATACTTCCGGCACCTTCCTGGGGGATCTTAAGTTTGACTACGCCAAGCGCAATGATTTTAACGGAAGTATCTCTATAGGATATTCTCGGGAGCGGGGACTGGAGAAAACCGATCCCGACTTCGGCGTCAGAACCAACAAACGTTTGTCGATCAGTCACAACCAGGATTTTTCTCCCTACGCCAATATCTCGGCGAATATCAATCTGCGGACTGCCGACTATTACCAGCGCAACTCCTACGACCCGGATGAACGGGCGCAGACCAGCACCACTTCCCGTTTATCCTATAATTACAATGCTCCCTCTAACAACTACAGTTTCAACATTTCCGCCAGTCAAAGCCATGATTTCAAGAACAATACTGCAACTTTTTCGGCCCCGAACATTTCCTTTAATGTCAACTCTTTCTCGCCATTTCGGAATGCAACAAGCAGGGGGGAAGAGACGAGTTGGTATGAAAATCTGAGTCTCAATTACAGCAGCGAGATACAATCCGATTTCAGTTATCGTCCGATTGCCGCTGACAGTGCTAAATACGGTTGGTTTGAAACATTATGGGATCCCGCAAAATATCGCGATGCCACCGACAACAACGAGCATTATCGCATCGGTATGCGCCATAACGGATCTATCTCTTTGAATAATCTATTGTCCAGCCAGTTTTACAACACCAATTTGAGTCTCCGGCTTACCGAATACTGGTATCCGAATACGATTCGAAAATCCTGGGAGCCCACGACCGATCCTCAGCAACCGGATGTCGTTACCCGTAAAGTCCAGGGATTCACCGCGGCCCGCGACTTTAACACCAACTTCGGTATCAATACCCGTATTTATGGTATCTGGAACCGGAGTATTGGCTCGCTGCAAAGTTTTCGGCACACCCTGGAGCCCCGCATTAGCTTTAGCTATCGACCCGATTTCAGCACTGATTTCTGGGGATATTACCGGCAGGTTCAAGTCGATTCCAGTGGCCGTACCCGACAGTATTCCATTTTCGAAAACGGGGTGGTGGGCGGTCCAAGCCGGGGAGAACAACGCCGCATTAATTTCAGCCTGGGGAATACTTTTGAAGCTAAACAGGTGAAACGTGACTCGACCGGGGAAAAAAATGAAAATAACATCCGATTAATCGATCGCCTGGATGCCAGCATCGGTTATAACTTTGCAGCTGACAGCCTTAAACTGAGTGATCTGGATATATCCTATTCCACCAACATCCGCGATTTCACGGTAAACGGCAATGCAACCTTTAATCTCTATTCGCGTGATGCCGACAATCAATTAGTGGACCGCCTGTTGATTACCGAATCCGATCGTTTGGCACAACTCACGCGTTTCAGTCTAAACGTCGGCACTCGTTTTTCCAGCAAAGGGCGATCCAAGCCGCATCGAACCCAATACCAATTTCCTCGCCGGTACGATCCCTTTAACCAGTCCGAATTCCGTTCCGTCTCCCCTCGATTTAATGCGGAACCGGTGGCTGACATTGACGCTCCGTGGTCATTTTCTCTGAACTTTTCCTATTCATGGAACTATAGTCCGAGAGGTGAAAATCGCAAAAGTGCCATCTTGAATGTCGAACGTATTCAGTTTCGACTATCCCCAAAATGGAGGGTACAAACCCGTATTGGATATGATTTTGTCGACCAGAATCTTACCCCAAGCCGATTTACGCTGAATCGCGAACTTCATATGTGGGACCTTTCCTTTCAGATGAATCCGTTTGGCGAATTCCAATTCTATCTTTTCAGCTTGCGTATCAACAACAGTCAGCTGCAGAGCTTATTCCAGAAACTGCCGATCCTGAAAAATCTCGAACGCAGCTCGGGCAACCTCGGACGTGGGCGTTACCGTTAATAACCACGTTCTTTAAGCCAGGAAGCGGTAATATCATCGGCGGTATCTGCCGAATCTGCATCTGACGAACGATTTCGACTTTCCAGGTAGTTCACCACATATTTGCCAAACATATCAAACTCCAGGTTCACCGGATCCCCTTCCCGTTTGCTGCTTAAATTGGTATGCTCGATTGTATAAGGTATGATGGCCACCGTGAAATGATGATCCCGTTCAATTCGTGCTACAGTGAGGCTGATGCCATCCACGGCGATACTTCCCCGTGATACCACCAAATCCCTGCTTTCTGCCGGGTATTCTATTTCGAATAATCGATCGGCTCCCTCTTCAGAGATCGTGCTTATCTTGCCCACGCCATCCACATGTCCCTGGACCAGGTGTCCTTCAATACCGTCGTCGAGTTTAAGCGAACGCTCCAGGTTCACCGGATCTCCCTCCTGCAGCAACCCCAGGGTGGTCTTCCGAAGGGTCTCTTCCACGCTCTGCACGGTAAAAACACCACTTCCGCGGGTAGTAACCGTAAGACAGACTCCGTTTACGCTAATACTTTGATCCACGCGCAAATTGTCGGCAAAGGAAGCCTGAATCTGCATTTGGCGTCCCCCTTCCATAGCCTCCATGGCGTCTATAGTACCCACTTCCTCAATTAGTCCCGTAAACATATCAGATTTTTAATTGATCACTTACATGTTAACTATTTCTGTATTAAAGCCACCCTCCAATCTATTTGACCTTAACCAAAACACCAACAACCCAAACTCCTTCCGGAGATGGACGGCGAGCCGGGCGGCGGTTCCTTGCTTGGAAACTTTTCTTCGTTAATGGGCAACTAGTAGTAGATTGCCATTAACACCACATGAGTTATTACAGCTTAAAACCCAGAAAATTTAATGCTTCGGAACCGCCGCCCGGCTCACCTCGTCCTGCTAAAAGAGAAATATTACAAATAAGCTGACAATAACATATCGTCGCCCACCTGTTGCCATCCTACATCATAAAGACGAATAGATTCGTCAACATGGTGAATACCCAATCCCGTGACCGATCGCATTCCTCCTCCCAGCAATTTTGGGGCTATGAAGAGTTCAAGTTTATCCACCAGGTTTCGACGAAGAAGTGCGCGGGAAAGCGCCTGACCGCCCTCCACCAGGATCGAGGTAATACCCATATTATACAGCTCCTTGAAGGCTTTTTTGAGGTCCGAATGCCCCTGATAGGGGGGAACTCTGATCGTCTTACCCCGGAAATAGTTTGATTTGAGAATATCCAGCATCGGATCATCTTCATCTCCCTGTTCACCTTCCCCGTGGGTTATCACGATCGTTTTTTCCTCATACTGATCTGAAAACAAGTTCAAATCTCCGGAAAGCTCTTTCTTCCCGTCAACGACGATCCGGCGAGGCTGCCGTCCCTCCACATGACGCACCGTTAACCGCGGATTATCCATTTGTGCCGTATTTCGACCCACCATGACGGCATCATAACGGCTGCGCCACAAATGGACTCTCTCCCGGGATGCATCCCCTGTAATCCAACGCGCCTTGCCATCCGGTGCAGCAATGTATCCGTCGGCTGTCTGGGCAATTTTCAGGGTCACGAAGGGCTCCAGGTGAGTAACATGATGCAGGAAAAACTCGTTCAACCCGCGGGCTTTCTTCTCCATCAACCCGACATCAACTTGTATCCCCTGGTTTTCCAGGTGCCGAATTCCCCGACCATCCACCTCGGGATTCGGATCCTGCATGGCAACGACAATTCGGTTAAAAGGCAACTCACCGAGCTTTTCAGCGCAGGGTGGTGTTTTGCCGTCGTGTGAGCAAGGCTCCAGGGTAACATAGACGGTCGCATCAATAAGGTTGGTTCGATCCTTTACGGATTCCAGCGCGTTAATCTCGGCATGACTTTCACCATAGCGCTCATGGTAACCCTCTCCCAACAAACGACCGTCTTCTGAAACTATAACGCATCCCACCATCGGGTTGGGAGAAACATACCCTGCCCCCTTTTCAGCCAATTCGAGGGCTCGCTTCATCCATTTGCGATCATTGTCATCAAAGGTATTACTCAAAACAGCTCCTCATACTTATAATTTGCAAAGTCGCTTTCCCTCGGAGGTCTTGAAAATCTTTCGTTCCTATTGCTGACCACAATTGCTGTCGGGTAAATATGTAAAAGTTCAACAACCTCCCGGATATTCAAAATAAAAAAAGGTGGAAAGCATCGCCTTCCACCTTTTTAAACTCTCAGTTCAGCCGGATGTTGTACTAGCGGAAAACCTGGTCGCGATGATCCACAATTTCCGCACTTTCTTTCAACTGGTCCATCCAGACCTCCATGTACGTCTGCGTTTTCTGGCGTTGTAAATTCTGGGCCAGTTTTTGCCGGGCCGAACTACTCAACTGGTTCGGATCCGCCATATCCTTGCTGTCCAGCCGTACTACGAAAACAGCACTATTGCCTGATATCGGGCTGGAAAGGGCCTCTTCCTCGAGACCGAATATCGCTCCAACCACTTTGGGTTCACGCCCGGCGGCAGGAATAGTCGCAGAACCCAATGTCAGATCTGCAGCCGTCTGCACCTCACGCCCGGCTGCTTTTGCAATTTCTTCAAGCGTGCCATTTTCTGATGTCAACCGGGAAGCCTGATCCACCATACGAGCCCGGCGTTTCTCCGTCAACACCCGGGTTCGGATCTGTTCTTTCACTTCCTCAAACGGTTGGACCCCGGCAGACTTGATCTCTGTTACTTTTATCACTACAAACTGATTATCCAATTCGATCGGCTGTGACACCTCGCCCCTTCCGGCTGGTTCAAGAAACTGCATAATCTGTCGACTCTGTCCAATACCGGGTATAAAGTTATTACCCTTGGTTGCAGAGGCACTCTTAACTTCCTTGTTTCGTCGCTGTGCCTCTTTCGAAAAGCTGCTTTGCTCAGAATAGTAACTGAAGTCATCGGCTGTTTCATGAGCCTCCTCCACGGTAGCAATGGGATCGGCATCCACCCCGTACGTCAACCGAATAAACTCGACTTCATCGGACGACTCATCCAGTTTTTTCAGGATATGATACCGGTCGTCGGCTTTGATTACCTCCGTAACTTTTCCGTTTTCCAATTCAAGAACCGGGCTGAACTCCTTCCTTAATTCGCTTTTTTTCACCCGTGTGGGCTTGTAGGAGGCATCCGTTTGATAACGTGCCAGAAACGTCGAATCTTCCCGGGTATTCGCAAATTCAGAACGCAGACCTTTCAGCTCTTTAATAGTCCGCATCGTATCCTGCTTGGTAGGGGTTTTGTCAAAACTTACGTATTCAAACTGGTACGTTTTCTTTCTTTTATAGCGATCCTCGTGTTCACGATAGTACTGTCTCAGATCCTGATCATTAACCGTTATCTCGTCCTTTGATATGTCGGCATAGGGAAACCGCACAAATGAAACATCTGCATAGGAATTCTGTTCAACATAGGCATCATTGATTTCACGAGTACCCACATCGAGGGCTGCCTGAATGAACGTCGACATTTTTTGCTGACGGCGTTTCTGGCGCAACCGCTCCTCTATCATAATCCATTGGCGGGTCATTTTCTCCGATTCGATCGCGTTGCGGAGCGCCGCACGGTCGATCGTGCCGTCTTCCCGCTGAAACTGGCGCTTGATCAAGGGATCCGGATTCTCTCCGGTAATCATCTGAACCAACTCGGCATCGGTGACCTGGATCCCCATCTCCTTCATTTTCTGGGTCATTATTTTTGTGGCCACCAATTCATTCCAGGCCTGCTCCTCAAAATAAGCCCTCCTTTCGGCCGTCATCTGTCCTTCATTCTGACGATTATACTGCTGAACGTAGTATTGGATGCGCTGCTGGTACTCATCCAGGCCGATTTCCTCGCCATTCACTTCTCCGGCCGATCGTGGGCCGCGCATCATTGAATCAAAAACTTGTGTATCTGCCAACATCCAGAGTAGACCAAAGGAGATAATCAACACCCACAAAATATAGGTGGTGGCTCCCCTCATTTTTTCCATTATACCCATTACAAAAAAGCTGTGTGCTAGTTAATAATTAATATGAAAAGTTTCGCCATCTCGTAAGCTTTCAAATATACAAGAAGCTACCTTCAAGAGCAATTCCAACCGAAAAGCGAAATTTAGATATGCTCAGAGCGTTTTAGTCAACACGGGCGGCGGTTCCTTGCTCGGAAACTTTTCTTCGTTAATGAACAGCTAATAGATAATTGCCATTCATACTTCATGAGTTATTATAGCTTAAAACCCAGAAAATTTTAATGCTTCGGAACCGCCGCCCGTGTTGACTAAAATATTTCTACCAGTCGCATATACTGAAGGAAACGTTCGGGCTTCTCGTTGAATTCGCGCGAAAGATCCTTCAAATTGGCACTCAAGGTATCCAGATTATGATAGAGGGAGGGGTCGTTTACCATTAGTCCTATGCTCCCTTCACCCTCGTTGATTTTCGTCAAAAGGGTATTGAGCTTGTCGGTTGTTGTTCTCAGATCACTTGTCAGGTATTCCAGTTCTTTACTGGTACGCTGCAGGTTGTCCATCGTATGCTTAATCTCATCCCGCTGCTCACTGCTGAGGGTATCCAGGTTCTCCAGGAACCCATGCGCGTGATCGATGCTGCGGTTTATTTTCTGTTCTTTTTGCTCAAATAAGCGGGCGATGCGATGGGTAGAGCTGCGCAAATTTCTCAGGGTTTGATCCAGCTCGCTCCGGTTGGTATCGTCCACCACTTCATTCAAGCGTTCCAGCAAACGGTTAAAGTGATTAAAAGAATTTGAAATATCTCCTCCCAGTTTTTCACCCTCCTCTTTCAAGGACGACATCATACCCTCGAGGTAGTCGCCCTCTAATTCACCTCCATTTTTAACATACTCATTCGAATCACTTTTTTCGATGACGACCGCCTTCGATCCCAAAAGGTCCATGGGTTTCAGGATTGCCATCGATCCTTTCGGGATCCGATTATCCAGGTCGATATTCATGGCGATCCGCACACTGTCGTTCTGGGTGAGCTGAACTTCTTTGACGGACCCTACCTTAACACCATTTACATACACATAGCTTCCGGGATTGAGCCCATCTACTCGATGAAAGGTAGCATAGATTCGATTGCTTTGGCGAAACAGGGGAATATCCTGTATATACCGAAAGCCGATAAAGGCTACCAGCGCGGCTCCAAGAACGGTTAAGGTAATTTTTAACTCATTGCTGAAACGTGCCACTTATACGCTCTCCTTTGATTTATTTGTTATTTGATATTCACTAGCTTTCATGAAATTAACCAACGGCTTATAATCCGTATGTTTCATCTCCTCCAACGACCCTAGCCAACTCAGCGCACCTTGATCGAGAAAAGCCACTCGCTCGGAAATTTTCAATACGCTGTGCATGTCGTGAGTCACTACGATCGAGGTTATGTCAAGATTTTCAGCCATATCCATCATAAGCTCATTGATCTCGTCTGACGTCTGCGGATCCAGCCCAGAAGTGGGTTCATCGTACATAATGTAATCGGGTTCATGCACAATCGCACGGGCCACCCCGACGCGTTTACGCATTCCCCCGGACAACTCGGCCGTCGACTTCGGCCCCACTCCTTCCAGGTTAACCATCTTCAGGGCGTTATTTACATTTTCCCTGATTTCCTCTTCCGTTTGGGAAGTAAAGTAGCGAAGCGGAAAAGCCACATTATCAAAGGTGCTCACCGAATCAAAAAGGGCTGACCCCTGGAATAATACGCCAAATCGTTGACGGATCTTCCGCAGTTCAGTATAAGGCAACTCAAACACCTCCTTGTCATCTATAAAGACCTCTCCCTGATCGGGGTACAACAAGGCAATGAAGTGTTTAATCAAGACCGACTTCCCGCATCCGGAACGGCCGATGATGGCAATCGTTTCTCCGTCGTGGATATCAAAACTCACATCACTCCATACCAGGTTATCGCCAAAGCTTTTCTGTAAATTTCTGATCTTAATCATGTCACATCCTGATCTAAAGAAGAATCGTAGCTAGAATCAAGTCGGCCAACAATACATAGATACAGCCCAAAACCGTTGCACGCGTCGTGCTCGTACCCACGCCTTCAGCGCCTCCCGTTGCATAATATCCTTTATAGCATGCAATTGAAGTAACAATATATCCAAAAACTGTGGCTTTTATAAGTCCAAATAACACATCCGCCGGATGAAAAAAGGTGCGCGCTCCTTCCATAAACTCCGAAGCGGGTAAAGCGCCCGATACCACTCCGGCCAGGACTCCTCCGCCAATGCCAAATGCGGCAGCGGCCAGGTATAGTACGGGAAACATGATTATTCCTCCAATTATACGGGGTATGACCAAAAAAGAAACCGAATTAAAACCCATCGACTCCAGTGCGTCAATCTGCTCGCTAACCCGCATCGTTCCCAATTCGGTCGATATCCGGGCTCCCACTTTTCCGGCGAGCACCAGGCTGCTCACCACGGCCGCCAACTCTATGATCATCGACTTGGAAACAATGGAGCCGATAGTGGACTTCGGTATCAAGGCGGATTGAAGCTGATAGGAAGTCTGTATGGTCATCACAGCACCACTGAATATCCCGGTAAGGATAATAATAGGCATGGATTCGTAGCCAATCTTGACCAGCTCATTCGTCAGGTTGGAACGATACATTCCAACTTCAGTCGCTGAACGAACACCCTTGTAAAGTAAGTTGCAATATTCCCCGAATTGTCTTAATGGACTCATGTTGCTTTTGAATATTGAAAAATCACTGCTATTATCAATTTATGAAATAATCCACGATTAATCCGTTAATATAAGAAGTAGAATGGATTTCGTGGCCCTCGATTTTAACCTATATTGTTATACCTGCTTTTCCAGCTCTTGTATGTAAATCAACAACCTGATATCTCGTGGATAAAACGCTTCATCGAATTACGGCATCTTTACTCTTATTCATTGCCAGCAGCCTGCTGCTGACGGCTTCTGCACAAAGCCTTGACAATACGGTATTTCGCTTTCTTAATTTGCCCACTTCGGCGCGATCTTCCGCACTTGCAGGCACACACATATCCTTGAACGATGCCGATGTGGCATTATTCCAGCAAAATCCGGCCTATCTGCATGCCGACCAGCACCGGCAATTCTCCCTATCCTATATCAACCACCTCTCGGATGTCAATGTGGGCTTCTTCAGCGGCGCTTATCATATTCAGGGTTATGGGACGGCTGGGGTGGGAGTTCGTTACGTAAATTATGGACAAATCGACAAAAAAGACGAACTGGGAAATCAGCTGGGGACGTTTAATGCCACCGATCTCGCCCTGAGCCTGGGCTTCGGGAGAAGCTATTCTAAACATTTTCAATACGGGGGGAGCCTCGATTTAATTTATTCGGGTATGGACATCTACCAAGCCACGGGCATTGGATTAAGTTTAGGCGCATTGTATATGCGGCCGGATGAATCGCTGACGATCGGTGCCAGTCTTAATCATGCAGGATATCAAACATCGACCTACGACACCCGTCGCGAAGATTTGCCGCTGAATATGGCCGTTGCTATCACCAAACGATTAACCCACACCCCCTTGCGAATTATTCTCATGGGCACCAAATTGAATGAATGGCCTCGTCATATCGCCACCGAATCAGAGGATCCGGCCTTTGGCGAAGACCTTATGCGTCACCTTGTAATGGGTGGAGAATTCATCATCAGCAGTAATGTTTTTCTACGTCTGGGATACAATTACTACAAACATAAACAGCTACAAACCAACGAACGCCTCGATATGGCGGGCGTCAGCTACGGGATTGGTATTACCATTCGCGATATCCAGTTTGATTTCAGCCGTAATTCGTACAGTAAGATGGGCGCATTAACGCAACTAAGCATTCAAACTTCCCTGTAAACAACCAGCACTTTGTTTCGGTTTTACAACGACATTGTCAATAACATCGTAGCACGTCGGGTTTACCTGGCCGTGTTGTTCTTGTTCTTTATTTTTGTTATCGGTTCGATCGGTTATCATTTTATAGAAGGCATGGAATTTTTCGAAGGGTTTTACATGACCTTCATCACTATTACCACGATCGGCTTCGGCGAAGTTAAAACCCTTTCGATGGGAGGACGACTGTTTACTATCGCTATCTCCCTGCTGGGAATCGGCATAATCGCTTATATAGCCTCCCAAACCACCCAACTTCTTTTTGAAAGTCAACTTTTCAGGCGACGCACTATGAAAAAACAGCTCGAAAAAATTAACAATCATTATATCGTTTGCGGTTACGGGCGCATCGGTCATCGCATAGCAATGGATCTTAAGGGCGCCGACGTTCCGGTGGTCGTAGTCGATAACCGTGCTGATGCTATCGAACGCCTTGAGGATGACCAAATCCTTTATGTAGAAGGAAACGCCCAGGAGGAAGATACCCTCGTGGATGCCGGCGTAAAACGAGCAGACGGGATGATATGTGCACTGTCCCGGGATGAGGATAACGTCTTCGCCACCCTGATTGCACGTGAACTGAACGAAGACCTGTTTATCCTGGTTCGCACCAACCGGCATCAAAACACCAAAAAAATTCTTCGGTCAGGTGCCAATAAAGTGATTTCCCCTTACGAGATTGGAGCTGACCGCATGGCCAATGTGATTCTGCGCCCCTATGTCGATCAGTTTATAGAGAATATTATGGGCGGCATGACCCAGGATCACGTCTTTGACGAGGCCAAAGTCTTTAAAGGATCACATTTGGAAAACAAAACACTGGCCGAAAGTGAAATCAGGCAGAAATATTTTGTGGTGATTGTCGGAGTTATACCCGCCAACAGTGAGGAACTGGTCTTCAATCCGGGTAGTGACCATCGCCTGAAAGCAGGTGATTCACTCATTGTATTGGGAGACGTGGACCGGATCGAAAAACTGCGTACTGAAGGTTGTGACGACGATCGGTCTCTCTCCGAACGTGTTTCCGAACACGACTTTATAAAAAAGATCGGCCAAAATTCACCACTTTTTAAAACTCAAGCCTAAACCAATATTATGATACGTTACTTTACAGCCGGTGAATCGCACGGTCCCGGACTTACAGGAATTATAGAAGGTATTCCCGCCGGGCTTCCGCTCAGCGAAGATGAAATCGCCCTGCACCTGGCACGACGCCAAAAAGGATATGGCCGTGGCGGTCGGATGGCGTTTGAAAAAGATCGTGCGGAGATTCAGTCGGGAGTCCGCTTTGGCAAAACCATGGGCAGCCCCATCGGATTAATTATGCCTAACCGGGCTTATGAAAAAGATGACGACAATTGGCCCAAGGTTATGTCCAAGGAAGGGGATGGTAAAGATGTAGATCCCATTACGGTACCCCGCCCGGGTCATGCCGATCTGGTGGGTAATCAAAAGTATCAATTCGGCGACATTCGTCCCGCGATCGAACGGTCCAGTGCGAGGGAAACTGCGATGAGAGTCGGTTTATGCTCCATCGCCCGCTTATTTTTAAAGCACTTCGGCATCGAGATCGGGGGACATGTTATCCAACTCGGCAATGTCGGTTTTGACGGGTGGGAGCAGGTTCGTGAGATGGTCGATCCGCTTATGAAGTCTGGCGCAGAAAATATCTTCAAAAAGGCGGATGATTCAGAGGTGCGGTGCCTCGATGAAAATCTTTCCCAACAGATGGTCGATCTGATCAAGAAAAAACGCAAAGAGGGAACCTCGCTTGGCGGCCATTATGAAATCGTAGTTACCGGACTGCCGCCCGGTTTGGGCAGCTACGTTCACTGGGATCGAAAAATCGGTGGGCAAATAGCGCAAACGGTTATCGGGACCCAGGCTATGAAAGGCGTTGAGATTGGCCTCGGTTTTGAAGCGGGTCGGCGCATGGGACACCAGGTACATGATGAGATTATTCACCAGGACGGTGAGTTCAAACGTCGTACGAATCGCGCAGGCGGTCTGGAAGGAGGCATGACCACCGGTATGCCGTTAATCGTTCGGGGTGTCATGAAACCAATACCGACTATGATTAAACCGTTGAAAACGGTCGATATCAATACCAAAAAAGAACAAGACACTCGTTACGAACGCTCCGATGTCTGCGCTCTTCCACGTGCCATAGTGGTCATTGAAAATGTGATCGCACCCGTATTGGCCAATGCTTTTCTGGAAAAATACGGCGGCGATTCCATTAAAGAAATTGAACAACATTACTACAGCGATAAAAACTGAAATATTTTTACCGTCCAGGCAGTTTATAAATATGCGTGCCGGACGTTCTCGGACGAATTGCTGCATCAGGGTAAGACCCGGTTTATATGAATGATAAAATCGCCACATTAAAAAAGTATCTTAAGGATAATCCGGACGACTCGTTTACCAGGTTTGCCCTGGCCCTGGAATTACTGAAGCAGGACGAGACCGATAAAGCTAGAAAGCTATTTGAAGCAATCCGAAACGATGATCCCGATTACGTCGGGGTGTATTACCACTTGGGTAAACTCTATGAATCACAGGATAAAGTCGACCGAGCCATAGATATATATGATGAGGGCATTGAGGTCGCCCAAGAACAAAACGAACAGCGCACCCTGTCCGAATTACAAGAAGCCAAATCTTTACTGAAATGGGATGATGAATAACCCGAATTTCACCTTGACAGAATACATAATCAGATATCTCCTATATCTCCTGCTGGGAGGATTCTTATGGGCAGGGCCGGCCCATCCCGTTTCATGGGCCCAGCAAACCACTTCCACTCACACTGTTCAAAAAGGAGAAACCCTTTTTAGCATCGCTCAACAATATGAAGTGTCGATCGATCAAATCAAAGAGTGGAATAACCTGGAGTCTAATCAGCTTCAACCCGGACAAATACTAAAGGTAACCCCCGGCAAGTCCACCGCTGAACCCAAATCCACTGATACAGAACCCACTGCCGGGGAACCCGACGACACCAAGGCTTCCAGCAGCTATTACCTGGTAAAAAATGGAGATACGCTTTACGAGATTGCTCGAGCACACGATATGAGCGTTCAGCAGTTAAAATCGCTGAACAATCTTACCTCAGACAATATACGTGTTGGCCAGCGATTGTTGGTACGTCAACCGACCCCGACCCCATCGGTTGCCGCCAAAGCCAGCGGACGAGCCCCCCAGGGTCAATTTACGCGATATACCGTTCAATCCGGACAAAACTGGCCTGACATCACTCAGAAATTTGCGATGGATTCGGTCGAACTCGCCCGTCTTAATCCGGAAACGACCCCGGACGATATCTTCTCCGGCAAGAAACTTACCGTTTTGAATCCGCCATCGGTCGCCTACCAAAATCCATACCGGGTGGATGCACAAATGCACTTGCTAAGCACGATTTCAGCCACACGCTACCAAGATGACAAGCAGGCTTCTTCCACCTCCAGCGGTGAGTTATACAATCCCGAAGCCTTGACAGCCGCTCACCCGTCAATTTCACTTGGCAGCATCATTTATGTGGAGAACGTCCAAAACCGACGCGGAACTTTTGTAAAAGTTAACGACCGCACCGAACAGGATAAATTGAAACTCTCGGAACGTGCCTACCGGGTCCTTCAACTTTCTGCGCCCTCGTCGAGAGTTCATATCTACCGGCAACCATGACTATTTCCACCGGTTTCCGCAAATATTTTGACCATTCGAAATCGCTGGTCTACAGCTACCTGATCAGTCTACCTCTGCTGATTTTGTACGAAATGCTGATCATCATTACTCAACCCGAGCCCGGCTCCGTCATACGTATTTCGGTGGATGTATGGATCAAGCAGTTATTCCATCTTGTCGGGTACAACACTCTTTCGATTACGTTATTGTTGGCCGCTATCATCGGACTTTTGATTTTTTGGCGCGACCGTAAACACCGGCAGCACATATATCCCCATTATTTTCTGATGATGCTTCTGGAAGCGGTAATGTATGCCTTATTACTCTCCATACTAATCAGTTCCTTCCTAAGTAATACGTTACAGCTGGTTGGTCCTCCGTCGATCGAAGAGCTACCCATGCTTCAACAAATTGCCCTTTCCCTGGGGGCCGGTTTATACGAGGAGCTTTTCTTCCGGGTCTTTCTGATCTACGTCTTAATTAAAGTTTTTCAATTCATATTTAACAAAAACTGGCAGTCCAATATCGCGGCTGTCCTGGTGGGTGCATTGATCTTCAGCATGGCTCATTATACGGGGACACTCGGCGACCCTTTTACGGTGAACTCGTTTTTATTTCGCTTTCTTTTCGGATTAGCCCTTAATATCATCTATATACTTCGCGGGTTCGGTCTGGCTGCGTGGACGCACGCAATATATGACATTATGGTCGTGTCATTTTTGTAATGGGGATGTATTACAGCAGAAATAAACAATAACTTTGCAGTTTAAATAGTTTAATATTCTCTATATTATAAAATTCGAACAAGTTATTTGCATAAATTGATTGTTATGGGGGGTATATTGGCAAAAGCTGCTATACCTTGATATTCACCTGGCACAAAAAATATCGATAGCTGCCAGCGCTCATCACAAATACCTCCTACTGCACTTTCCTTTACATCATTGGAACATGCATTGGAGTCAAAAGAAAACGTGACGTCCAATTTCTTTTTTTGGATACAATTTGACATAACTGTAAATTAATATCAGTTTCGGATTTGCATGTTATCAGTAATATACTTCGTATAATGGGATGGCAGATCTAACAAAGGAGGAGTCAAAAAAACAAGAGGATTTTAACAAAGAGATCCTCCCACACCTTGATGCAATGTACAATTTTGCCTTGCGTCTGACGTCCGATCCCAATGATGCGGAGGACCTGGTACAGGATACTATTGTCAAAGCCTACCGTTTTTTCGATAGCTATGAAAAAGGAACCAACGCCAAGGCCTGGCTTTTTCGCATACTCAAAAACTCCTATATCAATACCTACCGCAAGAAGTCTAAAAAACCCAACCAGGTAGATTACGACGAAGTAGCCACATTCTATGAAACAATCCGCGACGAGCGTACGGATACCTCGGATTTGGAAGATCGAATGTTTCGTGAGCTAATAGACGACCATATTTCCAAAGCACTTGATCAGCTTCCCGAAGATTTCAGGACCGTCGTCTTGCTTTGCGACGTTGAAGGATTTACTTACGAAGAAATTGCCAACATGCTCGACGTACCCATCGGCACTATTCGCTCACGCCTGCACCGGGGACGAAATCTGCTGCGATCCGAGCTGCTGGAATACGCCGAAAAGAAAGGATTCGACGTAGAAGAATGAACAGGATGTGAAGTAATTGAAGGTGAAAGGCGAAGGGTGAAAGATTGCTTCCGAATAGCATTCCCATTACATAACCTTTTTCTATTTCAGAACCTCTAAGCCTGGTTACCTTGCTTGAAACGAAAATGAAAGTTAAACAATCCAGCAATATCAGTTTTTCCAATCTTTAACCCTGAAACAATTTCTTAGCAATCTTTCACCCTTCGCCTTTCACCTTATTCGTCTGTTTCATTTCGATCCGTATGGTTGTCCCTTTTCCGGGAGTGGATTCGCTGACGTATATTTTTCCATTGTGATACTCCTCGATAATACGTTTAGTCAGACTCAGACCAAGTCCCCATCCCCGTTTTTTTGTACTGTAGCCGGGTTTGAAGATCTCTTTGTGATATTTTTTCTCGATCCCCTTGCCGGAATCCTCCACCTCGATATACAAGTCGCCATTGGAGTGACGCGTTTTAACAGAGACATAGGGGTTTCCCTCGGCTGATTTGATGGCATCCATGGCATTTTTAACCAGATTTTCCACCGCCCACTGGAAGAGTTCCACATTCACGTTCACCTTGACATTATCATTAATCTCACGGTGGACCTTTACGTTATTTCCAAGCTGGGGGAGACGACGCTCCATATAGTCAATAACCTGGTGAAGAATGGGAGCAATACGGCGGGGTTTTAGTTCGGCTTCAGATCCAATTTTATTAAATCGCTCAGCCACATTTTGCAATCGCTTAACGTCATTCTCCAGCTCGTTGGCAATTTTTAAACTCGACTCGTCATCCTGATTCCGTTCCTTAAAAAGTTCAATCCACCCGTACATGCTCGAAATAGGAGTTCCAAGTTGGTGGGCTGCTTCCTTGGCCATTCCCACCCAGAGGCTGGACTGTTCGGCTCTTCGTATGCTGCTGTAGGTAGTATACCCGATGCCGAGCAAAAGGGCCAGCAATCCTATTTGTACGTAGGGAAAATAACGCAAAAGCCGAACCGTAAAACTTTCTCCATAATAAACATATTGGGTCTGACTGGATTCCACCCCTCCCACTTCAATCTCGATCGGAGGATTGGCCCGTTTGAGCTCCTGAATTCTTTGGTCGGTTAGCTTTTCCTCGTCAATATTACGGGTAAACTTGATGTTGCCCTGCTCATCCACAACCACCGAGGGTATCCGAAATCGATTTTGCACAATCAATTCGGAAGCCAGGTCTAGTGAGACATTGGCCAGTTCAGATTCGGCCTGTTGAATTACACGGACCCAGCTATTCTGAACTCCATTGGGAAGCCCTCCCAGCTGTTCGAGCTCTCCGGCAAGTTGTTCGAGATCCTGGCGGGTATCTTTATGAAGCGGCCGCCCCGCATATTCAATAGCCTTAGCCCATAACTCAACGGCCGTGCGCTCCTGCTGCAAGAGATTGTTGATCAGGTACTGGTTATATACAAACGTACCTATCCCGACCAGTACAAGCAACAAAATGAGAATAATCTTAAGCCGATTGGTCGGAATTCTTAGTCGCATAGAACAGTAAGGTAAAAGGTCAAGGGTGAAAGGTGAACGCTAAGACGAGCTTGCATTCTATTTATGGTTATAAAATTCTCGATATTCGCACGCTCAACTTTGAATCTTATCCCGACCGCTGCCTAGAGCTTGGAAGGTGAAGGTAAAAATAAAATCTTATATGCGCATACGGTCTTAACCAAACCCTGTCCAAATAAATCTTTCACCCTTCACCTTTCACCTTTTTCAGGCGGATGCTTTTCGTTTTTCATAGACAGGAGGTGCGTTGTCGTTAATCGTATCCTCCGTGATAATACATTTCTCGATATTCTCCATCGACGGCATGGAAAACATGATATCCAACATAGCACTTTCCATGATCGAACGGAGTCCCCGGGCACCGGTCTTACGCTTTCGTGCTCTAACGACGATAGCATCCAGCGCCTCATCTTCAAATATCAATTCAACCCCTTCCATCTTGAACAGTTTCTTATACTGTTTGACGATAGCGTTCTTTGGTTTGAGCAGTATCTCCTTCATTGCGCTGTGACTCAGTTCGTGCAGTCCGCAAATGACCGGCAGACGACCAATCAGCTCAGGGATGAGACCATATTTTTGGAGATCCTCCGGTTCGACATGAGTGAATATTTCAGGATCTTCCTTGTCAAATTTCATCTGTCCCGCCGAGTGAAATCCGAGGGAACTGGTCGACAGTCGTCGCGAAATAACTTCGTCCAACCCGTTGAACGCCCCGCCGCAGATGAATAGAATATTCCGGGTATCCACCTGGATAAAACTTTGTTCCGGGTGCTTACGTCCGCCTTTGGGCGGTATATTCGCCGTGGTACCCTCCAGGATCTTGAGCAAGGCCTGCTGGACTCCTTCCCCCGAAACATCACGGGTGATGGAGGGATTGTCGCTCTTGCGGGCCACTTTGTCCACCTCATCAATATACACAATGCCCCGCGTAGCCTGATCAACGTCCCAATCGGCTGACTGCAGCAGGTTAGACAAAATACTTTCAACATCTTCCCCTACATAGCCAGCTTCCGTTAAGACCGTGGCATCAGCTATGGTAAAGGGGACATCAATGATATTGGCAAGTGTCCGAGCCAACAGGGTTTTACCGCTTCCGGTCGGGCCCAGCAACATAATATTGCTTTTTTCGATCTCGGTATTTTTAAATTCGCCCTGCTCTTCACCGCTGATTCGCTTGTAATGATTATAAACCGCTACAGACAGAGTTTTCTTTGCCTGCTCCTGTCCGATAACGTACTCATCCAGGCGATCCTTGATTTCGGCCGGCTTCAGCAGCTTCTGATAACGCGCCTCGCGCTGTTTGGCCATAGAAGACAAGTCACTTTCCACAATACCGGAGGCATCGGCTACACACCGGTCACAGATATACACATCCGGACCGGCCACCATACTATTGACTTCATGGCTCGACCGGCCGCAGAAAGAACAGTGTATTTGTTCCTCTTTATTATTGCTCTTGTCGTTACTCATACGTTAAATTAGATGCTTCTTTTGATTGGTTACTATCGGTTACGATACGCAAAGCTGGTAATCCTTACATCTTAATTCGCTTCAGAACTTAAATAACAGCCTGTAGGAGCGTTAGGATTCTGAATTCTCGTCACCATCATTACGTTTACTGTCGCGATCCATAATCCGATCTACTAATCCATATTCTTCGGAGTCCTTGGCCGACATCCACTTATTGCGATCCGTATCCTCTTTCACTTTCTCCGGGGTTTGACCACTGTGATGGGCAATGATTTCGCTAAGGCGCTGCTTGATCCGAACAATTTCATTCGCCTCTATCTCGATATCACTGGCCTGACCCTGCACTCCGCCAAGAGGCTGGTGAATCATGACCCGGGCATTTTCAAGCATACTGCGTTTTCCATCCGCACCGGCCGTAAGCAGAACAGCTCCCATAGAAGCCGCCATTCCCACGCAGGTCGTGGCCACATCACATTTTACATACTGCATCGTGTCATATATGGCGAGTCCTGCCGAAACCACGCCCCCCGGCGAGTTAACATACAGATTGATATCTTTTTCGGGATCTTCTGACTCCAGATAAAGCATTTGAGCTACAATGGAACTGGCCACCGCATTATTGATGGGGGTCCCAAGAATGATTATTCGATCCTTCAGCAGTCTCGAATAAATATCATAGGCCCGCTCACCCCGTTGCGTGGTCTCAATAACCATGGGGACCAGGTTGCTGGCGGTCTGCGTATCCGCTTCCGAGGTTACGTCCGGCATTTCATATAATGGTTGCTTTTCCATAATAAGTACTAACTTTGCAATTATTTAAGAATTAGCTTCTGAATCGTTCGATTGTTTTTCTTCCTGCTTTTGCTCGTATTCCTCCAGTGAGAGTTCATTCACCTGGATTTTATCCTCCAGTCGGTCAAATACTTTCTGTTCACGAATCTGGTTTCGGAGGCTTTCCAGTTGTTGTGGATTTTGCGCATATACATTACGCATTTGTTCAGTAGATACTCCATAACGTTCAGCTTCGGCCGCAAGGTATTCATCAATATCATCCGAATCGATATCGATATCATCGAACTCTTCCTGCAGTTTTTCATTGATAAAGTACCACATACCTTCACGCCGGGCCTGATCCTCCATGCTCTCCTTGTAGGAATCCTCATCAAAATTGGCCGGCATATTATCGCCATACTGCTGACGGACCTGCTCTACGTAATTGTTCTGGACCTGTTCCACAAAAACTTCGGGAACCTCGAATTCATGTGCATCCGTTAGCGCTGTAATGATATTATTGCGAAATTGCTGCTGAGCCTGTTGGTCATATTGCTGCTGCATCTGGCTCTTCATAAAGCTTTTAAGCTCATCAACATTTTCAGCCTGCCCATTTGATTGTTCCTTGGCAAATTGGTCGGTCAGCTCCGCTTTTTCAGGCTTTTCAACCCGCTTGATATCAATTTTAAACTTATTGGACAGCTCGTCCTCTTCGTCCGCTTCTTCTTCCTCTCCAAAGCTAACCGTCACAGAATCACCCGCTTTGGTCCCGATAAGTTTGTCGCGAAACACTTCATTATCTTCCTGACGAAGGTCGATGGTCTGATCCTCCTCTTTATCCTCTTCAATCGGATTGCCTTCTGCATCCAGGGCAGTAGCATCCACGATTACACGGCAATCTTCCGTCGCTTCTTCGTCAACTTCATTCCATTCGCCCTGATTTTCCAACATTTGTTCGAGCTGCTCCTCGACTTCATCATCTTCCACATCATGCACCATCCGGTCCACCTCAATCTGTGAGAGGTCGGCCAGCTCAAATTCGGGGCGTTGTCCGATCTGGAACTTCGCTTCAAGCTCTTCACCATCCCAATCCTGCTCCAGCATGCGTGTTTCGCCCACTGGATCATAATCAGGTACAACCTGATTCTCAAATACCTCCTGGATGTAATTCCCTACTTCCTCTTGCTCAATTTCATCGCCAAACCGCTTTCGTACCAGCTTAAGAGGTACTTTGCCGGGACGAAATCCAGGCAGGTTGATTTGTTTCTGATAGCGCTTATAAGCGTCCTTGAATTTCGGCTCCAGGTCTTCACGATCAGCCGATATGATAATTTTCTTGTCTACCGAGTTGATATCTTCAACAGATATATCCACGAATTTTGCGTAACCTCCGGTTTGTTTTCAATTTTTAAAATTTCAAAAGCATTTAGCTCACTTATTGACTAACAATGATATATAACTCAGTGGAGCTGTCTTTGTTGCACGTCCTTAGCAGCCCCATTACTTACATTAATTACAACTTAAACAGTACGAGAGGGGGGACTCGAACCCCCAAGTCGCAAAGGACACTAGATCCTAAATCTAGCGCGTCTACCAGTTCCGCCACTCTCGCATATAAGTATTTGCGAAACGAATAATTTCCAATCGCGCAAGCAGCACAATTATTAAAGAACAATACATTCCAGCTATCGAGCTCATAAAAGCCGATTCGCTTTACTATAATATATCAAATTACGCCACGAATCGGGGCCTCGAAAGCTACAATAATTTATAGCTGATTTCAATACCTTATTTCCTACAAAAAGTACAATCTCTTGTTGTTCAAACGGATTTGAATTTTCCTGTATTTTATATAACCTCTATCTTGACATTTGAGTAGCGTTAAGATCAACTCGTAAACTCAACATTATGGTTAAAAATCTTCGACTTGTCTACATTACGACGGAAAATAAACAGGAAGCCAAGAAAATTGGGAGCAAGCTTGTAGAGGACCACCTTGCCGCATGTGTTAACATTATCGACGGGATGGAATCGATGTTCTGGTGGAAAGGAGAGGTGGAAGAAGACCAGGAAACGATCCTGATCGCAAAAACCACTTTGCGGAATATCGGTGATTTGACACGTCGGGTCAAAGACTTGCATAGTTATGAATGTCCCTGCATCATAACCTTTAGCATCAATGAACAGGAAGGCAACCAGGAGTACCTGGATTGGCTGGAGGAGGAGGTCAGCACCGACGACAGTACCCCTCAGGTGCGTGCTTTTAACGATCAGTATCAATGACTTCCCGTATCATCCGGTTTGCAGGCAAACTACGACTTCACGGGATCTACTTATGCAACCCGCACTCTGTTTTCCCGGTGCCCGGCCAACGGCCATTTCGCCCGCAACCTTTTGTCGTGCAATGCGTGCAGCCAATCGATTGATATCCTTTCTGCTCGAGCGGGTGACGCGGCAGCCCGTATAGTTCGAAATATTCGTTTACCTGTTCGTCGGACCAGTCCACAAGGGGATAGAACTTGTAAATATCGCCGGCATCCTCGAATATCTCAAAATACCTTCGATAATTGCTCTCATAACCAATCAAACCAGAGATCCAGGCATCGTGGCCTTCCTTTATCGCGTTGAGAGGCTCTACTTTATTGATTTGGCAGCAGAAGTCGGGATCTTTCTTCCACGTTTGATTCTTTCGAGTAAAAGCATGACGCTCGGGATCCGGTTCCAGGTCCACCACGTTTAAATCCAACCGGTCCGCAAGTTTGTTTTTATATGCGATGGTCTCCTCAAAATGATACCGTGTATCTATAAAGTATATGGGATGTCCCGGCCGAACCCTGCTCACGATGTGCAGCAATATAGCAGAGGTAGTGCCAAAAGATGAGGTGACCAGTACGTTGTCAAACGCGTTAAAGGTATAGGCTACCCGTGCATCCACAATTTTAGGAGAAAGAGACTTGTTAATCTGCTCCTTCCTAATGGCACCCTTAGCACTCATGTTTTAAAATCTTATGATTACAATAGGCCAGGCTCTACTAGCCCGTTGATTAATTTTTCGTTTATTGCCGAGCATCTGTAAATGTAGGCAATTCATCTCGACATAAGCAAACGATATTTAGGGTAAACGGTGAAAGCTGCTTTATGGTATAAAAACCATGAACACGATCTTTATTGAGTAATTGGAATATCACCGTGTACTTTAGTTAGAGGCAAGTAGGCTGAAGGCTATTCGCGGTCGCGATCCTGTCTTGTGTATACATCCCAGAAGTACCTGGTGGAATATACGTCGAGGCTCCAGCGACGAATCAGGACTCGTTGACCTTGACCAGTTGCTTGGCCCCTATATCGATAACGTCCTTGATTGCTTTTTTCAATGGACCCGGATGCCAGGCGCCAGCCGCTTTCTTGTGTCCGCCGCCCCCTACTTCTCGAGCCCATTTATTGACGTCGAGATCACTTTTCGAACGCAAACTCATCTTTATCCCCCCCCCGAGATCTTTAAACAGCACGGCGGCTTTAATGCCTGCTACACTCAAAGGATAGGCTACAAATCCTTCGCAATCTTCATTGGTGGCGTTGGTCTTTTCAAGCATCTCGCTGGTAACGCACATGATGGCAATCTGGTTGTTCTCAAATAGTTTAACCGTTTTCAATGCACGTCCCAGCAACTGAAGCTGTTTAAGCTGCTTATTCCCAAAAACTCTTTCGGCAACCTCATTCGGCTTAAAGTCGCCACGTCGAAGAAGCTCCGAGGCAATCGTCATCGTCTCGGGAGTAACACTATCATACTGGAGGGACCCGGTGTCCGTTATAATACCTGTATAGAGCGACTTTGCCACGCCCTCGTCTATCTGGCCGATATCCTCCTGCAGGAAAAAGTGAAAAACAAGTTCGCAGGTCGATGAAGCCTCTTCCACCGAGATACTGATGTCGAAGCATCCATCCGGATCGGGATGGTGGTCGATCATATAGGAAGGTTTGGGATTGTCCTCGATGTAATCCGCATAGCTTCCGAAGCGGGAAGGGGTATTTCCATCCACCAATACAAAAGCGTCACAATCGTTTAGCAGTTTCGGAGTAGGTTCATGTACGGGAAAGTAATCGGTAATCCAGTTCAGATTCAGGGGCACTTCATCATCATTGAAGGCATGCGCCTGTACGCCGTTTTTTTCAAGCCAGAGGCATAACCCCACCTGCGCACCAATGCAGTCACCGTCGGGTCGTATATGTGAATACACCCCGACCGTATCAAACTCTTTTAATTTTTCAATTAGTTCATTAAACATAAATTAGAATGTCTATACCTGAGGACTCCCTCACTGAATCCCATAAAATAGCTTACAAAGATGTAAGTTAGCTGATAAGAAAGCAATTATTTTTAATTTTCAATTTTTCCAAATCTCCATAACGGCACCAAACTATCCAGTAAGTAATCGAATTCAAGCTGATCCAGATGCACTGGATTAATCGTACCACGACTATGCTATTGCGCCTGTTCAAGCTCTTATGGCTTAATTCAACAGATAATGTAAACCTTGTTAAGGTCTAATTATTGCCTATTTGGCGGTTGTAAAATATAAATATACACTTTTTAGTCAGCTTAAACCGGCACTATCTGCCCTTCCTTGTAAAAACTGCCAGCAGGCTTTATTAGATGGGGTAGCGTTTTATAGAGTTGGTTCGCTAAGAAAGGCTGTGTCACGTTGAAGAGTTCGGTGGGCAACAATTTAAAAGGGCAGCATCAAGTGGATTTTAGAATATGCCCGAGGTTAAGTTTATGGATGGGGATTAAATACTTGATATCGAAGGCATCCTTTTCAATTTCAAGTGCACCGGTAGCTCGAAAGTCGACGACACAATAACCATCCATGCGCTGAACGATCTCACCTATCCCGTAATATTCAGGACAGGGACCGTAATAGACCAGGTCGCCCTGCTGCAGATTATTCTGCGCACGGCGATGAAACGGCCGTATTACCGGCAACCGATCCAGTCGATATGATAGTCTTTTATTTTTCAGCGCCATAACGATTAAAAATTATCGAATTCAGAGGAAAAATTACTAATGAAAAATTGTCGTGTTTCCTGTCCTTTAATGTCAATTCGGACCCAAATAGCTCCTTCGGGTATCAGCGAACCGACCTTTTCCGGCCACTCAACGACGGAAACCCCCTCACCGTAAAAGTAATCTTCCATACCGATTTCCAGGGCTTCCTCTTCTCGCTCCAGTCGGTAGCAATCCATATGATATAACGGCAGAAACCCATTCCGCTTGTACTCATGAATCAGCGTAAAAGTGGGGGACTGAATCTCCTCCTCATCCACGCCAAATTGAGCGGCCAACCCTTTCACAAACGTCGTTTTTCCACTTCCCAACTCGCCTTGAAGACAAAGAACCTGACCTGCCTTCAAATGATCAGCGATCTTGCGTGCACATTCATACGTTTCCTGAACCGAATGTGTCGTAATGGTTTGTTCACTCACAGTATTTCAGCGATTCGTTTCATTACAGGACGCTTTTGGGGACTGAACGATCCGGAATGCTATTTGGGAGTCAACGTAGCAACCGGCAGTATCATCTCCTCTAAAGAAGCGCCACCATGCTGGAAAGTATCCTTGTAACGATTTTGATATTTATGATAGTTCGTTGGATATACAAAGTAGTAATCTTCTTTGGCAAATATAAAATTATTTACACGGTCGGCGGTGGGCAGCTTAAATTTTTCCGGTTCGCGAACAATGATCGCCGCATCCTGCTCGGCGTTCAGATTTCGTCCAAATTTATAACGCAGATTGGTCGAAGTCTCGCGATCGCCAAACACTTTGGTATCCCGCATAGCCCGTACCGATCCATGATCGGTGGTAACCACCACAGTGGCCCCCTGTTCAGCCAGCACCTGGAAGATCTGCAGCAAGGTCGAGTGTTCAAACCAGGTTTCGCTCAATGAGCGAAATGCCGGCACGTCGGGAGCCAACTCCTTAAGCACGTCTGAATCCGAACGTGAATGTACCAACGTATCCAGATAGTTATACACAAACGCACTAAGTGGCACTTGCAGGTAATTGCTTATCCGATCAAGCAAGGTACTACCTTCTTCCGACCGTAACACTTTTTCGTATTTTGCATTAATATCATAACCCTCCCGCTTCAACTGGGCATTGAAGAAGTCTTCTTCATGTTGATTCAGCGAATTTTCACTGCCTTTCATCTGCCACATATCCGAATACGTACTCGCAATCTCGGAAGGGAACATTCCGGCAAAAATTGCATTCCTGGAATAGGGTGTAGCCGTGGGAAGTATGGAGTAGTAAAAATCGGTCTCGATGCTGAAAAAATTGCCCAGTTGATGCTCAAACTTCAACCATTGATCATACCGCATGCAATCGATAACAATGAAAACCGTCTTATTTCCCTCTTCTACGTGCGGCAAAACATATTCAGGAATAATATCGGGCGACAATACCGGTCGCTCGCCCGGCTCATCATCCAACCAGTAGGGATATTCCTGTTCGATAAACTTGCCAAAAGTATTATTAGCCTGTTGATACTGGTCCATCAACACTTGCCGAAGTCCTTCATCCCCATCTTCAAGGTCGATATCCCACTGACTCAACTGACGGTAGATCTGAATCCACTCTTCCCACCCGGTTTGTTTGCTGATATTCGACGATATATCGTTGAAACTTTGCAGGTAGGATTGGGCCGACTTTTCGTTCCGGATGCGTTTTCGGTCCAATATCCGCTTGGTGGTGAGCAGAATCTGGTTCGGATTAACCGGCTTGATAAGGTAATCCGAGATTTTGCCGCCGATTGCCTCATCCATGATCGACTCTTCTTCGCTTTTTGTAATCATGACCACCGGCAGGGAAGGTTGAGCCGTTTTAATCTTATTGAGCGTGGCCAACCCATCCATTCCCGGCATTTGCTCATCAAGAAATACAATATCGTAGGTATTCTTCTTGATCAACGTTACGGCATCCTCACCGTTGGATACCGGTTTTACCTCGAAGCCTTTCTCTTCGAGAAATATGATGTGTGCCTTCAGTTGATCAATTTCGTCGTCTGCCCAAAGTATTTTACTCGACATGTACGAATAGTTTAATTGAATTCAATCTTATTTTTGTTAATCTCTCAGCTCCTGCACCAGGTTTCCCCGCATTTTTTGCAAGGTAATTCGGCCGATGCCCTTTACCCGAACCAACTCATCTACACGTTCAAAAGGACCTTGCCGTTTCCGATAAGCAAGAATCCGCTCGGCCAGCGCCGGTCCGATGCCAGGCAGAGTTTGTAACGCATCCAGCCCTGCTTTATTGATGTTAACCTTTACTTCCTCTATATCCGTACGTTTTGACATACTCCGGACCGTGGTTTTTCCCTCGTAGCGAGCGCGAATTTGGCTTTCCTCCTCTTTCAAAATCTGCGATCGCTTCCGGAATAGCCGTTCGAGAGCTTGGTAGTCATCCTGATCATAAGGAGGTGGAGGCTCATATAGCCACATAATTACAGCGAGCAACAAACTGCCGATCATAAAACTTACCAACGTCATCCGCTCAATCGGCGTTATTTTCAATCTTTCGATCCAGAAGAACCATTTACGACCCATGGTCTCTCATTTCGCTTCGGCTTTTAGTAATTTTAAGATATTGGGGATTTAGATCCTGCAGAAGTAGTATTTGCCCGAACCCGTTACCATGAAAAAAATAGACAGCTAAACCTGGAGTATTTTCACTTGCTAAGATTCTTTCGTTAAAGGCTGAATAACATATATCATTTAATTCCTTGCCTTAAAATTCGCAGCTACGGACCCACAACCTTTTTCGATGTCTTTTCTTATATTAATGCCACTTGGAGGCTGTCGAACTTTCCGGTTCAGAACGAAAAAAAGTCCGGTTTGAGGCAGGTTTTGGCCGATTTTGACGTAAAATAGCGGGGCTATTTAAGGAAAAATCGGTCAAAAGATACCCAAATCCGGCTTTTTTGCAGTAGAATTGTGAAAGTCCGACAGCCTCCTAGGATACCTTTAGGTAAGATCAGTGCAATGTGAATTCCTTACAGCGTTTATCGTTAGATTTGATGATACTTTTTTACTCATCATTCGAGGTCTTTGAAAAACCGGGCGGCGGTTGACCGTTCGAAAGGTGTTCTCTTTTTGAGTTCGTTTAGATATCTGCAGACCATGATAAATGTCTATCAATTTTAATATATTTTTCATCTATTTACCGAAAAACTTAATACTTCGGAAACGCCGCCCGGTTTTTCAAAGACCTCTATTAATAAATCCATATTTAAAAATTGACCCCTAGCCAGTTCCATACTTTCCGGTACGGAGAAAACAAAATATACTATCAGGTTACAGGCAGCGGACCTCCACTGATACTGCTGCATGGATGGGGAAGTAAAAGCAACGTAATGATCCCGCTGGCGCGGAAGTTATCAGATATTCGCACTTGCTACATACCCGACCTCCCCGGTTTTGGTCAATCGCCTCCCCCCACCGAGTCGTGGTCGGTCGACGATTACGCCGACATGCTGCAAACCTTTATCGAAGAACAACAACTTGCCCCCGTCGAACTGCTGGTTCACTCTTTTGGCGGGCGAATAGCGCTTAAGCTTTGCGCTCGTTCCGGCAGCACTGACCGTATCGGGAAGGTGCTTATTACCGCCGGTGCCGGCATGGAGCCAAAACGCTCCTGGCGTTATTACACAAAAAAATATCTGGCCAATGGACTTAAATGGCCCTTTCAGTTACTGCCGGCCTCTTTGCGGGAAAACGCCCTGGAATGGCTTCGGGCCACCACCCTCTGGAAAAAAATCGGCTCCAGCGATTATCAACAGCTCAGCGGGACCATGCGTGAGATTTTTGTAAAAACGGTAACCGAACATCTTGACCATCTCCTCCCTGAGATCCCCCAGGAAACGCTTTTAATCTGGGGAACTGAAGATACGGCCACCCCCTTGTATCAGGGAAAACGAATGAAAAAAGGCATGGAAAACGCAGCATTGGTAACTATCGAGGGAGCCGGACACTATGCTTTCCTGGACCGGTCAAATCATTTTGTGCGAATTGCACGGGCGTTTTTTACCGCGGAGCAATAATGGAGCCGAATTTTTCGCCACGAATTCTGTGCATTTACAAGACCACAAGATGAATTAACATCCAACTTTGGAAAGCAGCAAGACCCTTCAAAGTATAAAAGCCGACTCTTGATTCTAAGACCCTTGAAGCCTTTATAAACCGGGCTTTTGCCTCTCAGCCATTTTGCAGCTCGCGTTCCTTGAATTCCTCGTCGAAATAATGATACCACTTGCGGAATGGCTTGAAGGCGTTATCGGGATCGAAGGGGCGCTTATACTCGCTCTTACGACATTCTTCACTGCAGCAGCCGTCCATTTTTCGGGCACCTTCTTCTGAACAGACAAACAGTTTATTACACTCCATATTCGCACAATTGATATAGCTGTCGGCCGGCTTGCCGGTAATTTCACACCGTGCAATCGGTTCGAGATCCTCCGGATTTACCGGCACCACCAGTCGGTCGTCAAATACAAAGCATTTTCCCTTGAAATGTTTGCCCTCCTCTTCATGCTTATATCGCAGAATGCCGCCGTGCAGTTGATTCACATCCTCATAGCCGTGATATTTCATGAGGGCTGAAAACTTTTCACACCGTATCCCGCCGGTGCAATACATCAACACTTTTTTATCCTCCGGGACCTCCAACTGCTCGATCCAGTCCGAGAACTCAAAAAAATTCTCCAGGTTGGGCGTCAGCGCTCCCTTGAAATGTCCAATTTTGGTTTCGTAATCGTTGCGCACATCGATCATTACGTAATCCTGGTCCGATTCGATCATCTCCCGCCACTCATGCGGTTCCATATATTGTCCGCCATCAGACGTATCGATGTCCGTATCGGCATGCAGGGAAACGATCTCATCCCGCACCTTGCATTGTAAACGGGGAAAGGGATTAAAATCACTGTATTCGGACTTGAAATCGATATCCTCGAGTCCCTCAACATCCCTTAACGCATTCTTATAGGCTTGAACCTGGTCGGGGGTTCCCCCGACGGTACCGTTTATACCTTCTTTGCCTATATAAATCCTTCCTTTTATGCCCAGATCCTTGCAAAATTTCTTGTGTTGATCCTTGAATTCTGCTGGATCCTGGAATTCCAAAAACTTGTAATATAATATCACTTCGTACGTCATATATGCTTCAGTCAAAACTTGGATTTCAGACTATACACTTAATTTACTACGTTAAGTAATAGACTTTATACAGGTCAATCAAGTAATTATGGGATTTGACCCCCGAAAACTGTTACTATACGCTTTGACAAAGGAGCTGCTTTGATCCTATGTCAACCAAGTGATTTAACGAGATATCACGTTGTTTAGTGCTCATGACCAACAATTCCATCTTTTATGAACACTACCGTCCCACGGACTTAATGACGGTTATTGCAAGCTTCCTCATTCTGTTCTCCATATCGGCTTTTCTGGTGGCGGATCAATCATATGCTTCTCCCAAGGTACAAGGTCCATCTATCACAGCCCAATCCACATCCGACACGCTGCAAAGCAAGAAACTGTTGCAACGATATTTAACTTATGCCTTGCCCGCAACCCCTCCCCAAAAACAATCTACGGTCGACGAAAACTTGCCTGTAAAATGTCTTGCTCCTGTAATAAAAGATTACGAGCAGCTTCGTCCCGCACTTTCGGTCGAAGCCAGGCAACTAATGGATCGATTGGTTTACGAGCGACCCTTGCAGGAGGCTGCAATGGACTCGCTGCTGTCACCGTCGGGCAAATTCAAGCTGAAGTACACAACCTCCGGCCAAGATTCCGTGCCGGCCACTGACCGAGACAATAACGGGGTACCTGATTATGTGGAATGGGCCGCCAACTATGCCGACTCCACCTGGCGGGCTGAGATTGAACAGCTTGGATACCCGGATCCCCTGGAAAAACAGGACGCTCCCTACGAAATTTATTTCGATTCGGTCAGAACTTATGGCTATACCCAACAGATTACCGGCGAAAGTGGAACTTATATGGTCGTTAATAACAATTTTAACGGCTTTCCCGCCAACACCGACCCCGAAGGCAATCGCAAGGGCGCCTTAAAAGTTACTATCGCTCATGAATTCAAACATGCCATTAACTACTTTATCACAGATTGGCAGGGAGAAATTGACAAATGGGCTGAGATGGACGCAACCTTGATGGAGGAGTTGGTGTTTGACCCGGTCAATGACTATTACAACTACATCAACTCGGCATTTTCAATCTTCAATGCACCCGAACTTTCACTGTATCCGGGATCGTACGAACATGTCAGTTTTGCGATTTACTTTACCGAACATTTCGGACCACTGTTTTGGTCCGCCCTCTGGGATAACATTGTAAAAAGTCAACAGAATCGGGATCCCTTAAACATGATACCGGCCATCGATTCCACCTTACGGAATTATGACAACCAGCATTTCGAACATCATTTCACACGCAATCATTTATGGCATTTTGCCTCAGGTTCAAGCCGGGTTACCTCCAATTTTGGATTTGAAGAACGATTTGCAGAGTTCAAGGGCGGCTACGCCTATCCCAAATCCAACCTAACCAGTGACTACGATACGCTCGGAGTACCCGACTCCATGTCAACCTGGAGCACCGTATCCAATTTATCCGCCCATCACATCAGCATCAAACCTCTGCCCAGCGATCATGGTCCCGTACAAATTGAATTGGAATACGATTCGACCAAAATAAGCGTCGGTTTGCTTGCTTATTCAGAAGGGGAAGTGAAAACTCATTTCACTACCAGTCAACACCAAAAAACCGTATCGATTACTCCGGGCTGGTGGTGGGGACGACTCGAACGACTCGGACTCGTAGTCGCCAATTCTGAACCTGACAATTTCGGCGTGCCTTACCGGATTAAATTCGGCACGCTCGAAAACCCCATATATCCCGTACAACTGCCCGATAAGCCGCAGTTGAATCCCAATTATCCCAACCCATTCAATCAATCGACCACGCTCTCATTTGTCCTCCCTCACACCCAGGATGTGACCATACGAGTTTATGACGTGACCGGTCGATTGATTCAAACGCTGCAGCGCAACCGGCTGAATCCGGGGCCGCACAAGCTCCGTTTCGATGCCGGCGGACTTGCTTCGGGAGTATATATCTATCAGTTGATTACGGAAGAGCAAATCGATACCGGGAAAATGATGTTGGTGAAATAAAATCCACTAAAACGATGCTCGAAGCAGAAAGGTGGTCTGGATTTTATTTCGCTCCAGGCTCCATGCTCCAGGCTTCACGCAGATATTACGAGACTTTAATTAATAAAATGAGTTTACGGGTTTGAAGATTGCCTGAGACTTGGAGACTGGATTTGTGAAGGGTGGCCGCCCGATACTTCACTGCATGCTCACTAAATCGAGAATGAGGGCGTCGGCGATCTTGAGGCCTTCGAACGTCAGTTGTATCGGATCCAGGCGTTTAACTATTCCTTCTTGTTTCTTTTGATCAAGGTAGGATTGCTGCCGTTGATTTAAATCGTAGCCATACCTGCTGCTCAATTCATCCACTGCAATACCTTTTCTTGTGCGGAGCCCCATCATAATGCGTTCGTCCGCCAGCTGCCGCCGGGTTAGCTGCTCGGTTTCCTCGATCAACTGCCGGCGATCACCCGATAAATAGGTTTTTATATCCTGCTTAGTGTACCAGCGAACGGGGGCGTCTTTTCCTTTTTTCCACCAGAAAGAGTGAGCCGAGGGACCCAGGCCGATATAGGGTTTGTGCGACCAGTATCCCGCATTATGAACCGCTTGCTGCCCGGGTTTGCTGTAATTGCTTACCTCGTACTGCTGTATCCCCTGTTCCGCCAGCCGATCGACCACCATTTCAAAATGCCGGGCCACTTTTTCGTCCGGCAGTGGATCGAGTCGGCCAAGTTCATACTGTTTCCCCAACCTTGTATCAGTCTCTATAGTAAGCGAATATGCTGAAACATGCGGAGGATCAAATGCGAGCAGCTCGTCCAGATCTTGTTTGAGACAGTCGGTCGACTGACCAGGATTTCCGTAGATCAAGTCAACCGAATAGGTTGGAAATCCGGTCTCCGATAACAAACGCAGACATTCCAGCGCCTCGTCCCGGTCATGAGCCCGGTGCATAAATTCCAGCAAATCCGGATCGAAGCTTTGCACCCCCATACTGGCCCGATCCACGCCGATCTCAAGCAAAGCGTTCAGGTATTCGGCCGACACATTATCCGGGTTCATTTCCATCGTAACCTCTTTGACCCTTACATCAAACGTATCCCGGACTTCTTCAAGGATCTGGTGCAGTTGGTCGGCCGACAAAACCGAAGGCGTTCCGCCCCCCAGGTAGATCGTCTCTACCGGCTCATCCGTAAACTTCGATCCCCGATACGATCGAATTTCCTTCAGTAACCTAGTTACAAACTGCTCCCGGTATTCCAGGCTCGTAATAAAATAAAAATCACAATAGGAGCAAGCCTGCTTGCAAAAGGGTATGTGGATGTAGATACCTGCCAAAGATGGGCGGTAATTAAATTTATATTAGTTAATGGCTAAATAGATTATGTGAGTGAAGCTGGAAGCTGCAATCAGTTTATTCGAGATAGCAAAGTTGTTCTAGATACAAACATTAAGGCCCGCAGCAAATCCGCCAAGGCCTGCTTCGATTCTCGAATATCCAGCTTCGAGCTGCAATCAGATCGTCTTTATGACAACCCGCTTACCATTACTGCTTTCAGCTTTGAACATTCAGCTTTTCGCTTCATTCACATCATAAAACGGGTTGACTTCGTAGGTATCTTTGCGTTGATAGGCCCGCGCGTATTTTACGTAGTTATCGGCGTGCTGCTTGATCGACTCGATTTCTTCATCCGACAACTCGCGGACGGGTTTGGCCGGGGATCCCATACACAAGTAACCGGAGGGCATCGTCTTACCCGGCGGAACCAGGCTGCCGGCGGCAATAATACAATTCTTCTCGATAACCGCCTTGTCTAGAATAGTGGATTGGATACCGATCAAAACGCGATCCTGGATCGTACAGCCGTGGATCATGGCCGAGTGACCGATGGTGACTTCCGAGCCGATACGGGTGGGACCGTCATCATGCATAACATGAATACAGGTGTTGTCCTGCACGTTGGTTCGGTCCCCGATTCGAATCCAGTTAACATCCGCCCGGATCGTCGTATTGAACCAGGCACTGCATTGCTCGCCCAGCTCCAGGTCCCCGATGAGGTCCGCACTGGGCGCCACAAAAACGGAATCGTCAAATTGCGGCGATTTGTCCAGGAATTCGTAGATCATTTCACCGTAATGGATTTATTGCGTTTGCTGTTCGATAGCAGCCGCCACTTTGGACTTAAACGCCTGGTAGGAACGCGGCGTATTCAGCTTCTGTCCGTTCAATATGAAAGTAGGGGTGGAATTGACGCCGGCATCAACGCCCTGCCGTTTATCCTCCATAACCGCCTGCTGGGTTTTCCGGGCATTGATCTCTGCGTTAAATTGCTTCATGTCAAGTCCGATCGACTTGGCATAATTTTGAATCGTACTGGTGGCGCTTCCACCCCGCACCCATTCCTTCTGATTGGAGTAAAGCAGATCATGCATCTCCCAGAATTTACCCTGATTACGTGCCGCTTCGGCAGCCCTTGCCGCCAAGGCAGCATATTGATGTTGCTGCAGCGGGAAATGGTAAAACTTGACCTTCAACTGATCCCCGAAATCCGCCTTGAGTTTTTTCACCATCTGGTGATAGTATCCACAGGCCGGACATTGATAATCGCCATACTCCTTAAGGACGACCGAGGCCTCGGTTGAGGTGTCATCCTCGCTGTCAGAGGTCTTCTGCGCAGTAACATCGCCCACCGACAGCATGAATACCAGAATACCTGCAATGCCAAACCACTTTGAAATAGTTGAACGCTTAATTTCCATCTTATGTACCTTGATTAGCTTAAAGTTATTAGTATAAAAATTTTAGTATAGTTTCCTTTGTACGAACAACACGTTTACGACTTTCGACAGAGAGGAGAGACGTCACTGACATTCTCACTCCTCTGTCACTTCCCCGGATGGTTCCGGAGTCGTTTTGCCATAAATTTTCTGATAATGCCGGCTCACGATTTCATTCAATACTTCAATCGCCCGATTAATTTTGTCTTTGGTAGTGTCTTTTCCAAACGAAAAACGAACAAACTCGAGCGATTGTTGTCGATCACGATCCAGCGCCCGCATTGAAGCCGAGGGTTCCTGCTTGCTGACGTGGCAGGCACTTCCCGTTGAAATCGCCACTCCAAAACGGTTGCATTCCGACATCACATACTGTCCTTCCATTCCTTTAACGCGCATCCCGATTATATTCGGCATCACCTCGTCATCTGCCGCTCCCTCGACGGCATAATCGCCTTCAAAGGAATCAAGCGATGACAAGAAATAATTCCGTAATTCACGCAGTCGGTTAAACTCTGACGTTCGATGCTCAAACACTTGATCGGCCGCCTCGGCCATGGCCGCCACGGCGGGCGTATTTACCGTCCCAAATCGCATTCCTTTTTCATGAACGGTTCCCGGTATCGTCGGCTTCCAGTCGGTATCCGGATGCACATACAACAGTCCGACCCCCTTGGGCCCGTGGAACTTGTGGCCGCTAACGGCCAGGCTGTCGAACGGCACCTGCTGAACATCAATCGCCAGCTTCCCGAACGTCTGCACACAATCGCTGTGAAACAGTACCCCCCGGCGGGATAACAGATCCGCTATCTGCTCGATATCCTGGATGGTCCCAATTTCTGCATTGGCGTGATGAATCGCCGCCAGCACCGTATCCTCCCGAATCAAATTGTCCAGAGCCTCGAGGTCAACACGTCCCTGTTGATCCACCGGAATATGCTCAACTTCATATCCTTCGTCGTGCAACGCATTCAGCGTGTGTCGAACCGAGGAATGTTCCGCACCGGTCGTCAAAATATGATTGCCTTTATCGGGGTGGCCCCTTAGCAACGAATGAATGGCCAGGTAGTTGGCCTCCGATCCGCTTCCGGTGAAATAGATCGATTTCGGTTCCGCCTTGATATATCCGGCCAACTGCTCACGGGAAGCTTCCAGGATTTTTTCGGCCGCCGTACCCACATCATGAATACTTTCCGTGTTGCCATAGTATTTTTCGGCCACCTGGCGGTATACCTTCAACGCCTGATCGCTCATGGGAGTTGTTGCCGCATAGTCCAGATATATCATGACAAT
>CAJXOW010000009.1 GCA_913057825.1 uncultured Balneolaceae bacterium | reverse complement strand
GTGGTGTCCAACTGTCAAGGACGGACATCGTGGAAAAAGTACGTACTTGACACTTTTTTCTATAAGTGGAGGCTCGAGGCTCGAGGTTATATTCGAAATTGTTTTCGGGTTAATATACTGCATCATTGAGATTGGCAGGTGTTCAATAAAGTCTAAACAAGTGAAACTATATACCTTCACAAGGCCAGCTTGAATATACCTCGAGCTTCGAGCCTCGAGCGTTTGAATTAGCAAAAAACGGAGCTTTTTGCTAATTCAAACATATCGGTCCGCCGAAGAGGGCATCGGTGAGTACGTGGGCGCTTTCCGCCTCGATGCGATCTTTTACTTCTTCCAGGGTCTTGTCATGTAAAAAGAGACACATGATGCCGTGGTGGCTGAATCCCTTGTCTGTCAGTTCATCCAGCAGATCGAAAAACTCTTCATAGGAACTATTCAGCATACTGTCGACCCATATATCGATCATCTTTTCCTTCTCGTGATCCGGCGGCAATTTGATGTAAAGATTCATGGACATAGTAGATCTCCCACAGTTACTGGATAAAGGAATTCAGTTTTTCAACGACACGGACATCATGCTCCATAGCAAGTTGTTCTTTTGCCAACGATGAGGCTCGTGATTCGGGTACTTGTTTCAGGGCCTCTATTGTAATGTAACGAATGCGTGGGTCTAAATCTTGCAATAATCCAGGAATTTTTTCCAACCAGTCCTTCAGCCGATCTCCGTTTGATATCAACAGGCTAATCATCTGGGATCGCACTTCGTAAGTATAGCTATCCGCGGTATATTTCACCGCTGTTGTCAATACTTCCTGTTCTTCTCCACGATCGATCCAGGTATTTAACAGCGTCGGTATTCCAAATCCCGACGTGTCCCTGGTCACAAACTCTTTAGCAAAACTATTAAAATCCTGGTCGCTCGCCAATTGAGCATAAGATCGAATGCCTTGCCGTGCAAGTTTCAATTTTTTCTCATCCATTACAAATCTGCGAACAGCACCCTCTACTCTGTCGTTATCCGGATAGTAAGTCAGCGCTTTTAAAGCTTCCATCTGAATAGAAGGAGCATCCGAGCGCAGCGCCTGCAGAAATGTATCCTGGGTGCCGGTCGCTCCCTGCAGCACCTCGGCAAGTGTGGCATAAACCGCTGCCTGGACTTGAACCGAGGAATCCTGCTTGAGTACCTGGTCTAACAATAACTGCAAGTCGGGTTCCTCACTATAGGCAACCAGCCCCCGGGCCGCCTGACCTCGCAGCTTTTCATTCTCACCGTTGCGCAATTGATGTATCCAAAACGACTTGGGTTTCTGAACCTGTAGTATTAGTGGATGGCTTGTATCGTTTACGATAGATACATTCTGAAGGCTGGCAGAAGATTTAAACATGATCGAATCCTTTTTACCGGTGAAGGTAACATTTTGACGGATCGTCGTGTCGCTTCGATGGGATATCAACGGCAAAGACACCAGCTCGTCCACCGGGTTTTCCAATGCAGCAAAGCTTACTGCAAGCTGTTTATCCCGGAGATCGTAATAAATCCTGACATCATAGGTCGCCGTATCGGCCTCCTGTTCATTGTTCGGAAGCGGCGGGACATCAAACCATGACTGACCGCTATAGTCGTACCAAAAACGCGCATAATCATCCCAGTTATAAACGCCTCCTCGCTGCAGCACGTTACGAGCGGTTCGGTCAATAACACTTCTAAATGTCGAACTTCCAGACCTTTCGAAAAATGCCTGCCAACGCGTCCAATGATCCAATCCAAACACCTCGTACATCGAATGACGGACCTCCTTCGGGACATCGGTTCGACTCCAGGATACCTGGCTATTCGGGTCAACTTTTTGCTTCATCCAATTCTGATACATAACCATAGCTTCGGCATCCATCCATTGTTCCTCCCGCTGATAGGAACCGAACCACTGCGCCCATATACTCCGCTTTAGCTGGCCGCCCAGGTTATCTTTATTGGCATATAGATAGGCGACCGACGAGGCATAGGCTTTCGTTTCCCAATGGTGATCGGGCAATACCACAAACTGAAAGGCCGAATAGGGATATTCCTGATTCAATGTATTTTCGGACTGTCTGAGCATTTTATAAGCGACCTCCATCATGCTGTCGCGCCGGGCTTTTGACAACAAACCTTTCGGGAAATATCCCCTGATTTTTTTTACGCCGAAACTAACCTCTTCGCGGAGAAAAGGTCCGGCTGCAAAAGCCAGTTCGCTGGCAGGAATGGGATCTTCACTTGTGAATCGCAATTGTTTGCGGTCGACTGAAACAACCTCTTCTCCTTTATAGGCCCCATTGGCCATCACCTGGTAGGTCGGCGGAACCGAAATCCGCAAATCAGTCCGAAAACTCACGCGCGGGTGATCATAAACCGGCAGCCAATGGGCATTCGTCCGCGGAAGCCGGGAAGTCCATACGGTACCTGACGTATCCCTTAAAATACCAAAATTGGGAGTCGCCCGGTACTTGATGGTCAGTGGAAAAGCCTTGCCGAGACGGACCGGCTCCCGGAAGGTGATCATAAGCGAATCATTCTCGATCGTAAAATCTGTTTCCTGTTCTCCCACCATTACTTGCTGAACATCCAACTGCCGGGCGTGCATGACCAGTGAGGTCAAGCTGTCGATCCGAGGTTCCACCTTGTAACGGGCAACGCCCTCGAGGTGCAGCGGATCCGGATCGATATTCAAGTCCAGCTGAAGCTCGGTATAGTTAAAATTGAGCGTGGGTTGATGGGTGTAGTCAAACTCTTTGGCCGCCGACTGTGCTTGTGTACCCATCGGTTGACCGGTGATCAAAACCACGGATGCAACCATTATAGTACAATACATTAATGCGTCGAAAGTCCTTGCTCGATAAACAGTTTTAAATCGTGACATAAGATTATCCACTAAATATATTGAGTACCTGCTCGTACAGTTTTTGACTCGTCGAGATAAAACCGTGCTCAGACTCGATAACTTCAGCGCCTTGCACGTCAGTAAACCGACCACCCGCCTCTCTTAATATCGGCAACAGGGGAGCCGCATCCCAAATATTCAGGATCGGATCAAACATGATGTCCGCTCGTCCCGTTGCAACCATCAGATGTCCGTAGGCATTGCCCCAGGTTCTGTGCAGTGCGGTCGACTCCACAAGCGTATTAAAAGCATCAGCATACCCTTCTTTGGCCGGAGTCGTAATGTCGGTTGTCAAAAAGGTGGCCTCTTCCAGCGTGCGATCTTCACGAACATTGATCTTTTTCTCATTGAGCCAGGCCCCGTGTCCCTCGGCCGCCGCGCAGAGTTCGTCCGACACCGGTGCATAGATAACTCCCACTTTCGGATCGCCGTCGACCACGATGCCGATCAGCGTTGTATACAACGGCACACCATGAATAAACGCGCGGGTTCCATCGATCGGATCGAGAATCCACTGTACTTCGTGATCCGGATTCACCGGCTCGAATTCCTCACCGAGGATACCGTGATCCGGGTACAGGCGCTGGATTTCCTGTCGAAGGAGTCGCTCCGCCTCCCGGTCGGCATTCGTTACCGGTGTCTTGTCATCTTTATAAACAAGCTCAAACGAATCGTGAAAATATTGCAGGGTATACTGCCCGGCTTTGCGGGCAAAACCCGCCGCCGCATCTCTAAGTTGTTCTAAGTCCAATGATTTGTTTACTTTGGTTGCCTTTGAATAAGTTCGTTAATAAAGATAATGTTTTTAAGTGAGGACAACATATGAAATTAGCTCAAAGCTCAAAGCTGAAAGCAGTACCTGGTTTATTTGAGGTGGTAGTTCGGTTGTGTATATACAAAAGCGAACCTAGGAGGCTGCTTTGAGCTTTCAGCATTCAGCTTTGAGCTAAAAAAATCTGATTAATCAATGAACATAAACAAAACCGTAGCCGAAGAACTCAACTTAGCTCCCAAACAAGTCAAAACCGTATCAGATTTTTTGGAGGACGGTGCTACCGTGCCCTTTCTGGCCCGATACCGTCAGGAGGCCACCGGCGGGTTGAATGAGGAGCAGATTCGTGGCGTACGTGACAAGCTCGACTTTTATCAGACGCTTCAGGACCGCAAGAAGACGATCCTGGAGACGATCGAGGAGCAGGGAGAGCTGACCGACGAACTTGAAGCCAAAATTCGCGAAACGACGGACCTGAACGAACTTGAAGATTTGTACCTGCCCTATAAGCCGAAGCGAAAAACGCGGGGCACAATGGCCAAGGATAAGGGCCTGGAGCCGCTGGCCGAGCTGATTTGGCAGCAGGAGACGCTGAAGGGAGAGCCCGAAGATTACGCCAAGGAGTATGTGGATGAAGAAAAGGAGGTCGAATCGGTTAATGATGCGTTGCAGGGAGCACGGGATATTGTGGCCGAGTGGGTGAATGAGTCGGCCGAGGTCCGCGAAAAACTGCGCGCAGAATTTCAGAAACATGCGGCCATACAGACCGAGAAAAATCCGTCGGTTGAAGAGCGCACCAATTTCGAGCAGTATTATGATTTTCAAACAAAGACCCAGCACCTGAAACCGCACCAGGTATTGGCGATCAACCGCGGGGAGCGGGAGAATATACTGTTTGTGGACTTTGACATCTGGGACGAGCGGATGCTCGAACATATAGATGATAGGGTGATCTCCGAGGACCGGAGCGTCTTTACGGGTCAGCTGCAGGACGCCGTCGAGGATGCCTGGAAGCGGCTGCTGAAGCCGTCGCTCGAGCGGGAGATGCGGAGTCAGCTGACAGACGAGGCCGACGAGCACGCCATCGAGACGTTTGCCAAAAACCTGCGCAACCTGCTCATGCAGCCGCCGCTTGATAACAAGGTGGTGATGGGCATCGACCCGGCGTACAAGTCGGGCTGCAAAGTGGCGGTGGTCGACGAGACCGGCAAGTACCTGGAAGGAACCACCACCTATCCCACGCCTCCGCATAACCAGACCGAAAAGGCGGCGAAAATTATCAACGATCTGATTAACGAACACAACGTGGACCTGATCGCCATAGGAAACGGGACGGCCAGCCGGGAAACCGAGCAGTTTGTGGCTTCACTCATCCAGGATCGACAGGATAATCATCCGGATGAAGAGCTGCATTATATGATCGTGGACGAAGCCGGAGCCTCGGTCTATTCGGCCTCGAAAATCGCACGAGAGGAGTTCCCCGATCTTGAAGCCGCGCAGCGCGGCAACATTTCGATCGCCCGGCGCGTGCAAGATCCGCTGGCCGAGCTGGTCAAAATTGATCCGAAATCGATCGGCGTGGGACTCTACCAGCACGATGTGAATCAGAAGCGGCTCGCCGAAAAACTCGACGACGTAGTCGAAAGCTGCGTGAACAAAGTCGGCGTGCAACTCAACACCGCCAGTGCTGCGCTGCTGAACTATGTCTCCGGCTTCAGTAAACGCGTAGCCAATACCCTCGTTCAACAGCGCGAAAAAGAAGGCATATTCAAGTCCCGGGCCGAGCTGAAAGACGTAAAAGGCATCGGTCCGCACCGATACGAGCAAGCCGCCGGATTCCTGCGCATCCCTGAATCCGACAACCCCTTCGACAACACCGCCATCCACCCCGAAAGCTACGAAACGGCCCGAAAAATCTGCGATCACCTGGAGATTGACGTTAAAAAATTGTCGAAGCAACAGGAACAGATCGAAAAGAAGATCGAGTCGGTCAACCCGAAAGAGCTCGCCGAACAATTCGACGTCGGACTCCCCACACTCGAGCTCATCCTGGAAAACCTGCAAAAACCCGGTCGCGACCCGCGCGAATCGCTCCCCAAGCCGCAACTGCGTCAGGATGTACTGAAGATGAAAGATCTAAGCACCGGACAAGAACTTGAGGGTACCATTCGCAACGTCGTCGATTTCGGGGCCTTCGTCGACATCGGCGTCAAAGAAGACGGCCTGCTGCACATCTCCAACATGAAACCCGGCGGCGGCTACGTCAAAGATCCCCATGATATTGTAGCCGTCGGAGATATTGTCAAAGTCAAGATCGAGTCGCTCGACCTCGACCGTGGTCGCATCGGACTGGCCTTAACAGAATAAAGGCAAGCTATCCCCCTTCGGAGGGGGAAGGTCCATCCCAAGCAATTTGGGATGGACAAGGGGGAGGACGACACAGTCGGAAACAAAGGGAGGACAACCCACTCGGAACCAGGGGAAGGACGGTCGCTCGCTACACTCGCGAGGTGAAGGGTGAAAGGCGAAAGGTGAAAGAATACAGATCATTTATCGGCAGGAGACCACTTTAGAAAGAGTAATTTTTTTCAAATATTTTCCATTTAGTTAAAAGAAAGTAATACCATAACATCAAGAAGTTTCATGAGATTAATAGCATTTGCAAAAATCATATTTCCTGCCTTTATCGCCATTTTTCTATGCACAGCATCCAGTATTTCAGCGCAGGAAAACCAGTATTCCATTGGGATAAAAGGGGGAACCAATCATACCAACTATTCGGAGAGTTTTCCTGATTTTTCCGGGAACTCCGAGTCATTCATCTCAAATAACGAATGGCGTACCGGCTATAAGGCAGGCATTAAAGGGAAATATCGAATTAATAATATTTTTCATCTGACTTCAGCATTACTATATGACCAGCATGAATCATTGATGACATACAACTACCGTGAATATTACGATGGGGATGGGATCCTGCCGGATATCATTTTAAATATGCATGACCGACAAACTCTAACATATATTTCAATACCTATAGCGATTGAATTGTATCCTACCAGTCAACTTTTTAATGCTTTGTCCAATCCCCACAGTCTTGATAAAAATGAAGTTCAAGATCTATTTCACATTGAAGTAGGAGTATATAACTCTATTCTTCTCTCTTACCAAAGCAGTGTAGCTTTCTACGACATTTATAGGCAGGATCTACCACATCCAGAATCCAGGAATTACGTGTTGGGAATTTTGGGGGGAATGGGACTAAATGTACCATTCAAGGGTACCGACAAAGCAACTATGAACATAAATGCACGATATATCAAAGGGGTAAGTTCATCTGTGGGGAGTTTTAATCAGAGGGCACTGAGTTTTACGATAGAAGTTATGTATGATTTTTCCGGCAAAAATTAAGTAACTACTTATCATCCGCAATGTTGTGTGATTGCTGACGAGGTCGCTCATAATTTAATTTCCTATTCTTCATAATCTATTTTTCCATAATATTTAAAATTCCCCGAGAAGCGGGCGTTCAATAAACAGGAAGATGTTGCGATGGCAAATAACAATTTTCAGTGTGTGAGAAAAAATGACATATGGCTTTTCGCCGGAAATTGGCGGGCATTATCTAAAACGAATACCCGATACTCACACGATGGTGATTTGCTAACCACCGAATACTCGGAGGGGGATAGACAGGTGATTGCTCCTCATTTGTGAATATATCAATTAAACCAAACATGCTTTCAATATTAATTGTTAGGTTTGAGATAATCTTTCGTTGAATTGACCACCCAATTTCAGTTGAATATTTGCTCAGAAATCGGTCATAATTTTTATATTTGACATCTGTTCTCCACTCCCCTCCTTGCTTGATGTAATTAATAAGAGTCGTTTTTAAAATTCTATTCATCCCAAAAACCGGACCCGTTTTAATAAATCCCAGGTCTAATACCCCCTTAATTCCCAAACTTGCTACATTCATTTTTAATCTTTGTCTGTACTCATTTTGATTTAGGGTATAATATCCCATTCCCCCCAATACACTATAACCCATAAATATATTGGAACTAATAATTCCGTAAACAGGAATTTCGTAAGATACCTGGAGGTGAGGTTCAACTATGAATTCATTTAAATTATTAATCTCGGGAAAGTGATCGGATTCAATAGTTGGATACTCCACACCCGCAAAAACCGTTAACTCTCCCTCTGTTATTGATTGGCAAGCACCCCAGACAGGTAACAGTAACCATAATCCGATCAGTACAATAATTGCTTTTTTCATGGTTCTATGTAAATTATTTATTGTTGATAATTTGAGACATTGCCTTCATAGCCTTGACCGAAGAGTTGATTTATTTTACCAAATGCATCGTTTGCTCCCGGAGCACCGTAGCACCCGACTTGCCTTTAGCTTCCAATCGCATTAAATACATCCCGCTAGCTACATTACTCCCATTAAATTGGACGCTGTGGGTTCCGGTGGAAAGTTTGCTGTTTATAAGTTGATCTACTTGTTTTCCACTCAAGTTATATATTGCTAGCAGAACGATTGCCTCCTTTTCCAATGTAAACTCAATAGTAGTTGACGGATTAAACGGATTGGGATAATTGCTCAAATCTGACAAGACCAGCTCCTCAAAATCCATCTTCTTTTGTGAGGGACCATTGTATATACCAGTGGTAAAAACATACGATGAACTCGGCGACTCATAACCGTTGTCATCTACTGCAGTAACATAATACATAAAACCGCATTCACTTGCTCCGCTCATATCCACATCTGTATCTGTATAATTCTTACTGGTTGTTGTAGCAATCATATCCACACTGGAAGTATCTCCACAATCAACTCCTGGGTTGAATTTTATCTGAGAGTTTTCCCTGAAAACCTTGTAATAGTCAAAGTCAGCCGGTTGGCTATGATTCCAGCTTAATTGCGGGTGCGTTGATCCTGTCAGCGATAAGTTTGTGGGTTTTTTAGGGGGGCCATCGTTTTCTTTCCCTGTAATAGAGGTTGGATTCGTATTATTGGGATCCAGCCAATCTTTAAGCCTCTTATCGCTACTGGATCCCTGATTCCAAGAATAAGCAAAACGTCCCCCATAGTAATTTCTATCATCGCACGTTAAACCTCCAGTACCACACCAGTAACCATGATGTTGGCCAATTACCTGGCCAAGATAGTTAAAATAAGGTGCTCCGGAGGAACCTGTATTCGAAGAGCCATCATCCCAATTTACTTCCCAGTGGGATCCATAAGGTTCGCTAGGAATTGTACAATTTGAATAAGAAGATAATTGGGGTGCAGAGTTATCAATAGAAAACTTTTTCACATCAGCTTTTGGATGATGAAACATTGCCGTTACAGTACCTCCGCCAGAACTACTTCTATCCCAACCAGCAAGATATACGTTATATTCATCCGGCGGTCTTCGGTCAAGTTCCAATAAAGCAAAATCACTCTTCCAGAAATCACTTATCAATGTAACCCCAGAAATAGATTGGTCAGTCGGTCCATTATAGGTTGTATTACATAATGGGCTTTGATAATTATAACGAACCAATGCACTACTTAAATCATTTTCGACAATACAATGTTTCGCTGTCAACATGTATGGAGTATTATTACCCGATACGGTATTCAGCATGACCCCTGAACAGTACCAATCGGTCGACGAATTAGATTCAAGGAAGAGTACGGTTGCATTCTTAGCATCATCCCAACTGGAATTCGCACATTCAGCATTATCCTGGCAACTTGCCGCATCACCAAATCCCTGAACTCCCACATTATTCTCTGATGGATTGGAAAATTCATCTTCGGAAAAAGGGGCACGATAAGCATGACTCACTTGACTTAAGTGTAAAACTCCCTCTCCTTTTTGCACTTTTGGTTCGTAATATTCAATTATTGCCGTACTTCCATCCAGGACGTCAGTAGCAAAATTTCCGTCGTCACTATTATTATAAGCAGTAAATGCACCTAGCGTGTCCCTATCGGGATTATAAATGAAAAGTTGGGCTCCCACTGGCAATTTATACTTATCAAATATAAATCGGAGAGCATGTGCATTGGGGGAAAATAATTTAACCCTCCAAATACGGTCACCGTTGGGTAAAATACTCCATCTGCTCTCTTGTTCCAACCCGAAATCAACATCCACGATATGCCCAAACAAATAAACACCGGGTCTATCCGGTTCATTATCACGCAAAGTTTGGTTGTCCAGACTGGCAATTTGATTTAATTCAAGCTCGTTGGATAGTGAATATCGCTCGCTTGGTAACGGTGTCTCTTGACTTATTTGCCCCCATGACAAATTACCCCCCCCTATACAGATACTTAGAACCATTCCGACCCACATCATACTTTTCCCTAGATACCCCATAGATTTCTCCCTCTTTAATAGATTAATGTTATTATAGTTGTGAGTAACATAACAATTAAATAAAGGGGGTTCAAGTAGTTTATTATTTCACTGACTAATTTGGTAATCGTTCGGATCCCCTACAATAAACATTTATTCCCCAGCGCCCCCCTTGAGCGGGTGACGAGGATCGAACTCGCGACTTTCACCTTGGGAAGGTGATGCTCTACCACTGAGCTACACCCGCTTTTTTGTTAACTCATGAAGTATCGTATTTTTAAATTAATACAGGATCGGATTTGTATCAATAGGGTGTACATTTTTAAATAAAAATTTGCCGGCTATGGCCCATCGAATGACCATATATATGTTGGTTCTCGGTCTGTTGCTGATCTTTTCCATCCTGAGCTGCAATACGCAAAGCTCGTCCACCGGGCCAATCAAATGGCAGCAGCCCGTAAAAATCGCCGAGGGATCCGGCTACCGGGGACCCTGGCGGATGAACGATTCGGAGTTTCATTATGTGGACGATCCGACCGTGGATCTGCTGTCCGACGGCGAAATCGGCATCGGATGGGTCGAACAGGCACAGCGTAATATTGTTTTTCAACGCATTAAGACGAACGGGGAGCGCCGGTTTGAATCACCCGTAAACGTCTCCAAAACACCCAACGTTTTCTCCTGGCTGCCGGACATGCATATGGACCGCGGGATTGCCGGCAATCCGGATTCCCTGCACGTTTATATGCTCTGGCAGGAGATCGTGTTTTCGGGCGGCACGCACGGGGGTGAAGCTTTCTTTGCACGTTCGACCGACGGGGGACGTTCTTTCGGCGAGCCGGTCAACTTGTCCAATAGCATCGCCGGCGACGGAAAAGGTCGGCTGACTCAAAAGTTCTGGCACAATGGCAGCCTCGATCTGCTGGTTGCTCCCGATGGAACGCTTTACGCCGCCTGGACCGAATATGAAGGTCGGCTCTGGGTGAGCCGGTCGACCGACCGCGGCCGGTCCTTTTCAGATCCCCTGCTAGTCGGAGGCGACAACGAGCAACCCGCCCGGGGCCCATCATTGGCGGTCGACACCGCCGGAACCGTCTACCTGGCCTGGACCTACGGCGAACACCCCCAGGCTAATCTATTAATGGCTAGATCGCGCGACCAAGGTCGCTCATTCTCATCCCCCGAAACCCTCGTCACCAACCCGGGACACAGCGACGCACCGAAAATTGCCATCGATGCAGAGAATCAACTTCACCTAACCTACAGCGTCAGTCCCGGCGGACCCTTCAAAATATATGAAGTCCGATACCAAAAATTCTCCCTCCCCTCCCTGTCCACCACACAAACGAATACCTTCACTACTCCCGGTTACAACACCTATGAAATGGGACACTTTCCGTCCGTGATCTTATCCAATGCAGGCAATGTCTTCCTGAACTGGGAGCTCTACAAAAACGCCGGCGCCCGCCCCGAAGCCCTGGCCTTCAGCTATTCCCCCGACGGCGGAAAAACATTCATATCCCCCTACGTTTTGCCCGGCAGCGGCGACCCGGACATGGGAACCAACGGCAGTCAACAGGGATACTTGCTCGACAAGCTGGCTGTTAATGAACAGGGGGATATTGCCGTCGTTAACAGTACCTTCCAGCGCGGACGAAAGAGCCGTATTTGGCTATTCAGAGGTAAGCTTCAACCGGAATAGACTTTTGCGCTCGTAGCCCTTTGAAAAACCGGGTAGCGGTTCCTCGCTCGGAAACTTTTCTTCGTTGGCAGACTTTATTTATGGGGAATGCCCTTGTTGAATATTTTATTATTACTGCTTTTAAACCAGAAAACTTTAATACTTCGGAACCGCCGCCCGGTTTGTCAGATACATTTCCCTAATTCATTCATGATAAGTAAGATATCCACCGCTGACAGCATCCCATTAACGAAATTTTATGATTGTATAAACCAATTTTCTAATGATTACTAAACTATTTTCGATTAATTAATGTATTTTTAGGAGGCTGTCCGACTTTCCGATTCGCAACGAAAAAAAGTCCGGTTTGAGGTAGGTTTTGCTCCGACAGTTGTCGGAGTATTTAAGGAAAATCGGCCCAAAGATATCCAAATCCGGCTTTTTTGCAGTAGAATTGGGAAAGTCCGACAGCCTCCTGGTATTGAATATTTTCTACCGATAATCCGTTCGTCAAAATTTTAATCTTTACCATTAATCCCTGACATATGTCCTTATCCGAAAAGCAAGAGAAGTTGTGTACCGACAGCAAGTGGGACTTTTCCAACCTTAGCGCTATAATTTTGAACTGTACGCTCAAACCCAGTCCGCAGGAGTCCCATACCGAAACACTGATTGACGTATCCCGCCAAATTTTTGAGAAAAACCAGGTGGAGACCGAAGTGTTGCGTCCGGTGGATTATGATATAGCTCCCGGCGTCTATCCCGACATGACCGAGCACGGTTTCGAGCGGGACGAGTGGCCGGAGATCCAGGAAAAAGTGATGAATGCCAATATTTTGATCATCGGATCGCCTATCTGGCTGGGAGAAAAATCATCCGTCGCCACCACGGTGATTGAGCGACTCTACGGGTATTCCGGTCACACAAACGACGAAGGTCAGTATGCCTATTACGGACGTGTCGGCGGATGCCTGATCACCGGCAACGAAGACGGCATCAAGCACTGCGCAATGAGCATACTCTATGGCTTGCAGCATTTGGGATACGTCATTCCGCCGCAATCCGATGCCGGCTGGATCGGCGAAGCCGGTCCGGGTCCGAGTTACGGCGATGAAACCGAAGAGGGCCGCGCCGGATTCGACAACGAATTCACCCAGCGCAACACCACCTTCATGACGTGGAACCTGATGCACCTGGCCCGGATGTTGGACGAAGCCGGAGGCATCCCCGCCCACGGCAACCAACGCACCGAATGGGAAGCCGGCTGCCAGTTTGATCATCCGAATCCGGAGCACCGTTGAAGGCAATTAATGATTTATGATTGATGATTTATAATTAATAATTAATGATTATGGGCATAACTGCCGGTGATATTGTGTAGAATCGGCACCTGGATAAAATGCCACGGAAGAGGTACTGCATTTTATAAATATAAAGACTGATACCGGCAGTATTCTATTTACCGGGCGATCTCCGTCCATAATCATCAATTATTAATTATAAATCACTAATCACCCGGCTTGCTAGATTTAACGTTTCCAATTGACTACATTACCATACAACTATTCACAATTCAAAGCTATACGTATGACTGAGTCAACTGGAAAGGAATCATCGGATATTGAAGAGATGCTGGATATTGAATTCAACTCGCAGATGCTGGATGAACTTGATGGCCGCGTGGTGCTGATCAAATACGGCGGCAATGCGATGCGGGATGATGAGATCAAGCGGAAGGTTATCGCGGATATTGTGGCGCTGAAGGATTACGATATCGTGCCCGTGGTGGTGCACGGCGGCGGACCGGTAATTAAGAAACTGCTCAAGGATGTGGGGATTGAATCGGAGTTTGTCGGCGGACATCGCAAGACCGACAAAAAAGCGATGCGGTATGTAGAGATGGCGCTTAGCGGTCAGGTGAACAGTGACCTGGTCAAGGGACTTAATCGCGCTGGTTGTAAAGCCGTGGGATTGTCAGGCAAGGACGGCAACATGGTAATCGCCAATCAGCGGAAGCATGTGGTCCAGGTCGACGGACAAACCGAAGAGATTGACCTCGGTCATGTGGGCAACGTTAAACGAATCAACACCGACCTCGTCAAGGCAATCATTAAAGAAGGGTATATCCCCGTCATAGCCCCTATCGGGGTTGGGGAAGACATGAAAGACTACAATATCAACGCCGACATGTTCGCCGGACACATGGCCGGGGCGTTGGAAGCTGCGCGGTTTGTGGCATTGACCGATGTCGACGGACTCCTCGAAGATCCCGAAGACGAAACCAGCCTGATTCCGGAAATGTCGGTCGAAGAAGCCCAGGACGAGATGGAGAAAACGATCCAGGGCGGCATGATACCCAAGGTCGAAGCCTGTCTGATCGCCCTCAAGGAAGGCGTAGAGGAAGCGCATATCGTCAACGGAATGAAACCGCATACCATATTGAAGCAGCTGCTCACCCAAAAACCCACCGGAACGCGTTTTGTGAAGTGATATTAAGTGCCAACATTGTATTCGCATCTATGACCAATGGAGAATTTGTTTTTACTGGTTGGAAAACGACGCTTACGAGGTGGAAATAACTGATTATCACTGAATCCATTCAAATTATGACAAAACAAAAACTGCAAACCGTACATCCGGGCGAAGTACTCAGAGAAGAATTCATAAATCCCATGGGATTAAGTCAACGTAAATTTGCTGAAAAGATCGGGGTACCCCCTACGCGATTGAATCAAATCGTTCAGGAAAAAAGAAGCATCACCGCCGACACGGCCCTCCGCCTTGCCCGTTACCTGGGGACTACTCCTGAATTCTGGATGAATTTGCAATCACAATACGACCTGGAGCAAGCCAGAGAAGCAGCCGAAGACCAGATCAAGCAAGAAGTTACTCCATCTGATCATAACTGATCATTTAAATTATATCGGGGATAAAAATGAAAACTGGAAGAAACTTGAAAGAGTGTTTCGAGTTATTGATCAAAAGGGTGAAGATGAGACATGAAACCAACTCGCCGTCAACATATCTCCTTTTAATATCACTATTACTATTCACCTTCACTTCCATCTCTGCAGCTCAACCATTAGATAGATCTATATCAACGCGTACTTCCGACGCACCAGCCCCCGACTCCCTCACGGCCAAGGTCGATTCGATGATGGCTCCCTACGATACTACCTCCTCCCCCGGTGCCGTGATCGGAGTGGTGAAAGACGGCGAGGTTATTTTTTCCAGGGGATACGGGATGGCGGATTTGACGCACCAGGTCCCTATCACGACGGATACTCGTTTTAACATAGCTTCCATTTCCAAGCAGTTCACCGGATTTGCCTTTTCCATGCTGGCCGAGCAGGGAAAACTGTCGCTCGACGACCCCGCCCGAAAATACCTTTCCGAACTGCCTGCATTCGAAGACACGGTGACCCTCCGACATATGCTGACGCATACCAGCGGCTACCGGGAAGCGTATGGGACCCTGGCGCTGCGCGGGCTGTTGGCCAGCCGGGATTACCTGTCGCGCGACGAGACGCTGGAGGTCATCGAACGTCAGCCGGCCCTCGAATTCATACCCGGCTCAAATCGTCGTTACAACAGTACGGCCTATGTGGTCCTGGCCATGATCCTCGAAGAAGTTACCGATGACTCCTATCCGCGATGGATGCAGCAACACGTGTTTGATCCCATTGGCATGCGACAGACCGTGATCGAGGACGAAGTCGGCGAAATCATCCCCGGTTCCGCTACCTCCTACTATTATGACGATAAAGACAGTACCTTTACCACCGCCTACAGCAACCGCGCCATTTTCGGATCGGCCGAGATTTACACCACGGTCGGCGACCTGGCCCGGTGGATGCAGAACTTTCATACGGCGGAGGTAGGCGGGAAATCCGTTCAAGATCGGCTGCGCGAACCCTTTGTGCTCAACAAGGGAGATACCACCAACTACGGACTCGGCATTGTGGTCGATCGAGCCCGCGGATTAGAACGCGTCCACCACAGCGGCTCCCACGCCGGATATGGATCCAAGCTGAATTACTATCCCGAGCTCAACGCCGGCGTTATTGTGATGACCAACCACGGTGATTTCAACTCCAGTCGGACCGCCCGTAAAGTGGCCAAGATCTTTTTCGGTCAGCATATGGATATCCCCGAAAAACCCAAGGAAGAGCCGGAACAAAAGGTAACCGTCGACTCTACCCTGCTCGCCCAGTACGCCCAGCGGTACCGGGCCAACAAGCAAGTTATGAGCATTCGGCAGGGGGATAACAAACTGTATCTACGCCGATCCCAGGAACAATCTTACACCCTTAAGCCAACATCCGACTCCACCTTCACATCAGCCGGACATGAACTTTCAGTTACCTTTTACACAAACACATCCCGAGAAGTCACGTCGGCCACGTTAAAAGACTCCACTACCCTCCCGCTGCAGCCCATCGGACTGTGGAATCCCACTAAAAAGAAGTTGCAATCCTACGAAGGTCGCTATGTAAGTCCCGAGCTGGAAACCATCTACACCGTCACAGCCACCGACAGCCAGCTTGTCGCCCGTCATCGCCTCCTGGGCACGCTGCACCTCCAACCCGTCCAAAACGCTCTCGAAACCGGCATCTTTACCACCCTAAAAGGTACCATCCAGCCGCGGATCCGATTTGAACAAAACAAAATGGGAATCATTACCGGCTTTTACGCATCGCTCTGGCGGACGGACAACGTCTGGTTTCAGAAACAGTAAATATTTTTAAACATAAATTCACTCACGTAAGTACTTTATAAGCTTTACCCCCTTTATAAAGCGAAAGTCCCTGCGGTTCTTAGTGAGCAATTGAATTTTTCTTTGGCCATAATTTATTTTCTCGGCCATTGATCTTCTCGAACTTCTCTTACCCATTTACTGCTGTTCTTCATCTCCACACGATCTTTCCAAATACCGAAGAAGTCACTATCTGCTATTTTACCCTCACTTTTACCGGTTCTATCTTTATCCAATACATATCTTTTATACAGATAATCTACATAGCTTTTGGCCTGTTTCTTTACCTGTGCAGGCAACTTTTCAATCTTTTTTAAAAGAGTCGAATCTTCCATTTTAATTATTAGTTGGGGATAGTAAGTGATTCCTTAATCTAATAAGACCTGAAGACAAGATATCATACAACTATTCTCTAACGAACTACCACTCTAACTTCTTGTCAGTGGTCTTCAAAGGTGTATTCATTCCCTTTCCGATAGACTCCTGCATTCCAGGTATCGAACTCAGATATAGCGTCTCCATGATTGAACGATAATCTTCTTCACTAATCAGCACAGCATTAGATCGATTTCCAGTAATCTTCACCGGCTCATGAGTTTCAACAACTTCGTTTAATAGATGTAGTAACTTTTTCCGGACTTCAGTGGCCGTCAGTGTTTTCATACGCTTAATATTTGTTTAGCCTTCTCTATCCAAACTACATTATTCCCCACAAATCATCAATTTTTGCAGACTACCTGCAATATCCTAAATATAGACCGTTTAACCACCGAATCCTTACACTCAAATAACAGTTTAAAATGATCTGCTTCTGTTGTATCATATACCCATCTGATGACGCTTTGAAATTAACCGGAACATAACCGAGAACCGTTTATCATGTCCGATACCGCGCAAGACCTTGAACACGAACATCATTTCCAGATTTATAACCGTCACCCGTTAACGCTGACCCGGGGGATGGGTTCCCGCGTGTGGGATGCCGAGGGGAACGAGTATATCGACGCCCTGGCCGGTATTGCGGTCAACTCTCTGGGTCACTGTCACCCGAAAGTGGTCAACGCCATACAGCAGCAATCCGAGCGGCTCATTCACGCTTCCAATTTCTATTACACGCAGCCGATGAGTGACCTGGCGGCGAAGCTGACCCAGGTCTCGGGCTTGGATCGCGTCTTTTTCTGCAACAGCGGCGGTGAGGCGGTCGAAGGCGCCGTCAAGCTGGCGCGGAAATATGGACATGATCGGGGCAAGGACGACAAGATTCTCTCGATGAAAAACTGCTTCCACGGTCGTACCCTCGGCACGATTGCGATGGGCAAGGAAAAGTACTGGAAAGGCTTCGAGCCGGTCCCCGGCGGATTCGCCCAGGTGCCGTTCAACGATGCCGAGGCCCTTGAAGAGGCGGTTACCGATGATACGATCGGCGTGATCCTCGAACCGATCCAGGGCGAGGGCGGTATCCATCCGGCCGAAAAAGAATTTCTGAAAAAAGCCCGTCAGGTGTGCGACGAGCACGGAGCCCTGCTAATCTTCGACGAGATCCAGTGCGGTATGGGACGTACGGGCGCTTTTTATGCGTTTCAGCGGTATGGCATACGACCCGATATTCTAACTACAGCCAAGGCACTGGGCAGCGGATTTCCGATCGGGGCGTTCCTGGCGAAGGAAGAAGTCAGCCAGGCGTTTGAACCGGGTCAGCACGGCACCACCTACGGCGGAAATCCCGTGGGATGCGCGGCGGCACTAACGACTTTGCGGGTGATGCAGGAGAAACAGATCCCCGCTCAAGCCCTGAAGAAAGGCAAGTACACCAAGAGCAAACTGAAAGAAGCGGCCGAGGACTGGGACGCGATCCGCGAGATCCGCGGCGAGGGACTGATGATCGGCGTCGACCTGAACTTTAAGGGCAAGCCGGTTGTTACGAAAATGCGGGAAAAAGGCGTGCTGTCGAACTGCACGTCCGACACCGTGATCCGACTGGTTCCGCCGCTGACCATCCCCAACGAGGATTTGAACAAGGTCGTCGAGGTGCTTATTGAATCCATTAAAGAAGTCGAAAACGAAACTGAATAAACAAATATGGCAAGTATTGATGTTGCAATTGTAGGGGCGACAGGATACACCGGATCCGAGCTGGTCCGGCTGCTCCTGCCCCATCCCGAGGTTAAAATTGAAATGATTACCTCCGAGAGTCGGGCGGGCGACAAATTCTACGAGGTGTATCCCCATTTCGAGGGACTCACGGACCTGGAGCTGCAGTCGATGGATGATCTTGACGATGCCGATCTGGACCTGGTCTTCCTGGCCCTGCCCCACGGCGTGTCGATGGAATTCATCCGGGATCACCGGGATCCCCCGTATCGGATTATTGATCTTTCGGGGGATTTTCGTCTGACCTCGGCCGAATCCTATAAACAATGGTATGGGCAGGATCATGAAGCGCCGGACTTGATCGAGGAGGCTGCCCTCGGTTTATCAGAATTGTTCCGCGATAACGTCCGCAATGCGCAGCTGGTAGCCAATCCCGGCTGTTATCCGACCTCGGCGATCCTCGGACTCGCTCCCCTCCTCGAAAACGACGTCATCGAACCCGAAAACATCGTCGTGGACGCTAAAAGCGGCGTCACGGGCGCCGGCGCCACGGCCAAGCAGAAGACCCACTTCCCGGAGGTCTTCGGAAACTTCTCGGCCTACGGGCTGCTCGATCACCGGCACACGCCCGAAATCCAGCAGGCACTCGAGCGACAATCGGGCATCTTCCCGGAAATTCTCTTTACCCCGCACCTGCTGCCGATCGACCGGGGGATTCTGTCCACGATCTACAGCACGCCGAAAGGCGAGGTCAGCAAGGAACTCTTGGAAGAGTACTACGTTAGCTACTACGGAAAAGAATACTTCGTACGAGTCGTCGATCAACCGCCGTCCCTCAAGGACGTCCGCGGCTCGAATTTCTGCGATCTATACGTCACATACGACGACCGCACCAACCGCGTGCTGACCATCGCGACGATCGACAACCTCGTCAAAGGCGCCGCCGGACAAGCGATCCAAAACATGAATATCATGTTCGGAAACATCGAACGAACGGGACTGGAGAATCCGCCGCTTAGTCCGTAATAAGCTGAGAGTTGAAAGCTCAAAGCTGAAAGCAGCATCTGGCTTGAACAGGCCAGCAATTAAATATATATACAAAACTGAATTACAATTTCGAATACGCTAAGTGCTGCTTTGAGCTTTGAGCTTCCAGCTTTCAGCTATACCGCAAACGAAACTATTTATTGAAACACATTATTAAAGTTCACCAAAGTCAATCATGCTAAATAACTTGTCAGACGTCCGCGGTATCAAATCCTGGGGTGCTCACATGGGTATCAAATCGAAACGGCGCGATCTGGCGCTGATCTATTCGGAGTCGCCCGCTACGGCGGCTTCGGTGTTTACGCGGAATGTGGTCTGCGCCGAGCCGATCAAGCTGAGCCGCGAGCATATTAAATCGGGCAAGGCCCAGGCGTTTGTCATCAATTCGGGCAACGCCAACGCCTGCACCGGCGAGCAGGGCTGGAAAGGCGCGGTGGCGATGGCCGAGAAAACGGCCGAGCTGCTCGATATTGAAAAGGAGTCGGTCCACGGGGCCTCAACCGGACTGATCGGCGAGCCGTTTCCGACGGAGAAGGTGCTCGGCGGCATCGAGGAGTGCGTGCAGAAGCTTGACGACCGCAATATTGCGGGCACGCTGGCAGCGAATGCGATTCTGACGACCGACACCTACGCCAAGGAGGGCTTTACCTCGTTTGAAGTCGACGACAAGGATATCAACATGGCGGGCATCGCCAAGGGATCCGGGATGATTCATCCGAATATGGGGACCATGCTCGGGTTTATCGTCTGTGACGTCAGTATTTCCGCTGAACTGCTCGACAAGGCGCTCAAGGAAGCGGTCGACAACAGTTTTAACATGATTACGGTCGACGGCGATACTTCCACGAACGACATGGTTTCGGTGATGTGCAACGGCGAGGCGGGGAACGAGGAGATTACCGAAGAGGGACGCGCTTACGATACCTTTAAGGAAAATCTGGAAAAACTGTGCGTGCACCTGGCCAAGCTGATCGTCTCCGACGGCGAGGGATCGACGAAACTCGTCGAATACAACGTCGAAAACGCCGCCAGCCAGAAAGAAGCGCGTCAGATGATTCGCACGGTTTCCGATTCCAGCCTGGTCAAGACGGCTATTTTCGGCACCGATCCCAACTGGGGACGCATTCTGGCCGCCGCGGGTCGCTCGGGCGTGGATTTCGATCCCGATAAGGTTGACCTGTTCATTGGACCCAACCGCAAGAAACAGATCCTCAAGCAGGGTCAGCCGACCGACGTCAGCCGCGGCGAGCTCAAAAAAGAGCTACAAACCTCGACCGTCACCGTCACCATCGATCTCAACCAGGGTGACGAAAACGCCACCGGCTGGGGCTGCGATCTCTCCTACGAATACATCCGGATCAACGCCGAGTATACGACATAGTACTACTTCAGCAAAAGCATCTTGCGGGATTGACTGTACGATGGAGTTTGCAGTTTGTAGATATAGATCCCACTCGATAGTCCGCCCGCCTTAAAAGTAGCGGTATACGTACCAGCAGGTTTAGTGGCTTTCTCAAGTACTTTGATTCGTTGCCCGAGCAAATTATAAACCGCCAGCGTTACCTTGGTGGCACTGCGCAGGTGATATTCAATTTTGGTCGTCGGATTAAAGGGGTTGGGATAGTTTTGCTGCAGGGTAAATTGTGCCGGTCGATCGGATGGCCCCTCTATAGCAGTGAATTCCTGTGTGGTGGCACGAATATAAACACCCGACTGCCCCTCTTTGTTTTGCAGTCCGACAAAGGAATAGGGATTGCTACCGCCATGATCTCCTATTCGCTTAGGTGCAAAGGCGTGAGTGTTGATATTCTCGTGGGATAATCCGGTGCCGGTTTTAACCCATTCGGTGGGACCTTCAAAGCAGGGATGCGTCAATATAAGTACGGCCTGGCGGTAGATACCGTTGTCGGTCGACATATGTAAATATTGACCGCAATTATAAAACGCTCCATAACTCAATTCGTTAACCTTAGTCACGGTTTCCGGGACCGACATGGTCATTACAGTGTCCGTACTATATCCATTATTGCGGTCATGACTTACTTGAACGCTTTGAATTACACGGTCACCGGATAGCAAAAATGCATGATGATTACTCCCTTCAATCTGACGCAGACCGGTCATTCCCGTATCCATCTCAACCTCATACCAGCTCGTCCCGGCATCTGCCGTGTATAAGAGCGAGGAGGAATCCGTGCCGATATAAAGATGCCGGGTGGTTCCCCGCTCTAGATCCAGTTGGGTCACCGAGGATTGTAATCGCTGTTCAGCGGTATCCTGAATTTGAACCCAACTGCCGCCGATATCTTCACTGCGATACAGCGCTCCGCTGCTCGATCCGCAAACCCCGGCATAGATATAATCCCAAGAACTTGAATCCGCAGGAACTGCCAAATCGCAAATCCGATGTTTGCCGGTCAGCGATATACCCTGGTCGACTGCCGACCAGGAATCTCCACCGTTCATCGAACGAAACAAACGATTGCCCAACACCAACATCGTGTCAGGCGCCGACCCGTTAATTTCGACTTGCGAGAAGGACGAATCCATTATAGAGATTTTGCTCCACGAATCCCCGCAGTTTTCGGTCCAATACACTGTCGAGGAAGTCGCCGCTAAAATATGACCGGACGAATCCGGATGCACGGCGATGTCATTTATACTCTCTCCCGCATTTTCCAATCCGATCGACCGCCAACCGGCCGAATCAGCCTCGCACTGAGCCAATGCATCATCCGGGACCATTAGAAAAAATGTAAGTGTCATTAATACAACGGTAGGTATCTGTCGTGCCATAATTGAGTGTTTTAAGAAAATTTTTGACGATGAAACGCCCTATAAATTAAGTAGTTCGATCCGGCAACGCTCTTTAGTCCGATTTCACCCGAAGCTTCCGTTAGTTTTCCCTCGCTTGGTGCATTTACGCGTAAATTACCTCGCTCGGATCACCATCACGGGTTAGCTCTTCACCCGCAGGCGCTTGCCCATGATCATAATAAATATGTAAATTATTAAACTGGTTGATGGTATGATAAAAAAACACTACTTCATCAACAGCATTTTACGGGAAACCGTATAATTCCCTGTCCGCAACCGATAGATATATCCTGTCGGATAAACTTTTAGTATTTAATAATTATAAGCTCGGGAAAGTGAGCTATGTAACCCAAACAGCGCATTGCATCTCTCTTTATTTTATAAATGATTGTGTTATCAATCTATTGGATACAAAAGGCTATCGCAAGGTAGAAACAACCCCCAGATACAATTTAAAACCCGGGCGGCGGTTCCTCGTTCGAACGTTTTTCTCATTTTGAGACCTATTCATCATGCACAGGTTAATATTAATGCCTATGGGCTTATATGCATTTTCCAACCATTTACCGAAAAACGAAATACTTCGGAACCGCCGCCCGGGGTTTCCTGCAAAATCTAACATTAAATCATCTTAAACCTGTTTCACATTTAACCAACCTTTCGTATTCTTGGATTTGAAACATGTAACCGGGTCGGGACGTATATACAGCTTGATATTTTTTAATCAACAGATGATTGTATTAAACAATAAATCGTGTAATGTGACGTACACGATGCGTAAAAGCCATGCAGAAATTCAAAACTGAACCATCAAGACGTCCCTGACACTCTCATGAAAATTTGCGAGTTTGCGACGACTGACGATTGCCGATTTTTCTTTGTTCTTAGTCTTATATTCTTTTTAACCCTTTTCAATGCCCCCTCCCTCCAGGCGCAGGATAACACCGCTGCTATCAACGGGTATGTCCGCGACGCCACCACGGGTGAGACGCTCCTTGGGGCGAATGTTATTATTCAATTGCTAAACAAGGGGGCCTCAACCAATACGGCGGGTTATTACACCATACAGAACCTGGAACCGGGCACGTACGAGGGGAGCTGTACCTATATCGGCTATAAAACCTATAGAGAGGAAATTTCCCTTGAAGCGGGCGAATCGCGCCGCCTCGATATTGAAATGGAACCACAAAGCCAGGAGCTGGGCGAGCTGGTCGTGCAGTCGGAGCGCGAGGAGCGTGAAAAACGATCGATCGGACGGGCGGAGATTCAGACGGACATGATTCAGCAAATGCCGTCGGTCCTGCAGTCGGATGTGTTTCGCTCCGCCCAACTGCTGCCGGGCGTGAAGGCAGCGTCGGATTTTTCCAGCCGACTCTATATTCGCGGGGGCAGTTCGGATCAGACGCTCATCCTGCTCGATCAGACCAAAGTTTATAACCCCTCCCACTTTTTCGGATTCTTTTCGACCTTCAATCCCGACGCCATCAAGAACGTCCGCCTCTACAAAGGGGGATACCCGGCGAAGTACGGCGGACGACTCGGTTCGGTGCTGGCTATTTACAACAAGGACGGCAACCGGAACAACTATCACACGGGTATCCAGGTCGGCATGCTGAGCTCGAGCATTATTCACGAGGGACCGTATAAGCACGGATCCTACATGATCGCATTTCGTCGTTCGACGCTCGAACCGCTGCTGGCCGGACTTCGTCAGACGCAGGACGGTATCCCCAATAAATTCTATTTCTGGGACCTGAACGGCAAGATTAATCTGTCGGCTTCGCAGGACGACAAGCTCTCGCTTTCGTTTTATTCGGGGACCGACAATGTGGGGATCCCCTTTGCCGACGATGCGCAAATCAACCTGTTTTACGGCAACCAAACGGTCAGTGCCAACTGGACGCGAATCATCACGGATAACCTTTTTGCTGATCTGACGGTCACCGGCTCGCGCTATTTCAACGAACCCACTATCAGTATCGGCGGGACCGGCATCCGGCAGGACAATGAAATTTATGACCTGTCAGTGAAGGGCGACCTGGAGTATTTTTACGGCGATCACGAGATCGATGGCGGATTCTGGAGCGGTTACATGAATTTCAATTACAAGGATTATTTCGACGGAGAACAAACGTTTTCGCAGCTCCTGAAATCTTACTACAACCAGGCCTACATTCAGGACCGGTGGCAGCCGAATGAGCGGTGGGAAGTCAACGGCGGACTTCGGCTCTCGCATTTTTCGGAGGGTAATTATCTAAGACTTGCCCCGCGGTTGTCGGTCGACTACCAGTGGCTGTCGAATGTCCGCCTCCAGGCCGCCTACGGACGTTATTACCAGTACCTGACGCTGGTCACCAACGAGGCGTTTTCCGGATTTGACTACTGGCTGACGAGCGACGAGGGCGTCCCGCCGTCGTGGGGCGACCAGTTTATCCTTGGGGCCAAAACGCAGCCGTTCGAGGGATATCAGCTCGACGGGGAGATCTACTACCGCACGATGCACGACCTTTTTCAGCAGGACCCGTTTATCAACAACCTGGCCGGGAAAGACTACCGGGAGATCTTCCGGTTCGGCGACGGGTATGCGTACGGGGCCGAAGTGCAATTTCAGAAACAGGTCGGACGACTCACCGGCTTTCTTGCCTACACCTTCGCCCGCACAATGCGGAAGTTTCCCGGCTACAATCACTCGATCGAAAATCCGGGCAAGGCGCGGTATTATCCCCCGAAATACGATCGTACGCACGATGTAACCATGACGCTAAGTTATCGACTGACCGACAATTGGGAGCTCTCGACCGTCTTCAACTACGCGACCGGACAGGCCTACACGCGCCCGCTGGGCTATACCGAAACCGGCGGGTTTCCCTTCGGCGAAGACCGGCGCGGACAACTGCTGGTCGGCAAGGTCAACGCCGCCCGTCTGCCGCCCTATCACCGGGTCGACCTCAGCGCCACCCGTGACGGTACGTTTTTCGGCATGGGAAGCGCCGAGTGGAAATTCCAGATCATCAATGTATATTCGCGCCGCAACATGTGGTTCTACAACTACGATCTGGACGAGCGCCCGATTGAGCGCAGCGCCGTGAAATTGCTGCCCATACTGCCCTCGGTTACCTACAGCGTAGATTTTTAACTCAAAATTATTGCAGCAAGATGAACAGGTTTTATCTCAAAATATTTTCAACACTGCTTCTTGCCGGAATTACCCTGCAGGGATGCGATGTGTATACCGATACAGGCTACCAGAAGCGATACGTGGTTGAATCCTATTTGGTGGTTGATCGACCGCTGCCCGAAGTCCGTCTGTCGCATACGGTGGCCGCTGATCAGTCGTACAGTTTCGAGTCGACCACCGTGTCCGATGCCGATCTGTCGGTTGCTTTACTCACCAAGCAGGGAGAGGTCGAAGAGCGGATCATGTATTCGGAAGACAGTGTCGGAGTATATGTGCCCGACGAAACCCATGTCGTTCAGCCGCGGCGGACGTATCGCCTGCGGGCCGAAATCGATGCCAACCACACCGTGACCGCGACCACGACCGTCCCCAACTCCTACCGGTTAACCGGAAACGTACCCGATTCCATTCAGTATCAGTCACCCGAACAGATTGTAGTCACGCTCACCCCCGACGACCCCGACACCCTCAGCCGGCAGAAACAGTTCGTCTTCAACCTGATATCCCCCGAATACCGGACCGCGCAGCCGACCCCGTTCTACGCCGATCAGCTTGAAGACGATGAATCCAACCGCGCCGATTTCCGCAACAACAGCTCCGGGTTGGTCAACGAAGGCAACTTCACCGTGCATCCTGACGGGTCGATCGACATCAAGCTGCCCTGGATCGGCTTCGCCTACTACGGGCCCAACCGGATCGTCACCAACTCGATCGACGAAAACCTCTACGACTTCATCCGCTCCCAGGGCGTGCAGACCGGCGGATCCACCCTCTCCCCCGGCGAAATCCCGAACGTAATCTACAACGTCGAAGGTGGAATCGGCGTATTCGGCAGCATCGCCAGTGATACGGTGCAGACATATCTTCTGGCAAGATAAGGCTGAGTTGGAAGTTCGAAGCTCGAAGCTGGAAGCAATTTTCCGATGCTAATAAAACATTTGGATAAACGATTTCAGCAATAAAAATTTGGGAAATAGTTATACCATTTATTAACTATTTGTTAAATTCCACACCAATTAAACCCAACCAGATCGAACAACTGTGAAACACGCAATCATAACGGGAGCAAGTAAAGGCATCGGGAAGGCACTGGCTGAAAAAGCTGCTGCCGAGGGACGGAATCTGATCCTGATTTCACTGCCCGACGAAAATTTGTCTGAGGTCGGAGATGAAATTGCTAATCGTTATGAGGTGGATCTCCACTGTCACGAAGCGGACCTAACAGAAGAAGGGGCTATTGACGATTTTTTTAACTGGGTGCATCACGGCGGATTTGATATCGACATGCTGATAAATAATGCTGGTCGGGGGAATCGAGAGGAGTTTATTAACTCTGACGGGATGACGAACCGTTCGATGATGCGTCTCAACATGGATGTAGTAACTTCGATGTCCCGCAACACCCTCCCCTATCTACACAAACAGCACGAAAGCTATATTCTGAATGTCGGCAGCATTATCTCCTACATGTCTGTTCCCTACAAGGCCCTCTATGCAGCCACCAAAAGTTTCGTTCTGACATTCTCGAATGCACTGTATTACGAGTTGAAAGACACCTCCATCAAGGTCAGCTGCGTCTGTCCGGGCCCGACCATGACCAACAAAATTAGCAAGGAACAGGTCAGGGAACACGGATGGAAAGCCCGCATGCTGGTCAAAACACCCGAAGAAGTAGCTGAAGCGGCCTTCGACGGTCTTAAAAAAGGCAAACGCAGCATCGTTCCGGGTATCACCAATAAATTCATGGTCGGACTGGGTAAATATCTACCCACCGATCTCCAATTGAAAATCGCCAACGCCATTTTTGCCAACTCGGAATTGAATGGCAAGAAAGAAGAAAGTGAAAAAGAATCGCCGATACAACTGGAAGCTGAATAATTAGTGGCTCCACGCTCCAAGCTCCAGGCTCCACGGTTATACCAGCAAGTATTCTTGTCGTGTATATACACAATCTTTTAACCAGCTCGAATAGCCTCGAGCCTCGAGCTTCCAGCTTAGTTTCGACGCCCATAAAAAATAACACCTCTCAATCATAACCACACCTACTAACAAAATGACAAGCTTCATCTCCGGTGCTACGGGTTTTATCGGTTCGCTGCTGATGCGGCGGCTGCTGCAGGAGGGACATCGGGTGGTGGCGCTGGTCCGGTCGGAGTCTATGCATAAGACGACCGAAGAACATGAGAACCTGTGGTGGGTGGAAGGGGATTTATTGGATGCCGATAGCGTAAAGCAAGCTATGGAGGGATGTGACCGGGTGTTTCATGCGGCAGCATACGCGAGCGTCTGGGCGCCGGATGATCAGCTTTTCTATGATGTTAACTTGACCGGCACGAAAAATGTCTTGAAAGCGGCCGTCGAACATGATGTGGGTCGACTGGTTTTTACCTCGACCGCCGCGACGCTGGCGCCGGCCGACCCGGATCAGCCATCTGACGAAACCTGTCGCAATCAGGATTTGACCAATCCTTACGCTCACAGCAAGTTCCTGGCCGAAGATAAAGTACGAGCCTGCAACGAGTCCGACGGACTCCAGACCGTGATTGTCCATCCGACCCGCGTCTTCGGACCGGGTCCGCTGACCGAAAGCAACGCGGTGACCCGTATTTTCAAATTCTATCTCGAAGGCAAGTGGCGATTCCAGATTGGTGACGGCTCCTACTTTGGCAATTACTGCTACGTCCGAGACCTGGTCGAGGGACACCTTCTCGCCATGGAACACGGCCGGCCGGGCGAGCATTATATCCTCGGCGGATCCAATTTATCGTTTCATGAACTTTTTGAATTGATGGCCGAAGCCGCCGATCTGCAGCGGACCAAAATCCCGCTCCCCGAACCCGTGATGCGCGGATTTGCCCGTTTCGAACAATTCCGAGCCGACACCTTCAACGCCCGTCCCCTCATCACTCCAAAATGGATCGACAAATATCTCAAAAACTGGGCATTGAGTAATGACAAGGCCAAGCGAGATTTAGGGTATAAAATTACTCCAGCGAGCGAGGCGATTAAGAAGACGATGAAATGGCTCCAGGCTCCAAGCTCCAGGCTCCACGGGTATACGAGTTGGCATTCATGATGTGTATATACATAATGTTAAAACTTGCTCGAATACACGTGGAGCTTGGAGCGTGGAGCCTGGAGCGGTATAATTAGCCATTAATTGAACTGATAAATAGTTCAAAAACTGTGAATTCTTCAAAAGCCATATTTTCGTGGAAAAACCTCCGCTATTATACCCTGATCTACTTCATATTAGCGGGATTGACGGGCGTTTTGTACCGATTGTCGATGGTCGGATGGAGTCCGTGGGAATTGAATCTTGACTTTATTCGACACGCGCACTCCCACCTGATGTTTTTCGGATGGGCAGCGCCGGCGCCGATGATTTATATCGGACAGCAATTGCAGTATTACACGCAGAAATCCCAGTTCGGGGCTCGCCTGGCTATCGGACTGATGCTGGTACTCGGGCTGTGTTCGTATCCGTTTTTTCTTTTTTATGGATATCGGCCGGTCCCGCTGGGCAGCACGCAACTTCCCCTCGCGGCTATCTTTTCGGGTTTGGTGATGCTTGCCTGGTATTTATTCATGGGGATATATGTCCGCCACCGAAAACGCCTGTTCGACAACCTCTCCACCTACTGCTTCGACATCGCTCTTTTTCTCTTATTCCTGGGATCACTCGGCGCCTGGGGCGTCTCGGTTGTGCAGTTCTTGGACGTCAACAACCCGTTCTGGGGCAAGGGACTGACCCACCTTTTCTTGACGGCCTTCACCGAGGGATGGGTGGTTATCTCCATTCTGGGGATATTCTATGCGGAATACGAAACTCAAGCCACTTCCAATCAATCGAGTCTGCTGTTGCTTCCATTACTGGTGGGCGTGCCCCTTTTGTTTCCTTTCGGAATGTCGGTAAGCCTGTTAACCGACTCGCTTCTGCTGGCCGCTCGGGTTGGCGGTTTTATCGTCGGACTCACGCTCCTCTATCACTTATTTGTCATCTGGAAAACGACAGAACCCAAGAAGGGTGCTCGATATCTTTGGATATTCCCGATCATTCTACTGTTCGCCAAAATACTCATGCAACTGGGAGCCAGTATACTGCCATCCAACCTCTGGATGGGTCAGCACGGGCTAAACATTCTCTACCTCCACGTCACCCTGCTCGGCTTCGCCACCCCGGCCCTGCTGAATTCCTACCGGGTTAGCATCCCCTATGAAGGATGGCGAAAAGGAGTAATCGAAACTTCTATTGCTTTGCTTCTTCTAACCCTTATCCCCTTCACACCGGCCTGGCCGGTTGCCCTGTCGGGAAGCTGGATCTTCCATGCGATGGCGATAGGCGCACTTCTGCCGCCTGTATCGATGTCATTGCTGTTTATGAAGCGTTAAGGTTAGCGAGCAATTAGACCTCGAGCCTCGAGCCTCGAGCGAAAAAAGCGCAGCTTTTTTCAATTCTGTCTACCGCGGGAGACGTAATTGCTGAAGGATTCGATGTCGATGTTGGTTCCGCAGACGATGATGCCTACTTTTTTGCCGTCTAACTCTTCCTGCAGCGGACCCAACAGTGCCGCGCAGGCAGCGGCGCCGGCGGGTTCTACGGCGATTTTCATGTCGTCGAAAAGTAATCGCATGGTGTCGCATAGTTCCTGGTCCGATACGGTGCAGAGTCCGTCGACATGCCGGCGACAGAGCGTATAACTGTAGTGTTCGGCATAGGGAGCACCGAGGCTGTCGGCGATGGTTTGGACTTCATCGATTTTCTCCGGGTGACCGGCTTCAAAACTGCGCCGCATCGAATCGGCTCCTTCGGGTTCCACTCCAAATACCTGGCAATCAGAGTCGATATGCTTAACAGCGGTCGCAATTCCCGCACATAAACCACCGCCCCCGATAGGTACAATGACGGCATCCAGGTCCTCAACCTGCTCCATTAGCTCCAGACCGACGCAGCCGGTCCCCAGCGCCACTCCCTCGCCGTCAAATGGGTGCACAAACGTACGTCCCTCTTCTTCTTCAATATCGCGAACTTTGTCAAACGCCTCGTGCACATCATCGACCAGCACCACTTCCGCGCCGAACTCGCGACACCGGTCGATGCGCACCTGGTTGGCGGTATTCGGCATGACGACTTTAGCCGTGGTATTCATCTCTTTCGCCGCATAGGCCACGGCAATCGCATGATTTCCGGCGCTGACCGCCGTCACGCCCCGCTTAACCGCCTCTTCATCCATCTTCGCCATATTCATCAGTGCACCGCGGACCTTGAAACTGCCCCCGTGCTGCCAGAATTCCAGCTTGAGATGAATCTCGGTCTCCTCACCGGTCAACCGCTGAACCTTATCGGTCGAAAACTGCCAGACCGGCGTCTCACGCACTTTATCTTTCAGCTCTTCGCGCGCATTCTGAATTTGATCCAACGATGGTGTTTCTACGGTGACATCCGGTTTATTCATAGGACTATTGGGCTCCAAGCTCCAGGCTCCAGGCTCCACGCTCCACGCGAAACCCTTACCTTTTTTAATTTGACATAAGATGAACGACTGAATTTCAGAAACTTTAACAACATCTTCAAGTAATCCAACAAATCCATAAAACAACTCCCCACATTTCTAAGGAATATCGTGGAGCGTGGAGCCTGGAGCTTGGAGCGTACAGCCAAAAAAGTTCGCAAAACGAACTTTGTTAGCTGTACTCATAAAACCCTTCCCCGGTCTTTTTGCCGAGTTTTCCGGCGTCGACCATTTTCACGAGCAGCGGACAGGGACGGTACTTCGGGTCTTTGAATCCGTCGTATAACACTTCAAGAATATCCAGGCAGACATCGAGTCCGATAAAGTCAGCCAACTGCAGCGGTCCCATGGGATGATTCATGCCCAGCTTCATAACCGAGTCCACATCCTCGGCCGTCGCCACTCCCTCGTGAACCGTAAAGATCGCTTCATTAATCATCGGCATCAGCACGCGATTGGAGACAAACCCGGGCGAATCCTGGGCTTCGATGGGTGTTTTATCCAGTATACGGGCTACTTCCTCCAGAGCCTCATACACTTCGTCGCTCGTCTCGTATCCCCGGATAATCTCGACGAGTTTCATGAGGGGGACGGGATTGAAGAAATGCATCCCGATAAACCGGTCGGGTCGGTCGGTCACGGCAGCCAGTTTGGTTATGGAGATCGACGACGTATTGCTTGCCAGAATCGTATCCTCCGGGGCCGCTTCATCAACTTGGCGAAATACATCTTTTTTTAGCGGAAAATCCTCGGGGACGGCTTCGATGACGAGCGAAACATCACTCACGGCGTCTTCCATATCCAGGCTCGTCTGGACATTCTCCATCGACTCCACTTTCTGCTCTCGATCAATCTTCTCCTTCTCGACCATCCGATCTAGGTTCTTCTCAATCGTATTCACCGCCTTCTCGGCCAGATCCTGTTCCGTTTCCACAATCGTAATCGGAATATCATTCATCGCAAACACTTGCGCGATACCGTTACCCATCGTCCCGCCGCCAATAACTGCCGCATTTTTTATCTCCATAGATGAACTCTTTTTAGTTAACGTTAACTGCTTGCCGAAGTCGGGCGGACGGGCGGCTCCTTGCTCGGAAACTTTTCTCGTTTTCAGCTGATTAACCTTTTATCAACCTATCAAACTGCCTTTGTTATTACTGCTTTTTACTCGAAAACTTTAATGCTTCGGATCCGCCCGTCCGCCCGACTTCGGTTTCTGGTAATCATTAACAATGATTTCATGCAAAAACATTTCAAATTTTATAAAAACTCTTCGTTTTACTGTAAGGTTCTTGCAATTCTTAGTCTCGATTTAATACAAGAAAACTTTGAAAAACGCGGGAAGGGCTCTGAAGCACTTGGGTTGTTCCGCCTGTGGATTCAGGAGGTTTAATGCTCTCCCACTTGAATATGGATACTGTCCGGAACAGAAGCTACGGTCTGCTGAATTTCCCTGGCTGAAGAGCCCTTCCCGCGTTTTTCAAAAACCTCTGCAATATTTAATGCGCCGGCAATCAAATTGCAAATTAATCCCTAAAGTGATACTTTAGTAATACTATGAAAACAGAAATCGTCACCACGCTGAAACGCCACGCAACCAAGCTGCTGGAAGAGCTCCATCAAGAGAAAGAGCCGATTTTGATAACGGAGCATGGCAAGCCTTCAGCTTACCTGGTGGATGTGGATCATTTCGAGCAGATTCAGCAAAAACTGAAACTTTTGGAAGGATTGGCACGAGGTGAAAAAGCCGTTCTGGACGACCGGGTTGTTTCCCATGATGAGGCTGCAAAACGAATGTCCAGATGGCTCGATTGATATGGACCGAGCCCGCTCTTCAAGACCTGGACGAGATAGCTGATTACATAGCATTAGATAATACCGGTGCTGCCAAACAACTTGTGCAGGATGTTTTCAGTAAAGTTAAACGTCTTAAAAAGCATCCCAAACTCGGAAAACCCGTCCCGGAACTGGGGGAATCTATATATCGTGAACTGTTTGTCACGGCATGCAGAATATTCTATAGGGTAGAAGAGGTCTTTGAGAAACCCGGGGAGGTCTCTTCAGCCAGGGAAATTCAACGGGGCCCTGCTATGAGTAAGTACCCCGCCAACATTCCGTTGTGAAGGCATTACACCCTATTAATCCGTAAGTTGAACAACCCAAGTGCTTCAGAGACCTCCCCGGGTTTCTCAAAGACCTCTAGAAAACGATACAGCTATCCTAATACATATTTTCCGTGTTGAACGATTACTCCGAAAAGAAATACTTACATCAAGATAATCAATTCATTATCATGGATAATTGGTCTCCCGGTTCGCTTACATATTGCAACTATATCAACTGTGTAATACTTTGGTTAATCAGCTTATATTGCAAAATTTAGTTGGAAAGCGGGCGGCGGTTCCGAAGCATAATAATTTTCTGGGTTGCAAGCAGTAATAATGACAAACCAGTACAGAGGTAATGAACCATTCAATGCCCCTAAATGAAGAAAAGTATACGAGCAAGGAACCGCCGCCCGCTTTCCAACTAAATCGCTAATACGGCCGCTATTCATTATTAACCACTTTCATGAAGAATTTTTTCAAGTTTCTGATCTTTCTGGTCATCTTCCTCGGGGGAGTCGTCGGACTTGCTGTCTATTGGACGTTTTACAAGCCCCTTCCTGATTACGAGGCGACGGAATCATATGAAGCGCTGGAGCGGCCGGTCGATATTCACTGGGATTCGCATGGTATACCCCATATTTACGCTCAGAATAAACAAGACCTTTATTTTTCTGTGGGATATGTGCACGCCCAGGATCGACTCTGGCAGATGACGCTCGCGCAGCTGGCGGCGCAAGGACGGTTTGCGGAGTTCTTCGGACCCGACCTGGTCCCGCTCGACAAACACCAGCGAATCCTGGATATCTGGCAGACGGCTCAAAAAATTGAGAAGCAGATGCCGGATTCGACGCGCCGACTGCTGCAGGCGTATGCCGACGGCGTCAATCGCTATGTCGGCCAACACGACAATAAACTCCCGATCCAGTTTACCCTGGCCGATATGGAACCGCTCGAGTGGACGGTCACTCATTCGGTGGCGCTGAGTCGTCTGCTGGCGTGGGAGCTCAACGTGAGCTGGTGGAGTGAGGCGAGTTACGGTTTGATGGCAAGTAAATTATCCCCCGAAAAAATGCAGGAAATCATGCCGCGCTATTCCTCCAACGCCCCCCGATCGCTATCGGCCGAGCAGACCCGGCAACTGTCCGGCACCCTGTACCGATTTTTCAAGCAGGAACAGGACGTGCGCTCGCTTCGGGGCATGGAGGGCACCCACGTGGGCAGCAACGCCTGGGTGGTCGATGCCTCCAAAACGAGAACCGGATTTCCGCTACTGGGCGGGGACCCGCACCTCGGACTCAATTCGCCGGGCAAGTGGTATGAACTGCATCTGCATGTCGACGGAAAGAATCTGTCCGGCGCCACCACGCCCGGGTCGCCCATAGTAATCCTCGGACAAAACGACTTCCTGGGGTGGTCGCTGACCAACATGATGGCCGACGACACCGATTTTTTTGTGGAGCAGATTAACCCCAACGACCGCGGCAAATACGTGGCCGATTCAACCTCGGATTCCACCGCACAATACCGTGACTTCCGGATTCGCAAGGAGGTTATCGAAGTCAAGGATGCGCCCGACACCATCCTTCGAAAGCGTTACACCAAGCATGGACCGATTATATCGGACATTTTTCCGGGGGATACGGGCACGGGACGCAACCGGGTGATCGCCATGAAGTGGACCGGTCATACGCCTTCGCATGAAACTTCGGCGCTGCTGACCATGAACTGGGCGGAGTCGATCGGCACCTTCCAGGAGGGGGTGCGTCACTTCGAAGTCCCCGGCCAGAATGTTATCTACGGCGACCGCACCGGCAATATCGCGATGTTTTCGGCCGCCCGGTTGCCGCAGCGCGACCACAACCCGATTCTTTTCCGCAAAGGATGGGATCCGTCGTACGACTGGCAGGATCCGATTCCCTTTGAACAGATGCCGTACACCATCAATCCTGAGCGCGGATGGATTGCCAATGCGAACAACAAGATTACGACCGATACCTATCCCCATTACCTGGGAACCTTCTGGGAGCCTCCCTCCCGCATGCAGCGCATCCGGCAATACCTGACCCGCTATGATACGCTCACTCCAAGCTTGTTCAAACAGATGCAGAACGATTCTTATTCGTTTCACGCACGGGAGGTGACCAACATTATACTGCCCATCCTGGCACGGGCCGACGGCAACCAATTTGCTGCGCCTATCACCTACCTTAAAAACTGGAACTTCGAGTATCAGCAAAATTCAACGGCGGCTACATTATTGGATGTATTCTTCTTGAAACTGAGCCGCAATACGTTGGCCGATGAACTCGGGACAGACCTTTATGAAAAATTTATTCATTTGGAAAGTCGTCCGACAGAGACGATGGACCGATTTCTCCGCCGGGGATCGACTTTCTTTGACGATGCAGCTACCCCCGACACCGAAACGCGGGCGGAAATGGTCCGCCGAAGCATGTCCGAGACCCTGGAGTTCCTGAAAGACTCACTCGGGACCGAACCCTTTGAATGGCGCTGGGAACAGGTTCACACACTAAGTCTCGATCCACCGCTCTTCGGTCGTGCGGCCCGTCAGCCGGACGCTCCCTGGGCCCTGGAGCTAATCGTTAATAATTTAATGCGGCTGGGTCCCTATCCGGTCAAAGGACACGGCATGAGCATCAGCAACGGTCAATATAAATGGAACAATCCCTATAATATGGTTCTGGGTCCCTCGATACGACGCATTGTCGATTTTTCCGATATGAGCCGCACCGAAAGCATCGTGCCGACCGGTCAGTCGGAAAATCCGATCTCGGCCCACTACGGCGACCAGACCCAGCGATGGCTGAATGGCTCTTATAAATATGTGTACCAGGACAGCAGCCTGTTTGAAGAGACCACGCACAAAACGATGCGTTTAAATCCAGCGAGCCGGGAGTAAACTATGGAAAAGCTCTGGATAGCCATCGAAGGCGGGGGGACGAGATCTACGCTGTCTTTTGTCAGCTCCGATCTCGAGGAAACCGCCCATGTCGAAGGCCCCGCTCTGCACGGCCAACGCATTACAATCGACACCCTCCACCGGCGATGCCACGATTTCATTCAACGTGCTTTACATGAACAGGACATTTCGGGGGATGCGATACGAGGCCTGGGACTCGCCCTGGCCGGGGCCGATCGGCAAGACGAGCAGGATAATATACGCAAGTCCATGCAGTCGCATTATCCCGAATGGGATATATTTGTCACCTCTGATGTCCGCGCTACCCACGCCGGCGCTTTTGATAACGGGGATGGTATCCTCGTGATCGCCGGTACCGGCAGTATCGTGATGGGACGTAAAGACGACAAATGGCGACGGGCCGGCGGATATGGCTATCGGCTCGGCGATGAAGGCAGCGGTCACGCCATCGGATCGGATGGATTGCGTGCCGTAGGTCGGGATTTCGACGGTCAGCAACAGACGGCATTGACCGAATTGCTGCGGGATAAACTTGATATTGGTTCGCGAGAGGAGTTGATACGGTGGACTTATGATGAGGAACACACTCCTTCAGCCATCGCACCCTATGTAATTGAATGCGCAAGATCGAACGACCCGGTCTGCCGAACTATCATTGAACGGCATATCGGTCAACTGACCAAACTGATATCAAGCCTGACTGATACCCTCCACCTTAAACAAGGTCCGCTGGTATGCCACGGAGGGTTATTTGAATCTTCCCACTTTAAATCCCAATTTGTGAACCGACTCAAAAAAGATTTTCCCAAAATTTCTGTCGTATCTTCCCAATACAATCCACGGGTCGGCGTTTGTTTAATGATGGATGAATTTCTCTAAATATTGCATATCCATGGCCGGTACATCAGCTTATGTCAGAGATCACAGACGAAGCAGAGAAGATGTAGGTTATAGGTATAAAATATCGGTGCGATACAAAGAAATTTGAAACCAGGTAGGGAAGTCCGAATTATTTACAGTACATTTTCAGCATCTCCTCGGACTTTTTTGTTTTTATTTCATTATCAAACAGTATTACTTATTCAATGATTAATCATCTCAGTATAATTAAGGACTCAGCTGCCTACGTACGCATTACGCTTTCCAGCGTTCTTTTGTTGCTATTGGTTGTTTCCTGCTCCGACACAGACCCGAATACCCAACAAACCGCTGCTTTCGCGTCCCTTGCGGAATCTCCTGCCTCAACCGTCCCGGAAAAGGACGAGCGCTTTGCTATGTCCGAAGATAGAGCCGCTCGCAAAGCCAACCAGGTCTTGGATACGCTCACCGCTGAAGAAAAAATCGGACAGCTTTTCTTCATCGCCGCCGATGGCAGATTCATGCACGAGGATGATGAGCGATACATTGCACTGAGCGAAACCATCAGGCGCGAACATGTCGGAGGACTGCTCTTTTTCAAAGGATCGGTTTATCCCCAGGCGCAACTGACCAATCGACTGCAGCAAATTAATCCCATTCCCCTTTGGGTCACTCAGGATATGGAGTTCGGTGCGGCCATGCGGGTCCGCGGGACCACCACGCTTCCTCCGGCCATGGGCATCGCCGCCACCCGGAACCCCGACTATGCCCGTCAATCGGGATACATCACCGCAAAAGAAGCCCGGTCCCTTGGTGTTCACCAGATTTTTGCCCCGGTAGTCGATGTGAATAACAATCCTGACAACCCGGTTATCAACGTCCGTTCGTTCGGCGGCACCCCGGAGCTGGTCGCCCGGTTCGGCGATGCATTTATTGAAGGCGTCAAAAAGACCGGCGTACTTTCGACCGCCAAACACTTTCCCGGTCACGGCGACACCCATATCGACTCTCATCTGCGACTACCGACTATTCGTTCCGATTACGATCAACTGCGGTCGCTCGAACTGGTCCCCTTTATTTCCGCCATCAATGCCGGCGTCGAAAGTATCATGAGTGCTCACATCAGCTTTCCCCGCATTGGCGATAACAAACGAACGCCGGCCACCATGGATCCGGTTCTGCTGGATCATATTTTGCGTGACAGCCTGAACTTCAACGGACTGGTCGTAACCGACGCCCTTGAAATGCACGGGATCACCAACCATTATTCTCCGGGCGAAGCAGCTTTGAAAGCGATTCGCGCCGGATCCGACATACTGCTCATCAGTCCCGATGCAACGGCCGCGATACACCATATAGCAAAAGCATTACGGGAAGGGAAAGTTGCTGAAGAACGCATCGACCGATCGGTACGCAAACTGCTGACCTGGAAGTTCCGCAAAGGTTTATTTGAAAACGCGCGGGTTTCGATCAGCCAGCTCTCGGAGCAAATCAATCCCCCGGCATACGAATCCGCCGCCCGAAATATCGCCCGCGAATCGATCACCCTGCTCAGCAACCGCCTGGATATCGTACCGGTACATGCCGAGAAATACGAATCGATCTGCGCGGTGGCGTTGGCCGATGATCGCAGCGGAGAAACGGGAACTCGCATGGCGCGCGTCATGCGGCGATACCACCCCAATGTATCCTTCTATACGTACGACGAACGATCGGGTGCCGAAGAAAAGCGGCGCATTCGCCGGTGCGCACGTCAGGCCGACCTGTTGGTCATCGGTTCTTACATCTACGTTAAAACCTACCAGGACATCAACTTAACCCGGGAGCAGAAACGGTTTATTGAATCGCTTTCCAGCTACAGCAATCCCGAGATACTGATTTCTTTCGGCAACCCCTACATTTTCAAGGATATCCCCCACGCAGAAGTCGACATGCAGGCCTGGGCTCCTTTTGATATTCAGGTGGATGCAGCCGTTGAGGCCCTGTTCGGGGCCGCTCCTATCGGCGGAAAAATGCCGATTCGATTTCCTCCGCATTTCGGACGCGGAGACGGTCTTCAGATGCCGCAGCAATCCCCCGTCCTTGCCGTAGGAAAATCACCGGAAGTGCCCGGTCATTTGAGCCGCACGCTCATAAATAAATTCGGTCGGGCCATCAGAGACTCATTATTCCCCGGAGCTATCCTCTCGATTATGGAAAATGGGCGGCTGATTTACAACAACTCATTCGGATATGAGACCTTTGACAAAAATGAGCAACTGACCGCTATCACCACCTATCCCTTCGAGGGCATAGCGTTTCAATTTCCCGGGGCGCTGGATCCCGCTATGCTGCAATCGCTTGAAATGCGCAAGACAAAAATAGAAGACCCCGAATCTGACGACCAAAAAGAAAAATCACGGCTTCACACCACAACATTCGACCTGTCCCGGTTGATTTTCACATTAACCAACGAGGGCAAGTATAAAAACCGGCAAGCGATCCCCGACACGTCAATCAACCGCTATATAGAAAGGCTTCCCGTTGACCGGATGGGATCCACATCCTACAAAAAGATCGGCGGCCGTCATTCAAACATCTGGATGAATCCGAAATCCAAACGTTCCATCATGCTCTTGATACCTGCAACCGGCGAATTTAGATTTTCTGCCGAATCAAATCAATTGCGCGAATTTCGAAAATCGCTTTTACAAGAAATTCAGCAAGCTTTGGAGCAACGCCCAATGAAGCTCTGGACCCGTGACAGTAATTCAAAACCCCGTTCCTGAGGGGAGGGATTGGAAATTTAAGATTTAAAATTTCTAATCACTTTCAAATGTAAGGCGAAGAAATCCCATGAAATACTTTGGCGTCATAGATCACGAACATCTCGATAACGCGGTATTCCTGACCGCTCTTGCCCAGGCATTGGACCGGTTTAACTACAGTGAGCACCATTATATCCTGCTGCATGGCGACAGCGAGTACACCGATCGGATTATACAGTCGGGCGTGATGCGGGAGGAAGCGATGCGGCGCAGCATACGCGGTTTGAATAATCGGCTGGTGGCGCTGCTGGCAGACGAAGGGATCTCGGCCATTGGGTTAAATGGCTTTCAGCGAAAGCTCATCGTACGCGAGAACGAAGAAATTCGTGTGGATACCGATTATCTCGACGGACTCCCCACCTCGCCGGTATGGCTTATCTCCTCCCTGATACAAGACCTGGACCGCGATGAGAGGGTCCCGCTGGCCCTCTCCGAACTGACTTCTATACTTTGCAAGTCCCTTGCTATCGATCGTGTTTATTTATTTGCACGTACGGAAGATAACCTGTTTGACGAGGTGGATCCCGGTAAAAATCACCCATGGGATACCCTGGATGAAGATTTCATTGAAACCTATATACCCGCGGATTTTCAGCAATACCGGGGGCCCATACGACTAACGACCGCAAAGAATTTCGGGGATACCGAATCTGAGCAAATGTATATAGATATCGGCTAGCGCGAATTTCTTGGTGAGCTCAGAGCGAAGCGTCACCCACGAAGTGAAAACCGGGCAAGCAGTCATTTGAAATACCGGGCAGGAGCTAGGCCTTCTCATCGTATTTACGAGCCAGCAGCTTAATCTGGTCGGCAAACTGGTGCACATCCTCCAGGCTGTCGATGGGTATCTTGTACTCCATATTATTAGCATCAAACAGTCCAAGGTACTTAGTCTCTTCCGCATAGTGAAAACGAGCAATAGGATTATTCTCCAATCCATTTACCACCAGGTCGCTATACCCTTTATAATGCTGCTCGCCCACACGATGATCGGAAATAACCTCCTCTATGATGGATTTCAAAAGATCCAGGCCCTCTTCTCGCTTTTTACGAAGCTCCGGACTGCCGGGACGGTAATTGCCCTCATCTCGAAAATTATGTTGAACACTTTGTTGGGTCGAAGTAGCAGATTGCCCTGCCGAATTTTGTTCGCCATTCCCATTAATGGAAGTTTGTAATGCTTGTCCGGTATTATGATCAGATTCAGAATCCGGCCGATGTAAATCAGAAGCCTTCAACTCTTCTTCAAGCTCAGATCGCTCGTCGTCTTCGGTCGGAGTTAATTCAAAATCTTCCTCGATGCTGCTACCATCTGTCCCGTTGCGGTCATGTCCATTAAATCCACCGGTATTTTCATCCGATGCATTAGTCAAATTACGATCTTCAGGATAAGCATCCTCTTGAAAATCCTGCTCTGTTTTATCTTCTCCCGGTTCCGGTACAGCCCCCATCTGTACTTTGCGGATAGACTTGGCCCAGGTTTGATCATCTATATCAATCCCTGCCGATAAAGAGAGTTCATTTTTAAGCAAATCAATGAATGCCTGGTCCGGATTATTCAACTGACCTTTCAAATAATCAGCGATCTTTGTCACCAGCTTGCCGGAATAGGATTGCGATTTAATCCAGTCCACATCAAAATGTTGCCGGCTGAGTTTTTCCAGCTTGGGCATAACCCGCTCCTTCATCCGGTCGTTGGCAATCTTGCTGACGTCCAGGATCATCAACGGCGTGTCATCCATCTGCCCGGTCTGTTCCAGGTCGGAATAAAAATGGTATACAACTCCATTCGTCTGAATACCCATACGCGCTCCGCTATTGACAAAGCACGTCCTTAACTCCTGCAATGAGCGGGAAGAGAGTTCCTCCGACAAACGGCTGCATTGAACCAGCATTTCCACCTTCTCATCGACCCGGACAGCGTAGTCCACTTTTACACCAGAATCATCCGACGATCCCTTTGCTGCAAAGTCGGGTTCCACTTCATTCGGGTCAAACAGATCATATCCCAGCATATCCAAAAAAGGCAGCACAAATGAGTATTTGGTAGCTTCAATATTCTGGTAATACTCTTCGGGATATTTTTTGAACTTCGCTGCGAGTTTTTCTATCTGATTGGATAATTCCATAATACAAAGACCTTTAATTGGCCCCCTCTCGACCTACACAAAACACGTTCCATTTATTTATTATTGTATGCAGGCAGAACCATTTGTTGAAATCGTTTCTCGAAAAAATATCTTCCTCGTATCTATTCTTCGTTGACAGCCCTTACGTCTGAAGAATTTAGAACTCAATAAGCTTGCTTCCGAATCAAGGTAAAAATGTAATAACCAAATAGGATATACATTTATTATTACACTCGATATTTACAAACTTTAAAAAATATTAATTAACTTCTTCTAAAGAATATTAATTTTTCTTTAATAAAACAATTTATTGGCCATTATATTTTTGAAGCGGCTATAGTTTTTTTGCCCATAGTTTCGCTAGCCCAAATTTCTTGGTCAGCTCTGAGCGACAGCGATCCCCACGAAGTGTTCAGAGCGAAGCGTTACCCGCGTTAGCGCACCGAGCGACAGCGATCCCCACGAAGTGCACAGAGCGAAGCGTTACCCGCGTTAGCGAAATCCGGGCTAGGTGCACCGCACCGGTGTGGAGATCCGGGAAGGCCTCTCTTAATACAGTAGCCATTCTGTCAGGGAATCGTAATAGACTGCTCCCCGCTTTTGATGTCAAAGGTATGGGGGTCGCCCGACTTGATGACTGATAAGGTAAAGGGATGATCGGCGGTAACCGTTGCCTGGATGGGATCCTCTTTATTTTCCCGACTTTGCGCAATGACAGTGGTATTATGATGACCCCACACAAGGTCCCGTATGCCATGCTTTCCGGTCAGGGTCGGCCGCCACAGCAGCGTGTTTTCGGGGGCGTCGGGACGAAAACCGAGGATATTTTCAAATAACAGGGTAATGGGGCCGTTCCCGGTCCATCCTACAAAGTTGGGACGTGAATTACTCCCTTTGGCCGCCATTTCGGGGGCGTAGTTTTCCCACAGGGTATGCGGCTCGGTGTTGCTATAGACTTTGGTGATCATGTTGAGATGGTTGACGGCCGCCTCGGTGGCGAACTCCTCGTAGCCATACCGTTGAAGGCCTTTGATGTACATCACATTGGTGGGCGCCCAGATCGATCCCAGCCAGTAGGCTCCTTCCTCGTGGTAGCGGGGATGATCGGCCGAAAGGGTCGGAAACAGATGCGGACGATAGAACTCATCGGGATTTTTCAAGTGCTCAACCAGCTTCGCGGCCTGCGTCGAATCGGGGATGCCGGCCAGCAGCGTCCAAAACGGGGCCGCCGTTTTAACCTTGACCTGGCTGCTGTCGGGCGCCACATCCCAGTAGTAGCCGTCCTGCTCGTTCCAGGAGAGTGTATTCAGGGTGTTTCGCAACGTGTGCCGCTCATTTTGATAGAAATCGACCAGCTTTTCATTTCCCATCACCTTCGCCATCTTCTTTAAATGCATCGCGGCGAAAGACTGCTGGGCCGTGTAGTCGACCCACCCGGCAATTTTGTCAATCGGACGCGGCGAGTTATCCATACCGCTCCCCCAGTTGTTATACCAATACATTCCCACCAGGCTGGTCCGAAACCGTTTACACCAGCGATAGTAAGCATCCAACACCGGAAGCACGCGGTCAAAACGCGAGCTGTCGCCCGTCGTCTGATAATAATCCCACTCGGCCCATGCAAAGAGCGGCGGATTTGTATACCCGGCCATGCTGCTATGGTGATAGTCCAGGCCGGTATTCTCGTCGATCATCCGGTCGATAAATCCATCGGGATGCTGCTTGCGATAGAAATTATCCTGCGAGACGATGCCCGGCACGTAGCCGTTTCCGTAGTTGGCAAACAGCATCATGAAATTCGTATCCCACTGGAACAGATAGTCGTTGAATCCCTCATCCAGGTAAGCATCGACCAAACCATTTTCTTCCGTGCCATGCCGCACCTTGGTTTCGGCGATCTCCCACGCTTCCCAGTAGACCTCTATCCATTCCGGGTGCTCCTCCACCACCGGCGTCGGCAAAACTGATTTATCCTGGGCTTGAAGCGAAAAGCAATTAACAAAGAAAGCTAACAAAAATAGGGATATAAACTTTATCAAATGAGAACTCTTAATAAATTTTTTCATATATATCGTAGAAACTTTGATTCCAGTGTTAAGATTTAGAAATAAATTATTATTTTTATTCACATTCGCCTGAAGGTGCCGAAAGTATTTCAGTCGTTGGGATCGGTGTTCCAAAATCCGGCTCACCCTCTTCCCTCCAATGAAATTGTTGTGTTCGAATAGTACGATCCCACCCCGGTGACGTATCTTTTTTGGAATGATAGACAATCCAGTCCTGGGTTCCGTCCGGCGAAGTTGTAAAGCTGGCATGTCCCACGCCGTGTACTTCGTCCGTGCCCGTAAATACAGGACCTTCCTTAATCCAGTTATCGGGATTCATGGGATCTGCGTCGGATGGTTTTAATTCCAGCTGACCCAATTTATAGGAGGGCAACCAGGATTGACCCGTCGAATATATGACAAATAAACGATCCGTATTTCGACTCCGTAATACAGTGGCTCCCTCATTCAAATTCAACGGACCGGCCGTTTCCCATGACCTGGTCGGCGATGAAATCAAAACCCGATTTGAGCTGATAGTGGTTGGATCACTCATGGAGGCGATGTATTGATGCTGCGGAGTACCGTCATCATTTCTATTCTTTTTCCACCCTGACCAGATCGCATATAACTGACCTTCTTGTTTAAGGATAGTCATATCTATAGCCCATTTGTTATTAGAACGCGTTTCAATACGGTCGCCTGTATATAGCATGCCGCGATCTATGTATTCTCCCCGGGGATTTTTGCTGGCTGACTCCAATACACCGGCACGTTGATTAATAAAGGGAGGACCGGATCTCCCTGCAGCGTAATAAATATACCATTTGCCATCCAAGTAGTGCAGCTCGGGAGCCCAAAGATTCGTTTGATTCCACCCGTCCTCTGGCTGTGTCCAGACTCTCACCCACTCGCGTGGCTCCGTTAACTTTTCCGATTTAGAGACATGGAGAGCGCCTCCCTCTGATTTAATGAAGTAGTAAAATCCATCTTTTTTTACTACCCATGGGTCCGCACCTGCCATGATCGGATTCTTAAACTCCTCGCATGAAAGTGGATCGGGACCATCAAATTTCGACTCTCCATCGCCACTCCCCGTTAGCGAACAGTTAACCATGCCAAAAACGAGGAGACCCACCAGCAGCAGATAATATTTATGCAGACCAGCCATTAATAACTCGGGTTTTGATTGATTCAATCTTTACATAATGATCTAAATACCGATTTGTTCCCTGTTAATAGAGCCCTTTGAAAACCGGGCGGCGGTTCCTCGTTCGAAAGTTTTTCTCTTATTGAGTTCGTCTAGATATCTGCAGACCATGATAAATGCCCATCAACTTTAATATATTTTTCATCTATTTACCGAAAAACTTAATACTTCGGAACCGCCGCCCGGTTTTCAAAGGGCTCTATTAATTTTATTGGCGGCACTACTTCTGTTAAATGTATAGTGCCGCCAATTTTAAATATTTCCGATCTATAAAACTACTTATCCTCGATCGCATCGATGTGGTTATCCGGCATTTCGCCGCCCGGACCGGTGAGATAGTGCTTCATCCAACGCAGCGACCGCAGCATGTAATCGTACTGGGAAGTCGATCGACTGTTGCCATGTGCTTCGCCCGGATACATCACTAAGCGCACGGGCACGTCGCTGCGGAACTTGAGATGGTTATACATTTCGATCGACTGACCGGGATCCACGCGGGTATCCTCTTTACCGTCCAATATCAACAACGGCGTCTGGGTATCGTCGGCGTGATAAATCGGGCTGCGCTTGAGAAATAAATCCCAGTCTTCCCAGATATGCTTGCGGAAGTGCACCAGGTGCTCCTCCTGCGGGATATCGGTGGTACCCCAGAACGATACCAGGTCGCTCAGTCCGACAAACATCACGCCGGCGGCGAATTTTTCGGTGTGTTTGGTTGACAGCCAACCTGTGGCATATCCGCCATACGAGGCACCGGTCACGCCGACCTGGTCTTCTTTGACGAGTCCTTCATCAACTAAATAATCAACTCCGTCCACGACATCACCGAACTCATTTTTTGCCGAATTTCCCTGGCTGACCGTCGCAAATTTTTGTCCGCGCCCGGTACTGCCGCGATAATTGGGATAGAAAACGGCAAATCCTTCCGCCGCCGCTACCTGTCCGAGCGCCAGGTAGTTTGTATTCCACCCCATATCGTGATGGGCTTCAGGTCCACCGTGTACGACCGTAATCAACGGATAGGGTTTCCCGTTTCCTTCATCGGCATCATTGGGATGAATCAAAACGCCCTCAATATTCCAATCTTCGGCCCCGGTCCAGGTGACTTTCTCCTGCTGGCCGAGATCATACTCCTCTAGCCATTTGTTGTGATGGGTGACTCGCTTGAGCCCGTCCTCTCCCATGCGATGCATGTATACTTCATTGGGATGCTGGGGCGAATCGGCGACCAGGACGCTGTGGGATCCGTCGGCCGACATCGAAAAGGCATTGAACACCGGACCGCCTTCCTCGACCATCGTTTGATGGCCGGATCCGTCTTTATTTACTTCACTGAATACGGTCCACACACCGCGGCTGGCCGCGAATCGAATCTTGGTGTTATTCACCCAGGCGATATCGTCGATCTTGCCTTTATATCCTTCCAGAATTTGCCGAAAGTCGGGGGTGGAAGCGTCAGCCACCATCAGTCGACCCGCTATGGTATCATGTCGATCGGCGGCAGCCAGGAAGGCTACCATTTCGCCATTCTTACTCCAGACGACTTCGCCGATCTTTCCGGGATTATCGATTTTGGTCACCACTTCCCGGCTGTCGGCCGACACTATACGCAACTTCTGATTCATGTAGTAATCATCCACGTACGGCGTCGGAGACACCGTCAGCGCAATACGATCGCCGGCCGGACTCCAATCTACCTGATATACCGTACCTTCGACCTTGATGCGCTTGGCCTCTTGATCCCCTTCAAATGAGACGGTATATGCATAAATATCACGTCCATTTTCATGGTAGATATCCGGCTTGTAGGGAAGATCATTCGATTCCTTGCGTTCCGGGTTGCGCGCCGTAAACACGATCTTATCCCCGCCCGGCGCCCAATCGTAACTGGAAATCGAGGTTTTGAATTCGTAGAGTTTCGTCGGACCTCCTCCGTCGACCGGCATTTTGTAGAGCGAAGTATGATCATCGCCCTCCCGATTCAGCAAAAAGCTGACCGCCTTGCCGGAAGGCATCCACGACACATCGCGTACATTCACATCCCCCGTAATAAAGGGAGTCGAACTGCCCGTCTCCAGATTTACCATATGGAGCTCGGCATGCGGATACCCGTTTTTCTTTTTGGGATCCAATGGGATATTCAACGTATAGGCTGCGTACTTGCCATCGGGCGACACCTGTGCGGATGCGACGGACTTCAACTCGGTAATTTTATACGGCGTTAAATCTTTATCCTGTGCATCGGTATCGATGGGTGTGAAAGCAACCAACAGCAGAATGGATAGCAGCGCTGCAAAATGCTTGCGAAAATGATATGGGCTCATGGCGTTTAATAGATTTGATTTCATGTTTTCCCCTAATGTGACTGTATTGTTCATATGCTTGATTAATAGATTCTTATACACTGTTATAACTGATTTAAGGCGTTGATCGTTCTGTACAATCTGCCCGGATGGTACTGTATTGAATTGTTACTATATTTCACAGAAGGATATACGTAATTAATGCTAGCCTGCAATAAGCTGTAATATGCGCATTTTATCTCTACTACCCGGAGCAACTGAAGTGGTCTGCAAGTTGGAGGCAACCGATCAACTTGTGGGACGTTCCCACGAATGCGATTATCCCCCGGAAGTCCAACAATTGCCCGCTTGTACGGAACCTAAATATGAAATTGAGTTTTCATCGGCTGACACAGATAGGCGCATTAAAGAACTGATCCGAGAGGGACTTTCGGTGTATAAAGTGGATGCAGATTTTATAGCTCGTCTTCAACCCGACTTGATTATCACGCAGGATCACTGCGAGGCCTGTGCTGTATCCTATAATGAGATCGAACAAGCCGTAAAGGCGCATCTGGATAAAAAGGTGCAGATCGTCGATTTCGGTCCCTCGAATCTATCGGAACTCTACGATAAGATTCAGGATATTGCCGATGCCGTGAATAAATCAAATAACGGACGTTCGCTGGTTAAACAGATGCAAAACTCATTTCAGGAACTGCGAACTGACACCTCCAGGGATAATCGACCCGAAGTAGCCTTGCTGGAGTGGCTGGATCCATTGATGTCGTCCGGCAACTGGCTTCCCAAGCTGGTGGAAATAGGCGGAGGCAAGCCTGTTCTCTCCAACGTCGGCGGACATGCAGGCGTGATCGATATGAATGCATTACTTGAGGCTGATCCCGAGATTATCCTGCTGGCTCCCTGCGGTTACAGTATTGAAGAAACCCGCCAACATCTTGAAGAAGTAACGAATCATCCTGACTGGAGCCAACTTCAGGCGGTTCAAAATAACCAAGTATATATCGTTGACGCCAATCACTACTTCAACCGACCAGGCCCCCGGCTGGTAAACTCTGCGCAAATAGTGGCTGAAATCCTTCACCTCGACCAGTTTTCTCCGTCTCATCTAAATTCCGGCTGGATATCTATGCCGGATGGACGACTCTGTTCTTGATCTTGGCAGCGTCCTGCTGTATTTCCCTGACTGAAGAGACCTCCCCGGTTTTTTCAGGACCACTATTTAATCAATATCATATTCCCGACATCGTGATACTTTCCAGCCTTGATGCGATACAGGTAAACGCCGCTATTCATGCTACGGGCATCCCAATGGACAGAATAGTTTCCAGCAGATTGATTCCGATCCACTAACGTAGCCACTCTCCTGCCTATTGAGTTGTATACGATAAGGGAAACGTGCACGCTTTTCGGCAGTGAATATTGAATGGTAGTGCTGGGATTAAAGGGATTGGGATAGTTTTGACCCAGCGAAAACTCTTCAGGTCTTGCAATTTCATCCGATATGCCTGTTGCCTTTTCAACCTCGATTTTCAATTCGGCATCGACCTTTGCACCGTCTTCATCTTTAATAGTATAGCCCAGTTGCACTTTACCGGTGTAGCTGGTATCGGGAGTATACTTTACCAGGCTGTCACTCACTACTTCGGCCCGGCCCTGTGTGGGATTTTGAATCTTGTCGATAAAAAGGGAATCCCCGTCGGGGTCGTATGCCCCTTCCAACACGTTGACCAGCCCGACGCTGTCGCTTGAAATCGTTATGGCTTTATCCGGGACGACCGGCAAGACATTATTCGGATAGCTCCAGTGCAAGGTGGTATCATGATCCGGAATCGTAAAGCTTCTCCATGGAGCTTCCATCCAGTCAATTAACTCAAAATTATACTTATATTCCTGGGTTAAGCCTGTCAACGTAGTATCATAGTAAGCTACCCCGCTAAAAAGCCGGTACCCCGGTTCCGTATCACTCTGGACCTCCCGGTCGACTTGCAGGCGGGTTTGATCGATGCGCAGCGGACCTCTTCTATTTAATCCATCACCGCGAACTCCCACGATTATGGGACTGTAGCGCGCGGGTAGATAAATGCGAAACATAACGGCAATTTTATCCTCCCGACTATCCCAGGGCAGCCAATCATACGAATAATCCGTATCCGAACTCTGTTCAAAGTAATGAAGAGGCAAGTTGATATGCCCTATGCCCTTTTCAATTACATGCGCCTTTCCCGTTTCCAATCCGCCCGCCTGAATCTCGCTATTCTGGGCCGAGTAATATTTAAAATTAACGGACTCCATTTCGGGTATCTCAAAATCCACTTTCCAGTAATCACCGCCGATATTCTCCATGGATAGAGTCGATTGATCATCCCATGCCAGGGTATTTCCATCAGGAAGCCGGTCGGGCGCCGTGGAGGTTCCGCCGACATTACCTCTCACCTGCAGCGTATCCGAAGCCCGAATCGTATCCGGAAGGGTAGCCGTATTCAGCTTCAATGTCACTTTCCTTTTTCCCGGAGTACTCGCCGAAAACTCCAATCCGGTAATATTTTGCTGTTCGACCGTGAATTGTATGCTATCTGGCGAAAAGTCGACTCCTTCAACTGCCTCCACGTCCGGCTGCACCTTATAGGTTCCCTTATTATACAAGCCGCCAAACTGAAAATTACCCAATGAATCCGTCTGAACGGTCTCTTTGCTGCCAAATCCTGAAATTTGCAGAGGCACATTGGCAGCTCCCTCGCCGGTGTGATTTATCGTAATTTTTCCTGAAGCGTCATACGTCTCGCCGGGTCCCCGGTCCAGAATCAACGAGATATCCTGGGCCTGGTTCTGCAGACTGCCGTCATGGGTGATTTGAACGACATAATCCCCGCTTGGCGGATCCGACACGGTCACCTGTTCGATATTGTCCACATTGTTTTTGCCTTTCTCGGCCGCAGCGGCCGGATTATCCTTATCAAGTTTCCAGGGATAATGGACCGTATCAGGGCCTATAATTTTTAAATCGACATTATTGACCAGCATTTTTGTCGACGGATCCAGTTGGGGATTCGGGGAATCTCCCGGCGGATCTGTCCATCCGACGGTAACATTCAACTCTTCTTCCCCGGGGGATACCTCCAAAGGAACACGAATCGTATCCGATTCATTTAATGTCAGCTCCTGTATCACCTCGCCGCCGTGTATGCTGTCCAGTTTAATTAATTCAGAAGCTCTCTTTATATTCACCAATCCCCAACCATGTTTATAATCAGGGCCGGGACTCCTTCCCGCTTCATCAGCCGTTTGTATAAGAAGCGCCTTAATAGCTGAAGACTGGAGAAATTGATCGCCGCTTCCATGCAATCGATTGTAATATTCATGCAGCAATCCAATAGCCCCGGCAACGCTGGGAGACGACATGGAAGTTCCCGAAGACCGGGAGTAGCAATTGTCGCCGGCCGAGCAAGTGGATAGCAAGCCCACTCCGTTGCCAACCACATCGGGTTTTATACGTCCGTCGTCGGTGGGACCAAAACTGCTAAACCCCGTGATATATACGTCCGAGGGTTGTTGATATCCCGCTGCAATATCGCGAACCGCCCCCACGGTTAAAATATTCTTGGCGGTACTGCCGGTCGATTCAAAACCATTTTCCCCTCCATCGGCTTGTCGGTCTCGCTCCGAGTACACCCATTCACCCAGCCTGTATACACAGTGCCCCGGATCCGAATCAGGAGGACCCGATTCTCCACGGTCGTTGCCGGCCGACTGAACCATCAGGTAATTTGGATTGTCGTATGCGATGTCATCCCACCGTTGATCGTCATTGGTATAAAAACCGAACCGGTAATCCTCCACCAGGCTTATAGACGTATTGCCATGCCACGCCGGAAACTCTTCATCCGAGTCGTCTTTACACGCTCGTTGACCTCCCCATCCCATTACCTTGCCGTAGGAATGGTTGGAAACCAGGAGCCCCTTTGCCCCCTCTTCCCGCATTTCAGACATATCATTGCTCCAGTCGTGAGCCAGCAACCGGGCTTGAGGAGACATGCCCTCGGCGTCTGCATTCACCCCGGCGGCGATCATGGTCCCCGCCACATGCGTGGCATGTCCGCTAAGCTCGGAAGCATCATCATTCTGCGTGACCCGTCCCTCGAACTCCTGGTGCGAGACACGGACTCCATTCACATCCCATTCACCCAACGTGATACCTTCTCCCGTCAGATTCAAACCCGTACTACCGCCGGGATGCACCTTATCAACGGCGATAGTTGCCTGTGCGTCGATATTATGGGTTGTATAGTATACCGGCTGCCCATTCTCCACTTTCATCATTTCAAAAAAACGTCCATCTGATACAAACTGCCGGTCAAGATTGAAATTCTGAACCAGTGAGTCGACCTGCTGTTGCTCTCTCAAATATTCAATTTCAGCCTGATGGGCTTTTTCAAGTTGCACCTGCAGTTGCTGATGGCTTTTATGTTGCCCGCTTGCTTCAAAGGCACAAAAAAAAGCAAATAAAGTTATGTACAGAAATGTCGTTTTCATTTGTTCAATATTTATAGTTTCAACAGTACCCGTTGTTCTTTACAACCTGGTCGGTTACATCATCTTGATTTGGGGGAATTTCGGCTATGAAATGAAAAAGTCATATCAGCCCCCCTCCATAAAAGCGGTAAACAGCAACCCAGGTTTTATCATTGGTCCCCTCTTCTTTAGTCTTGGTTCCAATGCTTCTTGAACGATACATGAAGGTAAAACGTTTTAGCAACTATTGCAAAAACTGCCGGTTTGTTGATTAAAATAATTGGCTAAGATCGAAAAAGGCGATTAAAAAATCAGTCAGTATTACCGGGCTTGGTCAGCATCGAATGTCCCAAGTATCGTCGAATCTACTAAACGGCAGCCTGTCTCAGCCAATTCTTCAAAGTTGATTTAACCGGTATTTTTCCACTAACCTTAATCTCTCCGTCAATAGCCAGTGCGGGTGTTAGCATAACGCCCATTTCCGTGATTTTGTCCATTTCCTCCACCTTTTCGAGGTTAACTTGCAGCTCTTCTTCATCGATGACTTCTCTGCAGAGTGATTCGAGTTTCTGACAATTTGAGCAACCAGGTCCGATAACTTGAACTTGAGTCATAGTGTATACCTCAGATTTTTTTGGAATATATTTTTATTAATTAGAAATACGTGCCAAATACCAATCCGCTGATCGTGGACATTACGACGACCATTACAAGAAAAGCTAAGGTCTTGCGGGTTCCGATCACGCTGCGGATTACCAGCAGGTTCGGCAATGATACCGCCGGACCTGAAAGTAGCAGCGCCAGCGCAGGTCCCTGTCCCATACCGTTAGAGATCAACCCCTGCAGAATCGGAATTTCAGTCAGCGTCGCGAAATACATGAACGCCCCGACTATGGACGCGAAAAAGTTTGCTCCGAGCGAATTTCCACCGACCAGGTTCTCGATCCACCGGTTGGGAATAATCCCCCCGTCGCTGCCGGGCATGCCGAGCAGGAATCCGGCCACCAACACGCCGGCCCCAAGCAGGGGCATGATCTGTTTGGTGAAGCCCCAGGTTTCCGACATCCATTCGGCGGGCTCGCCGTCAGAAACTGACAACACCACGCCCAGGGCTATAGCGGCCACCGAGAAAGTAAGCTGCGGGTACCCCGGAAAAGCAAGTCCTGTCAACGCCGTGACGCCCGCGCCGGCCACTACAAACCACCAAGTGATGCCCAGTACATAGATAAGCGATCCGACCAGCAACAGCCCGGACAAAATCGTCAGCGGCCATTTGAATTGGTACATCAAAGCCATGAATCCGGCTTCTTGCCCGGGATCTGCCCAGGTGGCAAAAACAAGGATGGCAATCAACACCACAAAATGAAAGACGGTTTGCCAGAAAGGACGTCCCTCGTCTTCCGGCACAGTAGCAAACTGGGAGGCAGCCTTTTCACGTTCTTCCCTCCGATACAGGTAGTGCATGGCGAGCCCGATGACAATGGCAAATATCACGGCTCCGACCACCCGGGCTATGCCCAATTTCCAGCCGAGTACACGGGCCGTCAGGATAATAGCAAGTATATTTATCGCAGGTCCCGAATACAGAAAGGCAATTGCCGGCCCCAATCCGGCTCCGCGTTTGTGGATCCCGGAAAACAATGGTAATACCGTGCAGGAACAAACGGCCAGGATCGTTCCCGACACCGATGCCACCGTATAGGAGACCCACTTTTTGGCTCCGGCTCCGAAATATTTAATGACTGCATTTTGACTGATAAACACCGCAATGGTACCCGCAATATAAAAGGCCGGGACCAGGCAAAGAATAACATGTTCCTGCGCATACCACTTGGTTAACGCCAGGGCATCATAGATGCTTTTTCGAAACTGTCCGTCCTGCAGCGGCATGAAATAGGCGATCAGAAAAAACAGAACGATCCAGACAAAATGCTTATATTCAGACTTCCAATTCATAAAGTAATAATTTTACATTTCGACAAATAACGAAATAATTATCAAAAAAATTAGTTGCTGCAGATGGCTTCCCGATCTACCCGGCTTGCCTGTTTTTTATCCGATTGAATAACCGGATCTTCTTCCAGCCACGTTTCAAATTGCCCTAATAATTCGCCTGCATAGGTATTCGACTTGTCATCGACCAGCCGATAATTCACCCACCTGCCGTCCTTTTCCGACGTGATAAAACCTGCATCCCGCAATATGGATAAATGTTTGGACACCGTGGATGTTGCCAGACCGAGAATTTCGGTGATTTCGCATACGCATAAGGGATGGGCCTGGAGCATTTTTACAATGCGGATCCGGTTGCGATCCGTAAGTGCTTTGAATGTTTTAGTCACCTGTCTCATATTATTTTCTTATTTGTCGAAATATAAAACTATATGTATTAACATCCAACATTCCCCTTCAAAATCGCCGTTAATACTTTTAACAACCCACAGAGCTAAGCCAATTGGATGTCCATCAAGAAGTACGAACTTGGACTGAATCATCCTCTCTCTTTTGTCCTTAAACCGCCGCTTTATTCGATTTTTCGTATAAAGATTCCCGAAAACCTGCTATAACGGCATGTTTGGACTTACAATGGAGGATACGGAGATAAGGAGGAAGAATTATAGCCGGTAAATAAATATTAATTATGGGCCTATCATTCGTTACATTTATTTCATACATTTTTATCTAGATCATACAAATATTGCAATCATTATTTGATATAATTTTGTAACTACAAACCAATGAAAGACTGCGGCAGTTACAAAGGTTATACGCTGTTGGTTGATGAAGACAATTTAAAAGGCACGCTTGTAACTTTTCATGGAGAGGCCAAGTGTCAGGACGGCAATTTTGTAGATACGATATCAGTCGTGGCTGGTAGCGAGGAAGAAGCAGTAGATAAACTGAAGCAACAAGTGGACCATAGAATGGCTGATCAAAAATAAATCCACTCTTATATACTCCATACCCAGGCCTCAATCTCCATTTTTTTGATCTGCTCCCGGGCTTGTTCTTCGCACCCTTGAGGAACCGCCACCCAGAACGTGCCCCCCTCCTCTTGGGCGTAGCTGGCAAACAAGCGCCACTCCTCAGACGTATGACGATCCACAATGGAGTCTTCGGTTTCTACCTCGAACACGTGGAACTGTTTCTTATAGCATGTCAAATCGGGAGTCTCCGATTTACCGGTCTTTCGGATTGGCACCCACATAGGTTTCTCATATCCGTCGATATCAGCACAGATTTCTTCATAGCCTTCCATGCGCAGATATCCGGCTAGATACGAAACAAGACGGTCATGTTGGGCGGGTATTTGTCGCTTTCCCATACGGTTATCGGTTGATTGTTATGTCTCAGATTACAAACAAAATGAGGGAAAATAAAATATTTTACTACGGCTGGTTATTGCAATAAAAAGAAAATGGCACCCGGGGAACGGAACGCGCCGGGGTGTTTGACAAGATCACGGCATAAATAGTTTGTCTTTTTACCAATTCATACTCAAATTACACGCGTTTACAAAATAACATCAAAAAATTATGTATGGCTGATCAGGAACTGGCGCGTGATCTTGGCTTTTTGGAAGCCTACACCATGGGCGTGGGCACAATGATAGGTGCCGGGATATTTGTACTTCCCAGCATTGCCGTGGCGAATGCAGGACCGGCCAGTATGATATCCTTTGTAATCGGGGGCGTCGTATCCCTTTTGGCGGCTCTTTCGTTGTCGGAACTGGCTACCGGTATGCCGAAAGCCGGGGGCAGCTATTATTATGTAAATACAGCCATGGGGGGTTTTTTCGGCAGTATTGTCGGTTGGGGGATGTGGTCCGGGCTTATGTTTGCCTCGGCTTTCTATATGTTGGGATTTGGTCAGTATCTGACCTACTTTTCCCCGCAAGTGCCGGTGATCGGATCGGCGCTGCTGATGGCCGCCCTGTTGGTGTGGATCAATTACCGGGGGGTGAAAGAGACCGGCAACCTGCAGAACATCATTGTCATCCTGCTGCTTGCCAGCATTATCGTTTTTATCGTGTTTGGGATATTTGAAATCCAATGGGACGTGCTGCGCCCGTTTAATCCAAAAGGTTGGGGAGCGGTAGCGGCCACAGCAGCCACTGTGTACGTCTCCTTTATCGGCTTTGAAGTCATTGCTACCAGCGCCGAGGAGATCAAAAATCCGGGGCGAAACCTTCCCCTATCGATGATTGCCTCGGTATTAACGCCCATGCTGCTTTATGTATTGGTCATATTGGTAGCTACGGGTGTTCTCCCCGTGCCGGAACTGGTAGCCTCCAAAATTCCGGTGGCGGAGACGGCAGCTCAATATATGGGGACTATCGGAGCCTTACTTATGGTAGTCGGAGCCCTGTTGGCGACGGTTTCCAGTGCAAACGCCTCCATACTGTCAGCCGCCCGGGTAAACTTCGCCATGGGGCGTGACAAAGTATTGACAAACTGGCTTAATCAAATTCATTCTACCTACCGTACGCCCTACCGGGCTATTTTGGTGACCGGCGGCGTAATCCTGCTGTTGATAGGATTTGGTACCGGCTTGGAGACATTGGCGGATGTAGCCAGTTTCACCTATCTACTCACCTATACGCTGGTACATGTAGCTGTTATTGTGATGCGCCGGGCCCAGCCGGACGAATACGAACCTGATTTTAAACTGCCTCCCGGTTTGTATCCGACGGTCCCGATTATCGGAGCCCTCGGTTGCCTGGTGATTATGTTTCGCATGCGTCCGGTGGTGTTGTTGGCAGGCGGAGGATTAATAGGTATTGGCGTACTCTGGTATCTATTCTATTCACGCGGAAAAGTAGAGAAACCAAGCCTTATTGGAGAAGCTATTGCACCACAAGCTGAAGAATTAGAGGAAAAAGAGCTTCCTGACCGTATAGTAGTGGCATTGGCGAATCCGGCCACGGAAAAACAGCTTATTCACACCGGCACCATGATCGGCAAACAATACGAGAATGCCGAACTGGTGGCTGTTAATGCGATTGAAGTCCCATCTCAGACAGCATTGGATCAAGAGCTAACTTTTGAGGAAGAGCGTATCAAGATGCAGCAATCGCTGCTTCAAAATGCCCGGGAAGCAGCCCGACAATCGGATGTTCGACTACGTCCTCGCGCTATCTTGGGACGCAACGCAGCCAAAGCAATTCTTAATGTCGTGCAAGAAGAAGATGCTAAACATTTAGTTCTGGGATGGAGTGGCAAACGAGGCCGTGGCCGATTTTTCCTTGGCAGTAATCTTGATACCTTAGCCCGGGAGGCACCCTGTGAGGTAACGCTGGTCAAGCCTGGTAAAGACCCTACTAAAGATATTGTTGTACTGGTCGGCACCGGACCAAACGCCGGGCTGGCGATGCAACGGGGCTACCAGCTGACCCAGCTCAATCCCGGATCCACACTGAGCTTTTTGAACGTGCAAGTGCCCGGCGAGGAAGGTGAAAAAGCGGCTCAAGAAGCCGGGCAGCAAGCAATTACGGACATGGCTGACAATTACGAAATCCCGGAGGGATCGTATCAAAGCCTTGTGAAAGTGGGAAAAAACGTACGACAACTGTTGCTGCAATCCATCCAGGATTTCGACACGGTATGCGTCGGAGCTACGCGAAGTACCAAAGTAACCCAGGCTGTATTTGGATCCATTCCCGAAACAATAGGAGCCTCCCATCCGGGCACCGTACTCATTATACGAAATCGCCAATACAAACCCCGTACTATTCGTCAGGCACTTCTGCGTAAACTTACCGGCGGAAATAACCAATTTCATTAACTGGTTGATTCTTTCTCGAACCTGTTCCGTGCATAATACTTGGACTGAACAGGCGGGTTTGCTTGAAGTGAAGCGTCTTACCCTGATGAATGATAGAACCGGCTATAGATTGTGTTGGGTTGTTGTATTTTTGCCTTTCAATATATTACTCTATAAATCAATCTATACTTCATCCCCCTACCTACAGTTAGTATCAATATTGTAACAATTCACATTGCATTCATTCCTACATCTGACTCGATAAATTCGACGTTTAGGTAATTAGGAGGCCCTCCCATTCTAATAACACCCCATCCGAAAATGAAATGATTTTGCCTGATTTAATTGGGTAAGATTATTCCGTTAATGATACAAAACCGTCCGAGATATAACGAAATGAGAGGTTTAAAAAAGTTTTGCTGCGATTTGGCATATTATTTTCACCTCGACCGCTCGAGGCGGCTAAAAACGGTTCCTATATTGATGTTTTTAACGGTATTTTGTTTTTCGAAGCAGATGTGTGAAAGTCCGCCCCGCCCTTCGCCAAGTTTAAGCTTAATTTAAGCGAACAGCATTATATTATCAATTAGTAATCTAGTTGTATGATTCTACACGGGAAGCTAGCTCGTTTTCTCACACATCAAACCAACATATTGCGACTTACTTTACCTCAAAAACGACCGGACAATCTTTTGAATAGGTTCGCGATAACCTGCAAAAGGTAATCGACAAAGTCTAATATTAAACGCATAAATATACGAGGTGACCGTATGATGATGTTAGTCTGGATTATTTTATTTGTAGGTATAATGGCCCTGATTAAGATGGCATCTCCATCATCGTATGGTTGGTCTATCAATAATCGAGGGAATGCGAATAGAAATGCGCTGGACATCCTTAACGAACGATATGCCCGGGGCGACATTGGAAATGAGGAATTTGAGGAGCGAAAACATATCCTGAAGCATTCAGACTGACCCAATGTCGGAACTGTTTCCTTATATTTCCAAGAATTCACTTAATCGAGATTCCAATTGGATGAAGATATGAAAGACATCCCCGACCAAACCGAACACACCCGCAGTCGTTACGATGCCATTGCCAACGTATACGATTTCATGGAATGGCCAATCGAGCAGCTGCTTTTCAAAAAATGGAGACATGAACTCTGGCAATCGGCAGAAGGACCGGATGTGTTGGAGATCGGAGTGGGCACCGGGAAAAACATCCCCTACTATCCTGACGATATCCATGTTACGGGAATCGATCTTTCTCCCGCAATGTTGAAAAGGGCCCGCCGAAATGCAGACCGGTATAACCCTGAACAGGTTAAGTTCTCGGAAATGGACGCCGAACATCTGAATTTTTCGGACGAGGTGTTTGACAACGTGATATCTACCTTTGTCTTTTGTTCGGTCCCCCGACCGATAAAGGGATTAAAAGAGGCTTTTCGGGTAACCAAACCCGGGGGACGACTCCACCTGCTGGAGCACATGCTTTCTCATAATCGCTTGACCGCCGCTGTTATGAAACGTCTTGACGCCCCCATTCATTACTTGTTGGGCGTTCATATTGCCCGCCGGACGGTGGAGAATGTTCGCCGTGCCGGCTGGCAGATCGAGACCGTAGAAAAACGGGCGTATGGCGGAATTTTTCGCCGTATTGAAGCGGTAAAAGGATAACAAACCTGATTTTCCATGGGATAGGTTAGAGAAACGGCAAAACAAGAGAAGATCTCACTTATTCTGACCTTCGCTTATTCCTTTCCGGTCTATAATTAAACAGGAGGTTTGAAGTGATATCTGCGTTCCGATAAAATGAAACTGTAGATAAGGGTAATAAAAAGGCCACCCGGCAAAAGTCAGAAAGCCTCATAGAGCTCCCCGGAGCGTCCCGACAGCTGTCGCTTGTTCTGTCGACCTTTATTTACAAATATTCTCCAATCTCCACTATCCCCTTAACAAGATAATTTGTCATTTTCTTACTCTTCCAATTCTTGACAATCTTTTCAGCAGCTAACGCTTCTTCAATAGTACTAAATGATTGAGTATAAACAAGTTGCCAAGGGCGATACTTAAGAGTATATCCTTTACTATCGTTATTATGGAAGTAACAACGGCGAGCCGGATCGTCAGAACACCCGATGTAATAAGTTTCTTTTTGCTGTGATTTTAATATGTATAGGTAATACATCAATTATTTACCTTTTATATATAAGAAAAGGCCTCCTGACATATATCAGGAGGCCTTTTTGGCTCCTCGGGCCGGATTCGAACCAGCGACCCAGCGGTTAACAGCCGCTTGCTCTGCCACTGAGCTACCGAGGAATGTAAACTCGTATGTAGTAATAACTTCTTCTTATCCTTTTCCTCTTTCTGCCAACGGCCGGATTCGAACCAGCGTCCCGACAGCCGTCGGGATAACAGCCGCTTGCTCTGCCACTGAGCTACCGAGGAATGTAGTAGCTTTGAATATAAAGCATCAAAATGTCAATCGACGGGAATTGTAACGCGTCAACAACAACTTCATTATGTAGGAATTTGAAAAACTCAAACTCATTTACTGACCCACCCGCCAAATGAGAAAGACAAATATAGAGATTGGGGCTTACTTCGTCAAGCGAATTTTAGTCATAATTCACTTTTTCTAAAATTAATCCTTTCGGGGAGGCCGTATATCCTCCTTCCCCGGGGTCGGGTTGCTCCAGCATTTGCTTAAATTCACCGACTTCTCTACGCCCGGTAGCCACTCGCATCATGGTGCCGACAAGTCGGCGGACCAAATGCCGTACAAACCTGTTGGCTCGAATCCGGTACACCAAAAATTCTTCAACTTCCTTCCACTCCGATAGTGCCACGTCGCAAACGGCCGAAGGTTGCTCGTCACTGGTTTTTGTAAAACTTTCAAAATCGTGCCTCCCTGCAACCCATTCGGCGCATTGGTTTAACAAATTTATATCAACATCTTGCAAAACCTTCTCAGTGGTCCGTCGATACAAAGGATGGTATCTTCTGGTGTAAAAATAGGCATATTGACGGGCCGTCGCATCAAAGCGGGCATGAAAATCGTCTGCAGACACCTCCATTCGCCACACGGCTATATCGGCGGGCAAAACGCCGTTAATCCCATATTGAAACCGGGGGATATCTACTTCCTCCTTTAAATCCACATGGGCGATCTGCTCAAAGGCATGAACCCCCTGGTCGGTCCGTCCTTGGCCATGAACTCTTACTTCCTCCCGGCTGATCTGCTGAAAGGCTTTTTCCAGTTCCCCCTGAATGGTCGGCTGGTCGGGCTGGATCTGCCACCCGTGATAGTTGGTCCCCTCGTATTCAACCCAGAGCTTATAGCGCGGCATACGATCAAAGGGGTATCTGGATCTGTGTCGCCATACCACCGCCCCCTGTGGGCGCCAATCCCACTTTCGGGGACCGATCGATTACATCGCGCGCCTGCAAATAAGCGCTGATACCACTGACGACCCGGTTCACCACCATCAAACTGAGCAAGGCCGGCAACTGCCGATCGATCTTGTCGACTCGCTGCCGCATGTTATTATACTGACTGCGCGCCTCCTCATTTGTCCAATTCCACTGGTACTGTTCCTGCTCCGGATATAATTGGTCCCACCCGCGAACTTTGAGGTAGTATTCATTGTAGGCTTCCCGGTTATCAAAATTGCCGATCGCCAGTCGATACTGTCGATCACGACCGCTCAAGTCGGCTCCGGCCTTCGCCCGTGCGAAACTGATCAAGTCATTTTCAAAGTGATCCGACCGAATCCGAAGACCTACATAAGCCGCAACCATCACAACATCCGCAGCCAGGTGGTATTTACCGCGATTCCAGTCTTCCTGGTTAACGTAATAATGTCCCCAACCCGGCATTACGACCGATTTTAACAGCGCATTTCTCGGGTTAGGAAGGTCTTCTGTCGTTGCCGACTGTTGTTCTTGCGCGCTTGCTGTGCCGGCAAAACACAAAAAGCCTCCGACCAGCAAGAAAGTAAATACCCAATTGGTAAAAAGGCTACATCTGGATCGCATAATATCTCGTTAAATAAATGTTAATTAATCAGCTCTATTAGCTTTTGATAAACCGGGCGGCGGTTCCGAAGCATTAAAATTTTCTGGTTTAAAAGCAGTAATAATAAAATTTTCATCAAGGGCAACACCCATAAATAAAGTCTACAAACGAAGAAAAGTTTCCGAGCAAGGAACCGCCGCCCGGTTTATCAAGGGCTTCGGCTAATGACTCGACTTCGGGCGACTGGCGTGTCGGTATATTGATACCAGGAATCCAACCATCAATACAAAGGTACCCAACCAGACGATCGAAATAAAGGGTTTTTCCTCGGCACTTATCAATACCCACGCTTTTTCCACCGGCTCGGTTTTTATCCCCTGAAACTCCAGGGTGATCTTGCCGGTAGCGGGATTCACGTTGCTGAATTGCAATGTTAGATTCCACGAGTCAATAGAAACCGGCGGAGCGTAACTGTAGCTGCCGTCCTGCCGCTTTACTACGGCAAACATCGGATCTACATTGACGACCGAGTCTGTTCTTGTGTCGGTAATTTCGAGCAGCGACCGCACGCCGATCGATGCATTTGACGGCATATTGGACGTGTCGGCCTGCATAAATTCCTTGAAATGCACCTTATACCGGCCCACTTGCTTGGTCTGTCCTCTTTGCAACGTCAGGCTGGGTTTACTGCTCTCATTCGATTGCTGACGCTCCCCCGCACCCTGCGAACTGCCCATCTTTGCAGCGGCGGGACGCATGTTCCTTTGCTGCGCCTTTTCAATCTCCTCATTTTTATCCTCTACATACGAACTGCCGGCAACATACAGGTATATATCACTAAAGAAACTTGCACTCACATCGGGTTCGACCGACCATTCCACGTTCTGCGCCTGCGACCGTTTTTTCATGGGATAAACCACCGGATACATATAAAATGGCGACCATTCTCCCTCGGGATCTGCCACTTTGATCTTATAGGTTTGCTGTCCGGGACGCGGTCCCTGGTCAACGGTAAACCCCTCAAATGTCAATAGATACTCGCTGTTGATCAACTTCGGCTCATTGAGCTTCAGCTCCACCATCTCCACTTTCTGCTGCACCGGCATGCCGTTTTCTCCCATCACCTCGCCCCGTTCAACGGCCTGGTTATACTTGCGCGTCTCCTGGTCCAGCATGTCGGTATTGTATACCGAAGAGCCGATAATGCCCAGCAATAACAGGGCAAATCCGATATGCGACATCGATCCGCCGATCAGTTTCGGCTGTCGCCTCGCCAATCGGAACATCACGAAAGCATTGCCCACCAACGCAAACCACGCGGTAAACAGGTAGGCCATATAGTAGATATCCTGGACATTTACATAAATGATATTGGTCAGGGTGATCGCCGATGTGATCAGCAGCGGCATCAGCAGCGCCGAGGCGAGCGTTTCGGCATCATAGCGTTTCCAGAACAGATACTGTCCCAGCACCGTCAGAACCGCCGCAATCATGGCCAACGGCATGGTCCACTCGTTATAGAAACTGACCTCCGGGGGCGTCGGATTTTCCACGAATAGCCGACCGATGACCGGCGAGCTGGTCCCCAGCAAAATCACCAATCCGATCAAAAACAGGATCATCGCCCCGGAAAAGGTCATAAATTCGCGGCTTAGCAAGGGAGATTCTTTATCCTGCTTGGGCAGTTCTTTATAACGGTAAAACATCATGCCCACACCGAGACCGGCAATAACCGCCATAAACACCAGCAACTGGTTATATAAGCCAAGGTCCACAAAACTGTGAACCGAGGAATCGGATAAAATTCCCGAGCGGGTCAAAAACGTTTCATATACCACCGCTATATAAGCAAGTATCGCGAAAATGAGCGAAGCTTTCTGGGAAGTGGAGCTCTTTCGCTGAATGAGCATCGTATGAATGCCGGCAATGCCGAACAACCAGGGGACAAAAGAGGCGTTCTCAACGGGATCCCACGCCCAGTATCCTCCGAAAGAGAGAGTCACATAGGCCCAGTATCCTCCCAAAAAGATCGCGGTGAGCAGACACAAGTTCGCCGCGAGCGTCCACGGAAGCGCAGGATTCACCCACTCCTGGTAGCGTTTCTTCCAGAGGGCCGACATCGCATAGGCGTAGGGCACGGTCATCATGGAAAACCCGAGAAATAATATCGGGGGATGGATCATCATCCAGGGACTCTTCAGCAGGTCGTTGAGCCCGGATCCGTCGGAGGGCACAAAATCGGGATTCTGCTGAATAAAAGGCGCATTCGGCATCTCCTGGGCCAGCGTCCGGAAGGGAGACGCACCGAGCTTCATAAATCCGAAGTCGATGCCCACAACCATTGAGAGCAGGAATACCTGGTTCAGCGCCACAATAAAAAGGACCGGCTTCCGATAGGGCTCCCTCGTAAATCGCATCAAAAACAATCCGACCACCCCCGAAAACAACACCCAGAGCATGAAACTGCCTTCTTGTCCACCCCAGAGAGCGGAAAACAGGTATTTCAGCTGCAGATCCTTGCTGGTATAATTGAAGACATAGTAATATTGGAACTGGTGATTAAGAATCAGGTGTACCAGTACGCCCGAAGCAGCCAGAACGAGAATTCCCTTTAGCGCAAACAGATAGTTGGAAGCGCGAAAAAGCTTGTCATTATTCCGCCGGGCCGACCACCCGTAACCGATGAGCGCTGCAAGAGAGGCTGCAAAAGCCGACCATAATAAAACATTACCGATAAAGCCGAGCATAGGTTATTGTTCAGAAGCTTTCGTAAATTCGGAGGGATTGGCGTCGTTGTACTTCGAGGGACATTTCATCAGCATCTCGTCCGCATAAAATACATCATTTTTAAGCGAACCAATCACTACCAGCTTTTCGGCCCTTTCGAAGTTGTTGGGCTTGGATCCCGCGTATACCACCTTGCGGACATTTCCGTCGCGATCTTTCATGTGGAAGCTGAACTTCTTGGTCTCCATGGAAAAGCCGTGCGGTTTGGCATCGGCCCACTTGCCTACTACATGTGCACTTTCCTTGCTGGCGGCTTCCTTAAAATTGGTATAGGTACTGATGCTGTTGCCGAAATTGTACATCAGCAGCGAGGTGAAGCCGATGATCGCGACGACTCCTATGATGACTTTGGGCTTCATGTGTAAAGCTGGTTGATTTGTTTGTTGCTTGTCATATTGTTAATACAGGCAGTTTAAAGCTGGAGGCTCGAGGCTCGAGGCTATTCGAGCTCGTTTTCTTGTGGTGTATACATTGTTTCTTTTGACTGCCTGTTTTCACTTTCTGTGTTTTCCAGTTGCTGCTCCAGACTGCTTACTTTTTTGTCGAGTCGGATTAGAAATCCGATCAGGACCAGCCAGATGATGAGGCTGACGCCCAGGACCACGAAAATCAGGTCGTTGGAGGCCATGAATTGCATAACCGGTCCGGCCTGGTCGAGCTGACTCATGGCTTCCCATTGCTGGCTGTAGCTTTCCGTTAACGTATCAGCTGCCGTTGTCGTATCAATCTTTTCTTGCAAATCAGCTATTCTCATAAATGGTACGTTGTTTCAACTGTTGCTGTACTTTCTTGTAGCGGTCTAATACGTCAAAAAGCCAGATCGCCAACCCGATAAAACCGACGACCGCCGGATAGAATATGTAACGCAACTCGGGCGCCGTAATTTCACTGAACGCCGGATTACCTTCGGCCCCCGGATGCAGGCTGGCCATCTGCCGGGGGATAATATAGAGCAAAAATGGTATGGTGGTCGCGGCAAACACGTTGTAGACCGCCGCCAGTTTCGCCCGCTGCTCCGGATCGTCGAACGCCGTGCGCAAGACAAGATAGGCCACATAGATCAACATTGCCAACGCCGCCAGGTTCATCTTGGGCTCGGCGAACGTCCACCAGGTCCCCCACGTAAAGCGCGCCCAGAGCGAGCCGGTCAGCAGTCCGCAAACCCCGAACAACAATCCCACCTGCGTCGCCGCCGCCGCTTTGCGGTCGAGCTCCAGTCGCTCACAGTTCAGATAGCGGATGCTGTACACCAGTCCCATACCGAAGGTCACAAACATGGTAAACCACATCGGCACATGCAGAAACAGGTTCCGCGCCGACTCCAGCAGGATCGGAATTTCAGGAATCTCGATGAGAAATCCACCGATAATCACCAGCGTCATCCAAATTGCCACGGCGTATTTCCAGGGTTTCACGGCTATATTCTTCTTTTTACGCCCTTGCTGTATTCGCCAGCTCGGGATTAGGAATTTAAAATTTAAGATTTAAAATTTAAGATTTTGGACGTAAAATGCCTTTAATAACGGGAAAAGTAAGCAAGGCTTTCAAATTGGGTGACGGTAATACAGTTCGAATGAAATTCCCGTTGTTGCTCACAAACATGTGAATACCAGTATTCAACGTCCTAATCTCAAATTGCTATTCACTTAACGCCTGAATATAAAAATTTTGTGGCGATTTCAGAGAGCGATTTTTCCTTGATCCGGCTTGAACGCTCGGCTATCCCCCCTGGCAATTTCTATTATTGCGGCCTGGCAATTTTACCCGTAGAGGCTTCATTGATCTTCCGTTGTGTGTAACTCGTTTTAATCATAAATTGTAAACACTGGCGGGATGAACTTTTGCAGACGTATGGAGACAGATCGGTATCTGCTTAACGATTGGCATAACCTGCAGCTTTTTTTGAAAACCCGGGCGGCGGTTCCGAAGTATTAAGTTTTTCGGTAAAAAGGCAGGGATTTGCCAATAAAACTAAAAAGTTTGGAAGCATATGTAACCTTTGCCAATACGAGAAAAACTTTCGAACGAGGAACCGCCGCCCGGATTTTCAAAAAAACTCGCTTATTAAAGGATAACCCAGACTCATGGCTGAACAAAAATCCCAAAAAATAAAAGTCCTCAAGCCGAGCTGGAAGTATTTTGCGCTGTCGTACGCCTACTCGATTTTACTCATTCCGGTTTTCGGTATCGGACTATTGTCGCTTTACTTCGTCTGGAACCGTCATCGTCAGTTTCGGTATGAAGTCAGCGATGCGGGACTAAAAGCAATGGACGGTAGATACAGTCAGCATATAGATCTGGAAAATATTCAGTCGATCAAAGTAACCCAGAGCTGGCTTAACAAAAAGCTCGACGTCGGCACCCTCTGGCTGCAGACCGAAACGCGCCACATGAAATTATTCGGTCTTACTCATCCATGGAAATTCAAGGATATCCTTGAAGAGGCCATAGAGGCCGCCAAAAAACGCCGCCATGCAAAAGATAAAACCAAACCCCGTTCACCCTCCTACGAACCCGGCGAAATGGAACGAAAAAACTACCTCACCGGCCTCTGGCAGCAAGGACTTATTTCGGATGAAGAGTTTCGCGAGCAGACGGATTAAGCTTCCTCGAAGCTTAATCCTGATTGGTGGTTAATGATTAATAATTAATAATTAATAATTTATGATTGATGATTAATGATTACACTAGCCGGTCTAATTGTCACTACCTTTAATGTATACACTTCTTGCTTAATTCAGGTTGGATCCAATTAAGAAAACAAAAGCAAAAAAAATCATTAATCATCAATCATAAATTATTAATCAAAAATCACTTCCTGCCTGTACTGCCGAACCCGCCCTCTCCCCGCTCTGTGTCGGGTAATTCCTCGACTTCCTGAACGTTGCCTTGCACAATCGGTGCGATGATCATCTGGGCGATACGATCGCCGTGTTCAATCTTGAAGGTTTCCTGTCCGAGGTTAACCGCCAGCACCTTGACTTCTCCCCGGTAATCGGCATCGATCGTCCCCGGGGTGTTGAGCATGGTGATTCCGTTGCGATAGGCCAGTCCGCTGCGGGGACGTATCTGGGCTTCATAGCCGGCCGGCAAGGCCATCTTCAATCCGGTCGGAATCAACGCACGTCGACCCGGCTTCAGCTCAAAAGGCTCTTCAAGCGCCGCCCTGATATCCATACCGGCAGCAAATTCTGATTCGTACGATGGCAGCGGTAAATCACGCCCGTGCTCCAGTCGCTTGAAAGAGACCGTGGGATGTTTATGATCAGTCATATCTATTATTTTATATTAATAGTTATTAAAAAAACTGTTTCTGCCCTTTCTTCCTCAGATAGTATTCATAGCTTGTCCCGATAGCTACAGGAGCTGACACCGACTACCGTCCGGAAACAGGCAGCCAGGGGATTCGTCCCCTATCCCCTTTCAACAAAAGATTTCTTTCGGCCAACACCCCCCCTGGAAATCCTTCCTCCCGAGGAAGAATATAGAAAGAACCTCCAAAATTATAATTCCAGAATTTTGCCACAAAACGGGCAGACTACCGACCGCGTTCATATTTTATAAGACGGACTTTGACATTCCCCAGCCATACTTTGACGTGTGCTTCTACGGGGATACGAAGCGGATCCGCGGCGAACCACGCTTTGAAGTCTCCTCTGAATCCAAACGGACCGTTCACATCGGCGTGGCCGGTCGTCAGATAAGTTTTTATTGGCTTCGCAAACGCTTCGTACTCCCGCGTATCCATTTTCTTGCTGTTTTCAGCCCGCAAGTAACCTTTTTCATGGTCAATATAAATGGGGATCCGATACGGCTGAGGGGATCCGGCGAATATCCGGGCAAAATAAAAAAGCATATGTCCGCTGCTCGCCGGCTCCTCCAGTTCGAGCGTATCGCGGGCAGATTCCTTCTCAAACGTATAGACCCTGCCGGAATCCCGGTCGAACACGTAGCGCGTCTCATTATATATTTTCTCATCCACATTATCGGTCCAAAAAACGGCCGTTCGTGGGGTGCTGTCGGCTACAAACATCAGACTGTTATACTGGTTAATCTCCCGCCCCATAAAAGGAATCGAGGGATTGGACTCGATCGAGGTTTTCAGATGATAGGTCTTGCGTCCCCGGTAGAGACTATCCCCCAAAATCTCCACATAAATTTTTCCCAGGGTGAAAAAACTGTACTTCACGTTGTAGACAAACTTCTCATTGGCATTCAACAATACCCCGATGTCGGGCGTGTCTTCGACCTGGGGGCCGGTCGTTGTCGATTGAATATCCGGGGATATATTGTCCGGCGGTCGGCTATCATGAAGTCCCCCGAGAAGTAAAAACGACAAGAGGATAATCGCTATAAAGCCAAAACCCGCCGAGTATGTCCCTATCTTTGACAATGTGAAAAACCTCGATGCTTAAATGATTTTCAGAAATAATTGATATTATCAAAATTTAAAATGAAAATAAGAATGAATCGACACGAAAAGAAAAAAGTCTCTACTGGTGAAGAATTTTTATCAATCCAATCGTATCAAATCCGGTCTGGCCTCCAACATTCTTGGGGCCTTGGTGTGCGGGCTGTTAATAATAGGCTGTTCACAAAACGATGCCCAGGAAAGGTTTGAAGACGAGGCATTCCGGGATCCCTCGGGCTACACGGAAACCAATATCAGCGGAGAAGTCCAGGAAGAGGATG
>CAJXOW010000008.1 GCA_913057825.1 uncultured Balneolaceae bacterium | reverse complement strand
ATGACGTTCAAAAATCCCGATACCGGGTATGTGGCGCAGCTTATTCCTCATGAGAAAGGACTGACCACACGTCTCTACCAGACTTACGACGGGGGGAGCAACTGGAAGCCGGTACACACGCTTGACCACATGATACTGAACCTGGAGTGGAACAATAACGTACTCTGGGGATCCGGGAAAGACGTAATCATTAAGGATGTCAACAAAACGGAGAGATGGACGTACAGCTACCGGGATACTTCAGGGAAGGTGGGTCAAATTCGGGATCTGTCGTTTTTGAATGACGGATCGGTGCTGGCGGTCAGTTTTAATGGGTATGTGCTGAATAAATCTTCCGGTGGAGAGTGGAAGCAAGAAAAACTTACCAGCAATCATCTTCGAAGTATAAAAACGGTAGGAAATAGATATCGTGTTGCGGCGGGGGATAAAAATAAGGAGGAAATAAATTTATTTGTGAAAGAGCGGGATAAAGAATGGAAAAGTAGTAAAAATGGGTATCCCGATATCCATCGGTTAGCAGTTAGGGACAAAGAAGTTTGGGCAGTAGGGAAAGATGGTTTGGTTATGCACAGACAATTCGAGAAGCAATCCTCCAGGTAAGAGTAAACTCCTGGATAACGTCCGGTTTAACTTACTTTCTGTTGCTCCGGTGGCCGTGGGGTGAGGTCGAATTGCGGGTGTTCGAACCAGTCGGCAGTTTCTTCGAGTCCTTCTTCAGATCCGATGAGAATCAGATGATCGCCCTGGTTAAGTGTCACTCCGCCGTGCGGAATCAGCATTTTCCCATTCCGTTGGATGAATGCGATCAGACAGTCGTTGTGTACCCAGAGATGATCGATGGGTTGATCCTGCAAATGGGGATGTGAAACGGTTATTTCCTTGACATGATCGGCTTCAAGCAGCTCATGACGAATACGGGTTGTATTCCATTCGCGCCATTCACCCTCAAAATCAATTTGATCGGCGCGATTGGCAATTTCAGCCAACAGACGAAGATGTTGTCGCTGGTTGTCGTATGGCCCTACAAGTATGAACATGCCATAAATGGGATCAGCCTCCGAGTTGATGTATACTCCCGAGGGAGACTGGATAATGGCAACTTCGTGATGGTTGATTCCTTCCAAATAAACATGGGGTAGCGCAATATGGTTACTGGCCGGGGTCTTGCCCTGTTCATCGGCCTTGATTAAGGCCTCTTTGATTTCATTGGCCGAACGTTCAAGACGTTCCGACAACAGATCGGCTACTTCCGTCAAGATATCATGGTAATCGGTGTGGGGTTTGTGCTTGATAATGGGAGCCCGGTAGAGAACGTCGTCGAGCGAGTCGTTGGATTTCAATCCCCGTTCGCGTAAATTCTGACGCAAAGCCTGCTCCATTTCTGCATCTACCGGTTGACCCAGGTTGGAAAACAGGTGAATCAATGCACTGCTGCTTTGTCGCCGATCTTTGCCGTAGAGAAAGTACCACATGAGTCCGATTCCAATGAGAATACCGGCGGCCATGCGTGGGACAAGTCCCAGGTATGGAATAAGGACGATAGACGTTGTTAATCCAAAAATCTGCATCCATGGGTAGACCGGCGATTTGAATCCGGGATCGTAGGCAGATATCTGGCTTTCCCGCATGACGATGACGGCCAGGTTGAGCATTCCGAAAATGATCAATATAAAGGTACTGGCCATCTTGGCAACTCCTTCGGGGGAAAGTACAAGCACGAAGAGAATCATTAACAAGACGGTGGAAATAATCGAATACGTGGGTGTGTTGAAGCGACTCAGTTTACTAAATATATCGGGGAAGAGGCGGTCGCGACTCAAGGCAAACGGATAGCGGGTGGCCGCAGTCAGACCGGCATTTGCCGATGCGCTAAACGCAAGGAATGCCAGGGCTGAAAAGATGATAATGCCCGTCTCACCAAACAGATTGCCGGCGGCATCAGCCATGGGCGTCAAGGTGCCGGCCAATGTGTCGCTGGGGACAAATTTCATGATGATGACCATACCCACGATGTAAATCACCATGGTAACCAGCACGGAGGAAAACATGCCCAGCGGAATGCTTCGCTCCTGGTCTTTTACTTCTTCGGCCATGCTCAGAATCTTAATCAGGCTGGCAAAGCTTACATAAACGAGTCCGATCGACTCCAGGAACGCCGTGGTACTCCAGGCTTGTTCCATCGGAACCGTATTGTGGTCCAGGTTGAATACACCGGTGGCGAGAAAATATCCGATGCCGACCAACAGCAGGGCGACCATGATTTCCTGCATCCGACTCACGCCCTTGGTGCTGGTCAGGCTCAGAATGCCGAAGCCGATACACAGCCCGATAGCCACCGGCTTGATGGGAAATACCAGGAACAGCAGGATGTAAGCTCCCAAGCCAATAAGATCAAAACTGCTTTTAAAAATAAGCGACAACCATGTTCCCAGGCCGGCCACCGTTCCCACGGCCGGACCCAGGCTGCGGTCCAATACATAATAAGCTCCGCCCGAACGCGGCATGGCCGTGGCCAGTTCCGCTTTACTGAAAAGCGTGGGAATAATCAGGATTCCTGAAGCGATATACACCCAATGCGCCCATCCCCCGACCTTCCCATAAACCAGACCCGGCAACAGGAAAAGTCCGGAGGCCACCATCCCCGCAATACCGAACGCGAAGATAGATCGGGTCGATAAATTTTTCTGCAGTTTCTTGGACGACATGGAAGATAGCTTGGTGATTGCATTAATCCTTTAGTCAATAATATAAAGAGAATAAAGAAATAACAATTATTCGCCGAATTTCTTAAGGTATGTTTGAAGGTTAGAGAGTTTCCCGGTTTCTATTATTTTTAAGCAAACGGTCTCCAACTGAATGTTCTGCTAGGAGTCTGTCGGACTTTCCGGTTCGAGGTAGGTTTTGGCCGATTTTGACGTAAAATAGCGGGTCTATTTAAGGAAAAATCGGTCGAAAGATACCCAAAGCCGGCTTTTTTGCAGTAGAATTGTGAAAGTCCGACAGACTCCTAGTTCTAACAATATAATTTACTGGCGGTTGAGAGGACCCGCCAGGGTATATTTAATCAGTAAATTGTATCAAGTATGACAGCATTGTTTTTTGTTATCGGATTGATACTCTTGATCGGGGGAGCCGAACTGCTGGTGCGCGGTTCGTCCAGGCTGGCGGCATCGGTCGGTATTACGCCGCTGGTAATCGGATTGACGGTGGTAGCTTTCGGAACAAGCTCACCCGAGTTTGCCGTAAGTATTAAAGCTGCCTTTTCCTCCCAACCCGGCGTGGCCCTCGGTAACATTATTGGCAGTAATATTTTCAACACTTTGTTTATTCTTGGATTATCGGCCCTGATAACTCCTTTGGTCGTGGACCAAAAACTGATTCGACTGGAAGTTCCCCTCATGATAATGGTATCGATTTTGGTGTGGGTGTTGGGAATGAATAACGTTCTCGGTCAAGTGGAGGGACTGTTCTTGTTTGCCGGACTACTTGGATATACGGGCTTTTTGATAATACAGAGTAAACAGGAGTCGGAAGTTGTTAAACAGGAATATGCACAAGAGTATGAGAGGCGAGCAAGCGACGAAAAAGCGGGCTGGATCAATCCCATTGTCATGGCGTTGGTTGGATTGGGAATGTTGGTTTGGGGATCCAATTGGTTGGTGGACAGTGCCGTCGAAATTGCGCGCAGCTTCGGGGTAAGCGACGTAATTATAGGGTTAACGATTATAGCAGCGGGGACCTCTATGCCCGAAGTGGTAACATCGGTAGTGGCCAGTCTCAAGGGAGAGAGGGATATCGCAGTGGGGAACATAATTGGCAGTAACCTGTTTAATCTTCTGGGAGTACTGGGGTTGTTTGGCATAGTGTCGCCCGCCGGTGTGGCCGTATCAGCCGAGGTGTTGAATTTTGACCTGCCCGTCATGATATTGGTTACGCTGGTGTGTGTGCCGATCTTTTTCACCGGCAGCCGGGTAGGTCGTTGGGAAGGGGGATTGCTTTTAGGATATTATGTGGCCTATACGGTTTATTTGGTATTAACAGCCACGGAGCATGCTTCCCTGCCCTATTTTGAAGTAGTCATGTATTATGGTGCTATTCCGTTGACACTGATTATACTGGCTGTGAGTGCGTTGGGATCGCTGCGGCAAAAGTTGTTATAGCGGCGACAGGCAGTGGTCCGAAATAAATTTGTGTTGCGGTACCTTCACAGGTACAGAAGAGGCGTAGTCTTGAGCCCAGTTAGTAAACCGTTAATTTCCATTATTATAAGAACTATGAAAACGTTTCATTTCCTTTTGCAGCGCTCGAGCGGAATGTGGCTCGTAATACTGGCAGTGGTTTCTCTGATGGGGGTAGAAATCTCCGAGGCGGGAGTACGGACGCAAGATAGTCTTTCAGTACATGATGTAAGAGTGGAGTACTTTGAGGATCCCATCGGAATAAATACGACGAATCCCAGACTTACCTGGAAAATTACTTCTAATCAGCGAGGCGCAACGCAGCAGGCGTACCGGGTGTTGGTGGCGAGTAGTCCGGAAAAGCTGGCCCAGGGAACGGCGGACTTATGGGATAGCGGTAAAGTTTCGTCGGATAAAAGCGTAAATGTCTGCTACAAAGGGGAACCGCTGGAATCGCACGAACAAGCTTACTGGAAAGTACGGGTGTGGGATGAGGAGGGACGTGTTTCCGAGTGGAGTGATGTCGGCCGCTGGAAGATGGGGATTTTAGACGCATCGGAGTGGCATGGTCGGTGGATCGGATCGGATCTCCCCTTGAAACCCTACCAGGATACGCTGCGGTCGCTGGGCGATTTTGAACGGGTGCCGCGGCGACAGATCTGGCAGTGGAGCTCGCGTATCCGCAAAATGACGCGCGATGTGGGAGAGGCACCCGCCGTCTATATGCGTAAGGAGTTTGAAGCGGGACGGTCTGTTAAAGAGGCGTATGTGTCAGTCAGCGGACTCGGACTCTACGAGCTTTACATCAATGGTGAACGCGCGGGCAATTATTTGAATCCGGCCTATACCGATTACGAGAAGCGGGTGCTCTATAATACGTTTGAAGTGACTGACCAGCTTCGCAGGGGTAAGAATGCAATCGGCGTGGTGTTGGGCAACGGGTGGTACAACCTGATCATTCCGCATGCGCTGCGCTACTATGCGGCCGACTATATTGCGCCGCCGAAACTGAAGATGCAGTTGCGTATTACTTACGATGGCGGGTCCACCCGGACCATTGCCAGTGACACAACCTGGCGTTTTACCACCGACGGACCCGTTCGATTTAATGATGTGCTGGGCGGGGAGACCTACGATGCCAACAAAGCTGTGCCGGGATGGAAAAAGGTTGATTATGATGACTCCGGTTGGCAGCAGGCGCGTACCGCGGATGCTCCAAAAGGCGAATTGCGAACACAAATGCTGCACCCGGTACAGAAGGTCGATACGCTGCGCCCGAGGTCGGTAAGTCTGCGAGGAGATACGGTCTCGGTGGACTTCGGCAAAGAATTGACGGGATGGGTACGGTTGCGTCTGGACGGCGATAAGGGGGATACCGTAACGATCCGACATCCGGGTGCCCCGCAGCATACCCTCGGCCGGTATCAGATCGATAAATATATTCTGGATGGGAAGGGTCCAAAATGGTTCGAGCCGCGATTCAGCTATAAGGGATTTCAGCGACTGGTGATTACCGGGCTGGGTTATAAACCGAACCCGGCGGATTTTAAGGCGATTCGCGTGCAGACCGATTTACCGTCGACAGGGTCCTTTACCAGTTCCAGCGAGAAATTGAATAAGCTGCAGGAGATCACTCGCTATACGATTCAGAACTACAACGTACACATGCCGAACGATCCGACCCGCGAAAAGGCCGGCTGGACCCAGGATGTGCAGAATGCGTTCGACGCCTATGCCTATAACTTCGACGCGGCGGCGATGTATCAAAAGTGGCAGCAGGATATGCTGGATATTCAGTACGAGAGCGGGTATGTACCGCCGGTGGCACCGGGTCGATTTGACGGACATCATATCAATGGTCCGTGGTGGGGCGGCATGATCGTGTATCTCCCCTGGAAGCTATACCGGTATTACGGCGACCGACAGATGCTGGAAAAAAGCTATCCGTCGATGAAACGGTATATGGGATATCTCGACCGCATCGCCGACAGCGGGATCGTCGAATGGGGACTGGGCGACTGGCGCGAGCCCAATACCCCGGGCACCAATCGTCCGCAGCATACGCCGGTACGTCTGACCTCGACGGTGGCTTATTACAACTATGCGAACATTACAGCCAAGATCGCCGACATCCTGGGAGATTCGTCCGCCGCACGTCGTTACCGCCGGAAAGCGGCAGACATAAAAGAGGCTTATAATAAAACGTTCTATAATGCATCCGGCGGCACCTATGCAAGCGGCAGCCAGGCGAGCCAGGTGCTTTCCCTGTATTTCGGCTTGGTGTCGGACTCCGAGCGTGAGAAAGTGCGAGGGGCGTTGGCGGAACGAGTTCGCGGCGACAGCCTGCATTTAAACACCGGTTTTGTAGCTACCCCTTATTTACTGAACGGGCTGACCGAGATGGGGTATCCTCAAATGGCCTATGAAATTGCGACCAACGAAACCTATCCCGGTTGGTTCGACGTGATCTTCAACCGTAATCACACCGTTTTGAAAGAAAGCTGGCGGGGTGGCGGCGTACAGATGCCTTCGTTGGCGGGGAGTATTACCTGGTATTTTTACCGTTCGCTTGCCGGTATACGTCCGATCGAGGAGGTGCCGGCTTTTAAGGAATTTGTCATCGAGCCGGCCGTAGCAGATGATTTGGAGTGGGTTGAGGCTTCCTACGAAAGTATGTACGGAACCATTCGGTCCTCCTGGAAGAAGAAAGGCGAAATGCTTCAAATAAAGGCTGAAATTCCTCCCAATACGAAAGCTCGGATTATGCTGCCGACGGAGAATGCGGCTTCCGTGCGTCAAGTGGGTCAGCCGGCGAGTCAAATCAACTTTCAGTCCCCGGGATTATCCGGCGATAAGGTGACGGCCGAGGTTGGATCGGGTCAATATCATTTTGTAATTCAGAACTGGCAGGGTCTTGGAAATTAATGACGGGAAACCCTTATTTTTGATTTCAGATGCAATATATTTTTTCAGGATAATGAAAGCAAGTTGAATCAATACTCAGGTTAGAAAGGGGAAGGACATCACCTTAAATCAAGCTTATAACATTTACGAAGATTGATTGTTATTTTCAAAAGTATATACCAAAGCTTTTAAAGTGGAACTGAATCTGGCGTAAATCAATATATCGTGTGGATATTACTGGTCGAGGATGAACAAAAACTGGCAAAGTCGTTGCAAAAAGGTCTTCAGGAAGAAGGGCACGTAGTGGAGATCTATCACAACGGTGAAGAGGCCGAGCTCGAGGGCCTGGTAAACGATTACGATCTGGTAATCCTGGATTGGCGTCTTCCGGGAAAAAATGGGAAGGAAGTTTTAACTCGCTGGCGTAATGAGGAGCGTCCATTTCCCGTGTTAATGCTGACTGCGCTGGACGATGTGGATCACCGTATCGAGGGACTCGATAGCGGTGCGGATGATTACATGAGTAAACCTTTTTCATTTGAAGAGCTGCTGGCCCGGGTGCGTGCCCTCGGACGACGTCCCAGCCAGATGGAAAATGATAAACCTATCAGCTGCGGTCCACTCGAACTCGATGCCCGCAAACACCAGGTAAAAATATGCGGCGAACCGCTATCGCTGCGGCCCAAGGAGTTCATCATGCTCGAACTTTTTCTGCAAGAACCCGAAACGGTTTATTCCAAAACACAAATTGCTGAGCGGGTGTGGGGATCTTCCTATTACGTGAGTGACAATACGATAGAGGCTACCCTTTCGACCCTTCGCCAGAAACTGTCGGATGCCATGGCGATGTGCAAAGAAATTGATTTCGAGAAAGAAGACACCATTATTGAAACGGTGCGCGGAGCCGGTTATCGCCTATTCAAAGAAGCGCTTGATCAATCATCCTCCGGATAAGAATGAAACTTCCATCATTTTATAATCGACTATCGATTTCCAAGAAGCTGGCCTTCTGGTATGGGGTAAGCCTGTTCATCATGCTCAGCCTGTTCGGGTATTTTTTGTATGATAGTTTTCACCAGTCCATCCACCACAATTACGATCGACACTTGCGATTTGAGGCTCAACAGTTAACGCCTCATATAGGTATCAAAAAGGACAGTCTTACGATCGATCTTTCGGAATACAGCCGGAACGAGGCACTGAGAAGCGGAGTCGAATATGGGACCTATGTTCGTCTTTATAATGGGGATGGAAAATTAATATACCAAAGTCCCAACTTTAAGCCGGTTCGGGAATCTTTGGACATTGAGTTACCTCAAGGTTCCAAGCAGCGATCGGTCAGTACCCGGTGGCAGGAAATGCCGGCCCGTACCTTGTTGCAACCGATTCAAGATGAAGCCGGAGATTTAGCCGGGTGGCTGGAAGTAACCGGATTTGAATGGACGCTTCATGAGGAGGTAAGCCGATTTCGTAGATATCTGATCGTATTGATTGCTATAAGTGTCGTTTTTTCCATTCTCGGCGGATATTGGCTCTCACGACGGGCCCTTGCGCCGGTCAGTTCCATCATTAAAACGGCCAAGTCCATAACGGCGACCGACCTCGACCAGCGGATCCCGGTTCGATACCAGGTGCGCGATGAATTGACCGACCTGGCCGAAACCTTCAACATGATGCTGAATCGCCTGCAGAAAGGGTTTGAGCGCGAACAACGTTTCACTTCCGATGCCGCTCATGAACTGATGACGCCCTTATCCTCTTTGCAAAGTGAAGCGGAAATCATGCTCCGGAAACCCCGAAGCAAAGAAGAATATCGGGAATCCCTTGAAGAAATGCTGTCCGAAATTCAGCATACGAGCGAGATGGTTCGACTTCTTCTGCAGTTGTCCCGGGTGGAATCTCCCCATCAACCCAAGACCGAAACTATAAATATCAGTCGTCTGGCCGAATTTATCATTCAAAAATATGAGACGGTCGCCCGGGAGGAAGATGTTACGCTCCAAACCGAAGTGAAGCCCGACCTGCACGTACGAGCTAACGGTTCGTATATTGAAAAAGTCGTAAACAATTTACTGGATAATGCCCTGAAATACACACCAGCGGGTGGCCGGGTGGATATTAAATTGCGGCGTTCCAGCGGAAAAGCTGTACTTCATATTTCAGATACGGGCATCGGTTTCGATGAGGAAACGCGAAAGCACCTGTTCGAACGTTTTTACAGGGCGAATGAAACGGAAGTGCAAAAGCAGCACGGCAGCGGGTTGGGGCTTCCGCTTGTTAAGGCGATCCTGGAACTGTATGATGGGAAAATCCGGGCTTACAGTAAAGGTAAAGGGAAAGGAAGCACCTTTGTCGTTGAATTGCCGTTGGCAGAGGCCAGTGGTAATTAAGATTTACTATGAAACGGCTAATGAGGCAAGGAAATCAAGAGTTTTCAATCAGGTCAGTCCGCTTTCAGTTCCGCCGCAGTCCAGGGCTGGTTCCGATCTTTATAATTTTGTTTAACGCTGGCGACATCATCCATGGTAATTTGAGGAGAGCTGCTTTCACTCAATGAGCGCAGATAGTTCAGGATAGCGGCCATTTCAGCAGTACTTAACCGAGCTTTGAACGAGGGCATTACTCCCTGGTAGGATTGGCCGTTTACTTCGATTTCTCCCTGCATGCCGTTAAGCAGGATACGGATCGGTACGGATTTATCGCCGCTCACCCACTCGGTATTGACAAGCGGGGGAAAAACATTGGAATATCCCTCTGCCTTGTTTCCGTGACAAGACGCACAGTTCTGTACAAACAACTGTTCTCCATTTATCCTCGAGGGTTGTTCTTCCTCTTTGCTTGCCTCATCAGACGTTTGATTTGTTGCCGGAAGTTTTTGCATCATTCTACCATACCCCCTCGATAGTCGCCGGTTCGTCCGGGCCATAGATTGTTGTCCCATTCGCTCATGCATATCCGCCATTTGTTGGTGCATGCTCATCATTTGCTGATACCATTCGCCGGTCATTTGACCACGCCTGTGCATACCCATTCCTTTTCCCATCATTTTATTTCCCTGCATGTGACCCCTCCTCTGTCTGCCCATCATTTGGTTGTGAGTGGTGCCCATCTGCTTATGCATCTGTTGCATTCGTCCATACATTGTTTTCAGTTTTGGCGGTAACGTATCCCTTCCTGTTTTATACTCACTCATCAGGGTTTCCCAGCTGCCTTGAAGCGAGTCATAGGAATTATTTAGGTGCTGTCTCTGCTCTTCGTTCATATAAGAGGAACGTTTCATACGACAAGAAGTCAACAGCAACAGCACTATAATGGGAAACAAAAGAAAAACTCTTTTGGGTACGCGGGTCATAAAGACAACTGTATTTATTAAGGGTTTTAAGTCTATAAGACTTGTTTATTTGCTCTGCAATAGAACTCGTTTTCTTTCCTCGAATTCCTCCTGTTCAATTTCGCCCCGGGCATATCTCATTTTCAGGATATCCAGTGCATCTTCTTTGGACGCTGATGCAGTCCGGTATGGTAACATATTAAAAATAATCAGAAGTATGAACCCGGCAACCAAAAGCCACCAAATCCAGTGCATTCCTATAAAGTGATGATCGTAGAACATGGATCTATAATTTTCATTTTCGGTTTATTGTTAAGAAGTCGATGTTCGACGTTATATATAAGTATAAACAGGCAAACCTTAACAGAAGCTTAAATCGCATTATTCCCTCCCAGGCAAGGAACATGGCAAAGGCATTATACCCCGGTACGCAAAACAGATTTTCGTGGTGACCAGCATAAATGAAGCTGGGCAAAAATTTAAGAGTTACTACAGGCTTCAGAATCAATGTGTGAGAAAAATTCCCTGAAAATTTAAGGTTCATTTAAGGGACCCGGAGCTATTTTAATTTCAAACAAGACAAAAAGCTCTTTAAATATAACTGGCGTAACTCAATATTTACTCTCTTACCTGCCTTTTTGACTGAAAGCAGCTGTTATTAACACAAAAGGCAAGGGAACCCGTCTTGCTGAACTCATAACAGCGCTGGAATTCAGAAACATATCAGTGCAGTATCTGACTCTGTTTGAGGGTTAAGCAGATAAAATTATTGAACATTGACTGAAACTATTGTACCAATTGAACCATTAAATGGACCACCAATGAAAAGAAGTTTATTACGGGCTGGGTTTATCCCTCTTCTTCTGATTTTAGCATTGCCTGTTTCAGGGATTTCTCAACCCCGGGACTCAACCCTAGTTCTCGATGAGCTAATCCATAAAGTGCTAACTCAAAATCCCGAACTGCAAGCCTCTTTTCAGGGGTGGGAGGCAAGTAAAACCCGAATAACTCAGCAAGAAGCGCTGCCGGATCCCACGCTGGGTTTAAACCTTATGAACCTGCCGGTCAACAGTTTTTCGTTCGACCAGGAACCGATGTCCGGCAAGCAGATTTCGCTAATGCAATCTTTCCCATTTCCGGGAAAGCTCAGCCTGAAGGGAGATATTGCAAGAAGTGATTCAGAGATAAGTTTGCACCGGCATCGGGAGTTAAAAAATCATCTTGTCAAGAAAACCAGTCAGTCCTATTTCGACCTTTATTACATTGATCAAGCTATCGCTACCGTAAAGAACAACCAGGAGGTGCTAAAGGAATTTGTTGAAATTGCTGAAACGCGGTATGGCGTGGGTAAAGGGGTTCAGCCGGATGTACTGAGGGCCCAGGTAGCACTCTCCAAAATGATTGACCGTGAGCTTAGGTTGAGCCAGCAACGCGAGACGGTTCAGGCTCAAATTAACACGCTTATGAACGAACCGGCGGCGGCTCCAATTGGAAAAGCGGTGGTTTCTGAACCGGAACCCGAGAGGCCCGAATTGATGGCACTAACTCAGCAAGCCGACAGCAGCAGTCCGCTGCTTTCCGCCTGGAAAACAGCCGTAAGACAAAGGGGCCAGCAGGTGGATCTCGCCCGGAAAGATCGCTATCCCGACTTTGCGGTGGGGGTCGCCTATACGCAGCGAAACGAGCTGCAAAACGGAATGCCCGGATATGATTTTTTATCGGCCATGTTCAATGTCAAGATCCCCCTTTTTTATCACAAGAAACAAGGGAAAAAGATACAAGAAACGCATATTAATCAGTATTCTGCGAAGTTTCGCTATGAGAATATAAAGAACTCCGTTGAACAGGAGCTTCAGCAGGCACTCTCCAACCTTGAGAAGAACCAGCGGCTGATCGACCTGTACAGAACCGGCATTATCCCCCAGGCTGAAGAATCCCTGGAATCGTCGATGGCCGGATATCAAAACGACAACGTTGACTTTTTGTCTCTGCTCGACAGCGAGTTGACCCTGTTTCAGTTTCGGTTGGATTATCATCGATTTATAGCTGATTACCATAAAGAAGTGGCCGAGATAGAAGCGTTGACCGGTTCCGAGTTTTAACCCTTTTAGGAAAACATTTTAATAAGAACCTACACCATGAATACTAAAACGATACTTCTTTTCCTTGGCGCCATTGTCATTTTTACTTTGGGGGGCTATTGGCTGGGTACATATACCACCGGTACTTCAGGCCCGGCTTCACAATCTCCGGATATGCAAAATCAAGCGAAATCCGATAACGAGAAACAGGCAGATCGAGAGGTTCTTTACTGGCAGGCTCCTATGAATCCGGATGAAATCTATGACCAACCGGGCAAATCCAAGATGGGGATGGACCTGGTGCCTGTTTATGCCGATGAAGCAAATAGTTCGGAAGGGATGGTAAAAATTAATCCCGTCGTTGTTCAAAATATGAATGTACGCACGGCAATGGTCGAGCAAAAAGATCTCTCCGCTATTGTTAGCGCCATCGGAAAAGTGGAATACGATGAACAGAAGCTCCACACCGTAAATCCCAAAATTTCCGGCTGGATAGAAGAACTTTATTTGGATTACACGGGTAAAATGGTCCGTCGGGGCCAACCGCTTTTCAGTATCTACTCACCGGAGCTGGTCACTACCCAGCGGGAATACCTGCTGGCTCTCAAAACACGCGACAAGGTAGAGGCCAGCAGTTTTGAGGCCATTCGAGACGGGGGCAACAGTCTGCTCGAAGCCACCCGGAAGCGACTGGAATACTGGGATATTCCCGCTTCGGAGATTCAGCGGTTGGAAAAAACCGGAGAGGTTAAAAAAGCGGTAACTTTGAAGGCACCGGCAACAGGAGTTGTGCTTCACAAGAATGCCGTCGAAGGCGAATTTATTAAGGTCGGAACCCCGGCCTACAAGATTGCTGATCTTTCTACTGTTTGGGTACAAGCCAGTGTGTATGACTATGAAGTTCCCTGGATTGAAGAAGGCCAACCCGCCCGAATGGAACTGTCCTACCAGCCCGGCAAAACCTATCGGGGATCCGTTGCCTATATATATCCCAGCCTGGACCATAAAACCCGGACTATTCAGGTGCGACTGGAATTTCCCAATCCCGACCTGGAGCTGAAGCCCGGTATGTTTGCCAATGTCCGTATTTCCACGCGACCCAAGCAGAATGTCACGGTCATTCCGAATGAAGCCATTATCAGAACCGGCGAACGCAACGTGGTATTCGTCGCAAAAGGAGAAGGCGCTTTTGAGCCGAGGGAGGTAACACTGGGTATGGAAGGCGGCCAGCGTAATAATGAAATCGAAGTACTGGAAGGGGTAAAGCCGGGCGAAAAGATTGTCACTTCCGCTCAATTCCTCTTTGACAGTGAAAGCCGTCTGCAGGAAGCCATCCAGAAAATGCTCCGGCAAAAACAAGACAGCTCGGATACGGATATGAAGAACATGGATAGGTCTGGTGGTGAAATGAATCAGTCGGTGGACTCGACCGAGACGACCGACCACTCCGACATGAACATGTAACCTGCGCCGAACGCAACAGCGCAACACCCACAAAAGATTTTGGAGAGATAAGCAATGCTACAGAAAATTATTGAACTATCCGTCAACAACCGAGTCATGGTGGTTATAGCCAGCATTCTGCTGCTGGCGGGCGGCACTTATGTGATGTACCAAACGCCGGTTGACGCGATTCCAGACCTTAGTGACGTTCAGGTCATTGTATTTACCAAGTACCCCGGACAGGCTCCGCAGGTGGTAGAAGATCAGGTTACTTATCCGCTAACTACTACCATGATGTCCGTTCCCAAATCGAAAGTGGTTCGCGGTTATTCGTTCTTCGGGCTCTCCTTCATTTATATCATATTTGAGGACGACACCGACATGTACTGGGCACGCAGCAGGGTTCTGGAATATTTGAATACGGCGGGCAGTAATTTACCGGAAGGGGTTACCCCCACCCTGGGACCCGATGCCACCGGGGTGGGATGGGTGTATGAATATGTGCTGGACGGGGGCGACCAATACGACCTCCAACAGTTGCGCTCGATCCAGGACTGGTTTCTCAAATACGAGCTGCTCAGTGTGGAGGGGGTGGCTGAAGTGGCCAGTATCGGCGGACATGTTAAGCAGTACCAGGTAGAAGTTGATCCTGACAAGCTGCTGGCCTACGATATCCCCCTATCAAAAATCAAGATGGCGCTTAAACGTAGTAATAACGACGTGGGGGGACGCTTGGTGGAGATGAGTGAGACCGAGTATATGGTGCGTGGCAAAGGGTATATTCAATCCATAGCCGACGTTCAAAATGTGCCCATCGGTACGGATGGCAACGGTACCCCGGTGACTATCCGCAATGTGGCCAACGTGCAATTGGGTCCTGACCTGCGCCGTGGTGTAGCCGATTGGAACGGCGAAGGGGAAACGGTGGGAGGGGTGGTAGTGATGCGCTACGGCGAAAATGCTCTCCAGACCATCAATAATGTAAAAGCCAAGCTTAAAGAGCTTGAGAGTGGCTTACCGGAGGGCGTAACGGTTAAAACGGCTTACGATCGCTCAGGTCTAATACAACGGGCTATTGATTTCCTGAAGCACAAGCTCCTGGAGGAAAGCATTATCGTGGCCCTCATCGTGTTGATATTCCTGCTGCACTTCAGGAGTTCGCTGGTAGCAATTATCAGTTTGCCCATCGGTATTCTGGCCGCTTTCCTGGTGATGTATTTTCAAGGCATCAACGCCAATATTATGTCGCTGAGCGGCATTGCCATAGCGATTGGGGCGATGGTCGATGCAGCCATCGTGATGGTGGAGAATGCCCACAAACACCTGGAAAAAGATCGTGGAAAGAAAGGGCACTGGCAGATTATCGTAGATGCCTCCAAAGAAGTGGGGCCGGCCCTGTTCTTCTCGCTGCTTATTATTACGGTTTCGTTTTTGCCGATCTTTGCCCTGCAGGGACAGGAGGGACGCTTGTTTAAGCCTCTGGCCTATACCAAAACATATGCCATGGCCGCGGCAGCCCTGCTTTCGGTAACGTTGGTACCTGTATTGATGGGCTATTTGATCCGCGGAAAAATTCAGCCGGAGCATAAAAATCCGGTTAACAGGTTTCTGGTTTGGATCTACCGGCCTGTAATCAAATGGGCGCTGAGGTTTAAATGGACGACCGTTATGGCCTCCATTGCGATCCTGGCTATTTCCATTGTGCCCCTGCAACGGTTGGGTTCGGAATTCATGCCCCCCATTGAAGAGGGCGACCTGCTTTATATGCCCACTACCGACCCGGGTATCAGTATTACTAAAGCCAAAGAACTGCTGCAGCAGACCGATAAAGTCATTGCCAGTTTCCCCGAAGTGGAAACGGTCTTTGGCAAGGCGGGTCGGGCGCAAACTTCCACTGACCCGGCTCCGCTATCGATGTTCGAAACCATTGTTCAGCTCAAACCCGAAGATCAGTGGCGGGATGGAATGACGATGGACAAACTGAAGAAGGAGATGGATGCAGCTATAAAAATACCCGGTCTTACCAATGCCTGGACGATGCCGATCAAAACCCGGATAGATATGCTTTCTACGGGAATCAAAACTCCGATCGGGATTAAAGTCACCGGACCTGACCTGCAGACACTCTCCGATCTCAGCCAGGATATTGCCTCGGTGGTGCGCGATGTTCCAGGTACTCTGAGTGTATTTGCCGACAAGACAACCGGTGGTAATTACCTGGATTTCAACATTGACCGCAAAGAAGCTGCCCGGTATGGACTGACGACCGGTGATGTTCAAGACGTGATTCAGTCAGCCATTGGTGGTATGAATGTGACGGAAACCGTGGAGGGGCTGGAACGATATCCGGTAAATGTGCGGTATGCCCGTGAAACGCGAGAAAATCTGACGGACCTGGCAAGAGTTCTCATTCCCACTCCCTCCGGTGCCCAGATACCGATCGATTATGTGGTTGATCTCCAAATGCGCAAAGACGCCCCGGTGATTAAAACAGAGAATGCCCGTTATTCCAGCTGGGTCTATGTGGATCTCACTACTTCCGATATTGGCAGTTATGTAAATCAGGCCCGGCAGACCCTGAACGAACGAATGGACTTGCCCGCCGGCTACAGCCTGGCCTGGAGTGGACAGTATGAGTATATGGAACGCGCCAAAAAACGACTGCAAGTCGTAGTTCCAATCACGCTGTTGATCATCTTTCTGTTGCTGTACTTTAATTTCAAAAATCTACAGGAAAGTTTGATCGTGTTGCTTACGCTGCCCTTCTCGCTGGTCGGTTCGTTCTGGCTGTTGTATATCCTGGGATACAACTTGAGTGTGGCTGTGGGCGTCGGCGCCATCGCCCTGGCCGGTGTCGCCGCCGAGATTGGTGTTATCATGCTTACGTACCTGGACAATGCATACAACAACCGGAAGTACCATGACAAAATGAATAGCCTGGACGACTTGAAACAGGCTGTCATTGAAGGGTCGGCACAGCGCATCCGCCCGATATTTATGACCGTTTGTGCCATTACCGGTGGTTTGCTGCCTATTATGTGGGGTATGGGAACGGGGGCGACGGTTATGAAACGGATTGCTGCCCCGATGGTGGGTGGTATGATATCAGCCACTATTCTTAGTCTGGTCGTGTTGCCGGTCATCTATTACCTCTGGAGAAGCCGAGAAGTTTAAGGTTCATTTAAGGGGAGTATAACTATATTGTTATATGAGCCAAGATAAATGACTTAATAATAAATTACTGAATAATCATATATGTATAATTTAGATTCCAAACCCGTTCATCTGTTCTCCGAAGAGCAGTTGTCCGGCGTGAGTGAATAGCTCAAGGAATAGGGACCGGAGTGCAGACCTGAATTGGAAAAGTAATTAAAAGAGATCTTTGAAAACTCGGGCGGCGGTTCCGAAGCATAATAATTTTCTGGGTGGCAGGCAGTAATAACGATAATCGTATACAGGGCGATTAACCATTCAATGTATTCAACCGAAGAAAAGTATACGAGCAAGGAACCGCCGCCCGGGTTTTCAAAGATCTCTAACAGTCTTTACTAGCTCATTCAAATTGTAACTGTAACGCAAATTTTAAAAACAGGTGATTTATATGAAACGTTTGACATTAATTTTTTCTTTGGTGCTTCTTTTTACAGGCATGAGTTTGGCGCAGCAATCGAAACAAGATATGAAGCAAAACAAACAACAAATGATGCAGATGATGCAGGATTCATCCATGCGAGCTATGATGATGGAGCATATGGCTCAAAATCCCGATATGCGCCGGCAAATGATGAAGCATATGATGGGATCCATGGAGATGGACAGTACCATGATGATGGGGAATATGAAACAGATGATGAACAAACCCCAGATGAGAGAGCGCATGCAAAAGCACATGGAAATGATGCAGTCCATGATGGATGGCAACATGGATCACTCCAAAATGATGAACATGATGGGCGATTCCTCCATGATGAAAATGCATATGATGTGCATGCAGATGATGCAGTCGAATATGATGGACGGCAATGGCATGATGAATAAAAAAGAGGGGATGGAAGGCAAAGACCATCAGCAGCATCACAACAACTGACGTTAACAAAGAGGGAGATTAAGTATCCACTATTTAAATTTTTTGGAGGGGGTGTGGTGATTTTTGGTGGATGCTGAATCTCTGCGGAGTTGATATGCTTGTCAATTCTTTAAGCTTGATTTAAGGTTGGTTTCCTATGTTGGGATCCACTTTTCAGATTCAGGAGCATAATCGCAGCCACTAGAAGTTTGAAGCATCCTGACAAATGGGAATGTAAACATTTGAATGTATTTTCGCTTTATGAGTAAAGATAATAGTATCACTCGCCGAAAGTTCCTCCGTTATACGGCCTCTATGGCTGCCATGGCGGGGATCGGTTCGGTGCTTCCGACATACGCTTTTGCCGGATTCAACAATCGGGAAGTGCTTACTCCCAAAGGACCGGATAATGTGGTCGATCTGACCATCGGGAAAATGCCCCACAAAGTCGACGGGAAAAAAGGGGAGGCCATCGGTATCAATGGTACCGTCCCCGGTCCGCTGATTCGCCTCAAAGAAGGGCAGGATGTGCTCCTTCGGGTGAAAAATGAGTTGGATGAGACCACGTCCATCCACTGGCATGGCATCTTGTTGCCTTTTCAGATGGACGGAGTGCCCGGCGTCAGTTTTGATGGAATCGCTCCCGGAGAAACGTTTGAGTACCGTTACCCGGTTCGGCAAAACGGAACGTACTGGTATCATAGCCATTCCGGACTGCAGGAACAGCTCGGTCACTACGGACCGCTGGTGATCGATCCGGCCGACGAGGATCCGGTGGAATATGACCGCGATTATCCCATTGTACTCTCTGATTGGACATTTGAGGATCCCCATGCCGTGCTGGACAACGTGCTATCAATGGATGCCTACTACAATTACCAGCAGCGTACGGTCGGAGAGTTTTTTGACGACATTAAAGAGAAAGGATTTGGAGATGCGGTTAAAAACTACCTCTCCTTCGGGAAGATGCGTATGAAGGCGACCGATCTGCTGGACGTTACCGGCGCAACGTACACCTACCTGATGAACGGTCGAGGCCCCGACTCAAACTGGAACGCCCTCTTCAAAAAGGGTGAAAAAGTGCGGCTGCGTTTCATCAATGCCTCGGCTGGGACGACGGCGTTTGACGTCCGCATCCCCGGACTCAAAATGACGGTGGTCCAGGCGGACGGACAGAATATAGAACCGGTTCCGGTGGATGAGTTCCGCATCGGCATTGCCGAAACCTACGATGTGGTAGTAGAGCCTGAGGATGAAAAGCCCTACACCATCTTTGCCGAATCCCTTGATCGAAGCGGCTATGCACGGGGTACGCTGGCACCTCGCGAAGGGATGTCGGCCCCGGTCCCCGAACTGCGCGAACGTCCCGTGCGGGATATGCGAGATATGGGGATGATGATGGATATGGACGGTATGGATATGAAAGAAGGTAGCATGGAAGGCATGGATCACGGCGACATGGATCATGGAGATATGGGCCACGACGCTATGGGCAAAAAGGAAATGATGCCGGCCCGAAAAGAGACGCCTGTCAAACACGGTCCCGACAAGCACGGACCGGGAGCGGCGGCTATTGCAAAAAACCAGTTTAATCGACTTGACGAGCCGGGGATCGGCCTGGGCAACGATGGACGCAAGGTGCTGGTCTATAACGATATGAAAAGCCTGCGTCCCAACAAAGACAAGCGCGACGCCCAACGTGAGGTGGAGCTGCATCTGACCGGTAACATGGAGCGCTATATGTGGTCGTTCGACGGAGAGCAGTTCCATGAAGTGGATGGACCCATCGAGTTCACCCATAACGAGCGGCTGCGGCTCATCCTGGTCAACGATACGATGATGGAGCATCCTATTCACCTGCACGGTATGTGGATGGAGCTGGAGAACGGGAATGGTCAGTATAATCCACGTCAACACACCTTGCTGGTTCAACCGGCCCAGCGGATATCGGCGCTCATAACGCCCCGCGACAAAGGGCGGTGGGCTTTTCACTGTCACATCCTCTATCACATGGAACGCGGCATGTTCCGCGTCGTCCAGGTAGCCGATGAAGACGGCAGTATTTACGGACAAGAATATTCGTAAGCAAATCCAGCGAAATCTGAGGAACGAATTCTATCTTACCTTATAAACGGTAAATCAATGACCATGATTAAACGAATATCAACCTTCATTTTCACCGCTTTTGCTATCACTTTAATCGCCGGCAGTTCAGCTTTTGCCCAGAAGGCGCCCGAGTTCAGCAATGACCTGATGATGGACGATAAAACCTATGCCTTCCTGATGACCGATAAACTGGAGTACCGCAGCATGGATGGTACCAATCCCCTTATGTGGGATATAAAAGGGTATATAGGCAATGATATGGGCAAGTTCTGGTTCAAGTCCCACGGAGAAGCCGTTCCCGTTGAGAGTGAAGCCCATATGGAATTCCAGGGATTGTATGGACGTACTATCAGTCCCTATTTAGATCTCGTAGGCGGTATCCGATATGATCTGGCCTATGAAGACCACAATAAATCGCGCGGGTTTGCCACGGTCGGACTTCAGGGGAAAGCACCCTATTTTATTCACTTTGAAAGTGGAATATACGTCAGTGAGGCGGGCAATCTTTCTGCCGACCTGGAAGCCGAATACGACCTACTGCTTACCCAGCGCCTCATCGGTCAGCCGATCGTGGAAGCGAGTGTTGCCGCTCAGGATGTACCCGAATGGGAAATTGGAGCCGGTCTGAATAATATCGGACTCGGTTTTCGACTGCGGTATGAGTTTGCCCGGGAGTTTGCCCCATACATCGGTATTAACTGGGAGCGCAAACTGGGCGAAACCGCCGACATGGCTCGGCATGGTGGCGGCCACGTCAGTAATCTGAGCCTGCTCGGCGGCGTTCGGATGTGGTTCTAGATGGACACTAAAAAACCGGGGAGGTCTCTAAAGCACTTGAGGTTGTGCAGCCTGAGGTCTGATGAAGTATCAAATCTTTATACTTGTTTGTTGGCATTATTCCTAATATTGGCGGATTCCGGCTGACTTTCCCTGGCTGAAGAGACCTTCCCGGTTTTTAGATCTCTTTAAATTATTTTCTTGCCATTTTATTAAGAACGGTCACCGTTCCACCTTCAAAAAGCGTGCATTAATGGCGACGATCACCGTGCTGAGTGACATCAGAATAGCGCCTACAGCCGGACTCAAAATGATATTGTATGCATACAGGACCCCTGCGGCAAGCGGTATGGCGAAGGCATTGTACCCGGTTGCCCATACCAGATTTTGAACCATTTTCCTATAGGTGGATCGGGCCAGTCCGATAAGAGAAGCCACGTCTTTCGGGTTGCTGCGGGTGAGAATAATATCACCGGTCTCGACCGCTACGTCCGATCCGGCGCCGATCGCTATGCCTACATCCGCCTGTGCCAGCGCCGGCGCATCGTTTACTCCGTCGCCGGTCATCGCGACTTTCAACCCGCGTTGTTGTACTTCTTTGACTTTGGATGCTTTTTCGTCGGGCAGTACTTCCGCGAAGAAATCGTCCAACCCCAGTTGCTCTGCCACATAAGCCGCCGTCTTCTGGTTGTCGCCGGTGAGCATGATGCACTGTATTCCCATGGACTGCAGGGCGTTAATAGCTTGTTTGGAATCCTCCCGGATTTTATCACCCAGGGCGATCGCTCCTTCGAGTTTATCGTCTATCAGGACAAACACGACCGTTTTTCCTTGCTCCGAGAGTTCTTCGTATTGCTGCTTCGGCAATTCAATCTGCTGTTCACGCAGGTAGCCGGGACTTACCACCTTGATTTGCTTCCCGTCCACCCGTCCTTCAATTCCTTTTCCGGTAATGGAGTTAAACTCCTCTGCTTTTGAATAGTCGTCAACCGCATTAACGATTCCTTGTGCAATAGGATGCTCGGAGTGTTGTTCCAGTGAAGCGGTGAGTTTCAGGATTGAATCTTTGTCGTAAGTATCGTTAAATGCCAGCACGTCAGTCACCCCGAATTCACCATAGGTCAGCGTACCGGTTTTATCAAAAATGATCGCTTCCAGCTTGCGGGCCTCTTCGAAAGCAGGCCGATTGCGTATCAGAAACCCGTTCTGGGCGGCCAGATTGGTGGAATAGGCCACCACCAGCGGTACGGCCAGTCCCAAGGCGTGCGGACAGGTGATCACCATGACCGTTACGGTCCGTTCCAGGGCAAAAACAAAGTCCTGCGTGGAATAGACGGTCCACGCGAAAAAAGTGAGCGCACCAGCCCCAAGAGCAATGAGGGTCAGCCAGAAAGCAGCCCGGTTGGCCAGGTCCTGTGTGCGGGACTTGCTCTCCTGGGCCTCACGAACCAGGTTGATGACCTGCGAGAGAAACGAATCTTCACCGGTTCGGGTAACTTCCACCGTCAGCGATCCCTGTCCGTTGATAGAACCGCCGATCACTTCATCCCCCGATTCCTTGGAAACCGGGGTGGATTCGCCCGTCATCAATGATTCGTTAACCGAACTTCCCCCCTCCACGACTTCACCGTCGGCCGGAATTTTCTCGCCGGGCTTGACGCGTACCCGGTCTCCTTTTTGCAGTTGGTCCAGCGGAATATCTTCGGTGGAACCATCCTCTTGCAATACATGGGCCTCGGTCGGCATCAATTTGGCAAGTTCTTCCAGCGCTTTTGAAGCACTCATTACCGATTTCATCTCGATATAGTGCCCGATCAGCATGATGTCGACCAAGGTCGCCAGCTCCCAGAAGAAAACCTTTCCTTCCACGGCAAAAACGACCAACGTACTGTAAAGATAAGCAACCCCGATCGCAACCCCGATCAACGTCATCATGCCGGGTTGTTTCTTTTTCAGTTCGTCGACCAACCCGCTTAAAAATGGCCATCCTCCGTAGAAGAAGACAATCGTCGAGAAGGCAAAGGAGAGATACAGATCACCGTAGAAATGCAGGGTATCACCGAACCCCAGGAATCCCTGGATCATATGGGAAAGGGCCAGGATGGGGACCGTCAGGGCCAGCGAGATCCAGAATCGACGGAAGAAGTCACGGGCCATCGCGGCATGGTGACCGGAGTGGCCTTCATGACCATTTTCGTTATGGTGGTTATGGTGTGTATCGGATGTGGACTTATGTTCGGAATGATGGCTATGACTCGAATGGGAGGAGCCGCTGTGGGATGGTTCAGATGCGTTTGCCATAAGTTAGAAGGCTATATCTTTTGATGATACAATCAATACTAAACTACAACATAAAAAAGATAGACTTAAAATTAGCTTAAATGTCCGGCCAGGGACAAGTTGTCACCTATTTAATTAAATTCGAAGAATTATCGAACTTTCATGTCTATACTCTGTGTAACGATTGAAGCGATTTCCACAAAGTGAAAGAGCCGATTTTGGGTATTTTTTGATCGATTTTTCTCATATAGTTCCTCCGTTTTACGAAAAATCCGATCATAAAATCTAATCCCGACAGCTTTTGTAATTCAATTAAGAACCGCAGCAGTTTTCATTCGCTTGTACGGGTGGACAGGCAACGGAACCGTAGGAGCAAAATATACAGCAGTCACCTTTTTGGGGAGTGATTATCTCTTCACACTGGGGACATTTCCAAAAGTATTGGCAGGCATTTTCGGGCATTGTTTCGGTTGTGGACTGGTGGCACGATGGACATGTAACCGTTGATGTCAGCTGAATGTTGGTGCTTTCGCTGCTCATGAATCCAATTCCTCCAATACGTTATTTTTACCCTCTAATGCTCTTAAGATGGGGCAATCCTCTTTTGCGCCTTCTCCGCTGCAGGAGTCTATCAACTCGGCAAGCGTCTGTTTAATCTGGTTAAGATGCTTGATTTTTTGAGCAACCAGGGCGTGCTTTTCCTCGGCTTCTTCCTTAAAGGTGGAGCAGTCTGTATTACCATCTCTACGCAGCTCCAGCAACTCCTTGATTTCGCGTAATGTAAAGCCCAGCTCCTGGGACCGTTTTACGAATTGCAGTTGTTTGATATGATGTTTGGTAAAGATACGATACCCCGATCGCCGCCTTTGAGGTTTTGATATGATGCCGCGTTTCTCATAATATCGGATCGTATCTTTGCTTACCCCGGAACGTCGGGCGGCTTCTCCAATTTTATAGCTGGAATGCTCGCTCGGTTCATTTTCCATGTAAAGGCTATTTATGGATTACTTATTTGTTTGCGAAATTATAGAAAAGCCTGAAGCAATGCTTCTGATTCCACTCGTAAAGAAATCAAGCAAGGAATAGGTGGATGCGCCAGGTATGCTTATAACCAGTCGTGGTTCATCAATATTGCCGGACCGACGCTATTCAAGATAGCAGGGAGATCCTTATTAAGACCAACTACTCACTTTTCTTCACCATGGTTTTGCCGCAGCAACAGGTCGGATTTTGCGTGCCCGAACAATCACTCGGGGCTCCTTTGGTGACGGTAACTTCGCATCCACAGTTCTTGTCCGGACATTGGTAAACTTCTCCTTTTCGCAGGGGCATAATGGGGATATTTTTTGGTTAAAACAGTTTATGAGTCCGATTCATGATCAATATAAGGGTTGGACTATACTCCAGAGTCAAGAAAAAATTTGGACGTATATATCAATACTCTTTGAAAAACCCGGGCAGGTCTCTGAAGCACTTGGGTTGTTCAGCTTGAGGTCTAATGAAGTATCAAATTTTCATACTTGTTTGTTGGCATTATGTCTGACATGGGCAGATCCCAGCTGAATTTCCCTGGCTGAAGAGACCTGCCCGGGTTTCAACCTCCTGTATCTTCTATCCGGCCAAGACGTATTTCTTACTTCACTAACATCATCTTGCGGGTTCGACTGTAATGTTGAGTTTCCAGCCGGTACAGGTAAACGCCGCTGGCCAGCCCGCTTCCGTCAAAATGGACGGTATGAGTCCCGTTTTGTCGTCGCTCATCCACCAGGGTGGCCACTTTGCGTCCGAGGATATCCGTAACAAACAATCGTACGTGTGTCGGGCGGGGAAGCTGGTATCGAATAGTGGTCGTGGGATTAAAGGGATTAGGATAATTCTCATACAGTTTAATTCTCTGGGGATGATCTCCGGGAGTTGATTTAATAGCCGTATAGATCGGGTCGGACAGATTTAGAATCATTGTCTGATAGGGAGCCATTGTGATCCGCCTTACCTGATCCGAGGGAGATCCCGATTCAATGGCGGCTCGTACCGTATCCCCCGAATTTAGTAAATTGTTGAACTTCACCCCGCCTTCGGAGGATAAATACTTGCTGGCGATGTGTAGCTGAATGTCGGATTGCGTCGTAGTTCCCAGGTGACTGATCACCAGCATCGTGGAGTCGGCACCTTCACGGACAAAAGCAAAGACGGAATCGGAGTTGACCGGCACCCCGAGATAGTGACCGGTTCTGAGCGCCGGATATCTATTTCGGAGTTCTATCAGCCGGTCGTAATGGTGCCAGAGCGAACTGGTGTCGGCTCGTTCCACAGCTACATTATACGACTGGTAGTTGGTGTTTAGTGAATCCCAAGGGGTCGTTGTGGAAAAGCCGGCGTAGTTCTCGGCCGACCACTGCATCGGGCGACGTATGTCGGGGTCGGGTTTGGCTCCTTTCATGCCGATCTCTTCTCCATAATAGATGTACGGGACCCCGGGCAGTGTCAGGTACAGGGAGGCCGCCGCCTTGTACCGGTCGATATTTCCATTCAGTTCATTGAAGATGCGGGTCTGATCGTGGTTGGTCAGAAACGTGCCGTACTGCTGGTATCGGTAAGTGGAAGTCACTTCCTGCATCTGGGCCCTCAGCGGGGCGGCATCCCCTTCCTGAACGACCGTTCGGATGGCCGAGGAGAGATCAAATTCGAATCCGTAATCGAGCCGGTCGGCCGTCACATAATTTTGGGCGATATCGGTCGGCTGCCACGCCTCCGCAACACTGAAGGCATCAGGAGCCACCTGTTCCATGTGGGTATTGAATTCGCCCCAGAACTGGTAAGTTTCGTCCGTATTCTCCTGGTTTTCCCCGTCTTCTATCATATATAAAACGGCATCCAGTCGGAACCCGTCCACGCCCACTTCTTCCAGCCAGTAGCTGGCCCGGGCGAACATGCTGTCTTTGACGGCCGGGTTCTTGTAGTTCAAGTCCGGCATGCCTCCCCAAAACACCCCGTAATAATAGGACCCGTTGCGTTCGTGCCACACGTTTTGTCCCCAGGGCCCCTGGTAGCCGGGATGACGGGCTTTCCAGCGGTAAAAGTTTCGGTAGGTGCTGTCGCCGGCGGCCGATTTTTCAAACCAGGGATGTTGACTCGAAGTGTGATTCATAACAAAATCGATGATCACCTTGATACCTCGTTTATGGGCCGCATCCAGGAACTCTTTGAAATCCTGCTTCGTACCGTAGTCCGGGTTGATCGCCCGGTAATCGGTGGCATCATAGCCGTGATAGGTGGGGGAAGGGTGGATCGGCATCAGCCAGATACCGGTAATGCCCAGGTCGTGGTCGGTCGACGGATCCCCGTCGTTCAGGTAGTCGAGTTTCTGTCGAAGTCCGTCGAAGTCCCCGATCCCGTCGCCGTCGCTGTCATAGAAACTGCGGACAAATATCTCGTAAAAGACCCGTTTGTTCCACCAGTAGGTTTGTTGTCCGTCGTCCGTTTTTTCTCGAACTGTAATGGCATCAGGCTTCAGCAACGTATCGGCTTCATTGTCGACCGTATCACGGGCAACGAGCGTCACATCGTAACTGCCGGCTGCAAAATATTGTACCGAGGGATTCTTTTGATCCGACGTCGCCGGGGATCCCCCCTCAAACTTCCATTCCCAAGTGGTGATTGCTCCCTGCGAAAAATTCTGAAACTGCACGAGATCTCCTTCCGGAATGTCGGGATTTCGTATTTCGAAATGGGCTTGCGGCGGACCCGTTTCGGGGAGTTGATCGTTATACCACACTTCAATCACGTTGGAATCTTCCTGCACGGTATATACCCGGTTGTTGCCTTCGCCGGGAAATTCTTCTCTTCCACCCCACTGTCCATTTAGCCCAAATTTATATTCGATCGTCGTGCCCGGCGAAAACCCCTCCACGGTAACTGTATAAATGGAGTCCTGGTCCGGATCGCTCAGTTTGGTCAAATCTTCTCCCCAGCCATTAAAGGTCCCTGCCACATCCACGAATTCGGTTTCCGGATCGAACATATCCTGCTCAATCATGTAGCTCATGTTGACATTGAACTCAATCGGAACCGTTGAGGATGTGTTCGTCTGGCCAAGGAGAGCATGAGGCAGGATTATGCCGAAAAGCAAGCAGGCCGTTTTGATAATGCAGGCACTATTGAAGGAGGAAGTCATGATACCGGAAGTGTAATTTAAGAGATCGAGCGGACCGTGTGGCTGTAGGGATGCTCGCTAAAATCCAGGCCCTTCGACCGTCTTACAGTTAATGCGTTAAAATTTTCGTTATAAAGTTAGCATTTCGGTCGTTCGGAACAATGCGGGGTTTTTATGATTTTTTAGATGCTATCCCGAAATTCCGACAAATTCTTTAAAAATCAAAATCGACTCCCTCTACTTTGCCGGACAAGTCGAAAGCGAATTGAATGACCGATTAAGTTTTATTGGACAGTGTTTCTTTTTGTGGAGCATATAGAGATATCCCATAAATAAAAATGCAACGAAAAAGCACGATGACGAAATCTTTGTTAGACCACAATATCAGACTGTTCAATCAAAGCCCGGATGCGGTGGACAAAATACTTGAGCAAGCCTTCACTGATATGAACGCGTTCTTCAAGTAAATCAAAGAAATCCATGCGATTGATTTTCAGAAAGTGACTTTCCTCGGGACACCGAATGGTGGTGAGGCGACTACCCTCGTCGAAAAATCCCCAAACTCCCAGTGCTTGCGGTTCGGTAACTTCCAGACGAAAAACTTCATTGCGAAATAGTTGAACCTTGCCATCGATCAGCACAAACATGGAGTCCGACGGATCTCCCTCCTTGAATAGCGTTTCACCTGCTTCGGCTGTGAATCGCTGAGTAATACCCGCCAGGTGCCCCAACTGTTCGGAGGGGATATCAGAGAACAATTCGACACCCTGGAGAAATATGACGCGTTCTATAATGGTATCCATAATAGGTATTTCTAAGAATCTATGCGGCGTTGCGTTTAATAACCAGTTCGGCAGTTTCTCGGATTAGTGGATCGGCAGACCGGGAGGCCTCTTGGACACGCTGTTGCAGTATGCCCGGGCAATGCGGGGATACACTGTATAAGGCAGAAACCTTAAGCCATCGATCCTCGCCATCAATCAATTTAAGGAGTCCCTCGTCATAACTCATCTCGGCTATGCCAAACAGGTCGTGCCCCACCGAAAATTGCTCTGACTCAGTCCGTTCATCCACCAGCGGTAGTATGTAGGGTACATCCACATCGTGCAGAATATTATCGAGGAACTCAATGGCTGCCGACCGTTTTTCGTCTAACATGCTCTGGATGGCCAGGTAGGTGCCGTGCATATCCCTCGGATCATATAACAATCCCAGCAATCGAAAAACCCGCTCAATGGTCTGCTGCATCTTCTCAGTTATGGCATTAATCAGTAGTTTGTTGGGCAGGGAATCGGGTTGGTTCATCTTCACGGCCAGCATATCATAATAGGATTGAATTTCACTTTTCATGATGGCGCGTACGGGATCCGGGTCTATTTTGACCGCAGGATGGTCCCGGTAGATTTTATTGAGGGATTTGATCACGTGAAACCGCAGTTCGGTATTTTCGATTTTCAACATGCCCAGAAGATGGTCGGCTGAAGTTTGCGTGCCCACCGTCGCAAAGATGCGGGGGATGTGTTTCCTGATGGTGAAATCCATCTCTTCATTTCTAAATCGATCTTTGAATAGAACCAGGTAGTCGCTGCCGTATGATCCGAGTGCTTTTATGAGATCCATGGCAAACCCTTCCTGCTTGAATTTTTGCAGCAGTTTGGGGAGAAGCCGATCGAGTTTCTGCCGGGCGGCGCTGTTGATGGCTCGTTTGGCCACGGAAGGGTGTTCGTCGTCCAGCATCTTGTCGAGATACTGGTAGGCAAGCTCCCGGTTGGAGATATATCCCAGTGCATCGGCCAGTTGAGCCCGGATAATGACAGCGTCCTCTCCTTCTTTGTTGAAAAGCTGCTCAAAATATCGGGGGTCGACGGGGTCATGTTCTGGTTCGTGGTGTTTACAGGCACAACCGAGGGCGGCCGATTTCAGCATTTCGTCTTCATCCTCCAGGTAGGAAAAGATAACGTCGGAGGGGTCCTCGGTAGAATTTTGGCACAGGTAATAAATGGATTCGAGTCGCACTTCGGGGTCTTCATCTTTCAACAGTTTTTCAATATCGTCGGAAACATCCACCTCTTCCGCCTTTTGAAGCAGTTTTACGGCCCACAGCCGGATTTCGCGGTTGTTGTGGTTTAGCAATTGCTGCAGGACATCGGCCAGGGGGTCAATATCACTGTCTTCCAGCAAAAACAGGGTATGAAGCACTTGTACATCTTTGGAGCTTTGCAGGGATTCCCGGATTAAGGATAGAATGGAAGGTTCACTGAGGTTAAGTGCTATACTATTCGTGCTGATGAGCTGATTTTGCAGCGAAGCCCTGAATTTCTCAACATAGCCTTTTTTGGCTCGGAACCCCAGGTATCCCCAGATCAACAGGAGTCCGATAACCACGAAGGTGATCGGGTATACCGACCAGTTGAGTAGGTAGATAAATCCCAGCAGCAAAACGCCTCCCAGGCCCCTGGAAAAACGGTCTACAAATATGTCAATGAAGAGTTTGGTTCGTTCTTTGGTGTGCTGGGAGAGCGGCAAAAACAAGAGCTCCCGGCCTGTTTTGTCGATCGAATACCGGGTGGCGCTGTCATACCCATTCAAAAGTACCATGGAGGCCAGGACCGGCTCTACCGCCATCAAGACCGCGGCGATGACCATGCCGGAGGGACGGGATAGGATGGTGCCGGAAATACCGAGCTTTTTGATGATCGATTTCGAAAGCAGGACTTGTATGATCAGCGAAGCAACACTGACCCCTCCGTAAAACCACCCCATAAAAGCAGTAAGCCCGGCTCTGTCAGGATAAGCTTGCAGCGACAGGGTCTTAAATTGATAGTCAGTGAGAGTGGTCACCACCATGGCGATTCCGATGATGGTGGCTATCCTGAACTGGTAGCTCGATTTGAAAATCGATTTGCCGGCGCGAATCAGGTCGTCGCCCTGATCGGGATATTCGGGGAAAACGGTCGCTGAAGCGGAACGATCGGGTGGGGCCAGGTAGTAAAGCAAAACCAAAGTCGACAAAAGAAGAAAGACCCCGATAAATAACAGGTCCGCCGTAGATAGGCCCAGCAGCGAGACAAAGAGGCTGGAAGCCTGGCTGCCGCTGATAGCTCCGAGGATTGCTCCGAGCGTTAAAAAGGGAAAAAGCCGTTTCGACTGGGCCGGCCGAAACACGGCATTCGCCAAAAGCCAGTAGAGAGAGATAACCAGAATTCCGAAGATGCCCACCCAGAGATAAAACACCAGGTAGATCCATTCAATGTTGAATTCGAGTAGCCACCGAAATAGTACCAGGTTCCCCGCCAGTATGCCGCTGGTCCACATCAGGACCGTTTTGAGCGGATAAAGGTGCATTGCACGTGTTAGGAAATACGTCACGGGGAGGGAGATAAGGGCCAGCAGAATGTAAACGAAGGGCAGATCCTGGGGGCCGTTGGTGGTTAGGAAAAGACTGTCACGGGCCGGTTTAAGAAAGTAAAGCACCATCATGAAAAGAAAATGAAGCCCAAACATGAGAGAGGCAGAGCTCCATTCGTTCTGCCGGATATCGTAAAATGTGCTGATGAGCCATTTCATTCCGTATAAATCAGTTGATCATATAGTATCAAGAGATAATGGTAATTCGCCGATTAGTCAACAGCCAAATATCTTCAAAAAATAGTGCCGGCAGTCTGTTCAAGTCTTCAATACTATCGCTAATAGAATCTTTCGCTGATCAATCCTCAAGAAAACCTGTTTGGTATCTGTTGCGTTTCGTTATGTTGATAATACGTTAACATCAGTATTACCAATAGATCTTATTCATATATTGTGACGGGTAAGATTCAGTATACCCATCCTTTCTAAACATCGGGTGGATAGTGGAACTATATAGCGCAGAGTGCCGATTATTTTTAGCGCCGGAAATAAATCAAATTCAGTTTTTGCAGTAGATTTTGTAAAAGACCGAGAACTGCGTTGGGCGACAGATGTTTTTGCTTAAAATAAAGGATTGCTAAGCCGCCTATTTCTTTAAGATATAGATTTTACCCATTTGTACATAAACTAATATATTATTCAATAATTATGAGTATTCTTTCTACAAACTCCATATCATGCGTAAACTTAGCATTACCGCGGTAGTCCTGCTGTTTTTTGTTTCTTTTGAAATATGCCATGCAAATGGATCTTCGTTTGGGTACCAACCTTCAATGGATACGGCCTCCGATAAAAGTTCCCATCCCGATACTCAACAATATAAATCCTCTCGCACTTTTGGAGGGCATGTACTGGCGCTTCCCTCTTATATTTTTCAGGGGATAACGTGGCCGGTCAGCTACGGTCTTAAAACCTTCGAACAGGAATTTCCCAATTTATTTAAAGGGGAAAGGGCCCCCTACGGAGTTTATCCTTTATTCGAATTGGGCGGCGATGCAGGAGCTGCTTATGGTTTGTTGGCCTATCATAATAAATTCCTGCCGGTAAACCACCAGGTACGGATGGAGGTGTTATTCGGATCGAAGGACTATAATGACTTTGACCTGGAGTATGAGATACCCGGTTTTGTCCATGCTGACGGAAATCTGGAGTTGGAGGGAGAGTATGGCAATGATCCGGTGAAGTCCTTTTATATAAGTAATATTACGGACGACAATCGACGTACCTTTTATGATAAAGAGGTAAAAATGGCCGGTATCACCTATGAACAGCCGGCGGCACCGCGACTGAATTGGATCCTGGAAGGACAATGGAAAAATATTCGCATCGGACGGAGCGAGTATCGAAGTAGTTCCGATTCGACCTTGCAATTTTCCCCTGACAGAATCGGGGAAGATTCATTTGTGTCGGTGGGAACGTCGATGCAACTGGACCGCAGTAAGGGGAAAAAGCGAACGGTTGGGGGGACCCGCTACAAGCTGGGGTTGTCATATACGCAATCGCTGCTGAACGATCGATATCGCTATGTAACGTACACGGCAGAGTGGCAAGCGTTCTTGCCGGTTCGGTTTTTGCCCGAAAATCGCCGCCTTGCATTTAAAAGCCGGCTCCGTAAAGCGGAAGCATTAGAGGGTAAAGAGATTCCCTTTTATGAGTTGCCGAAACTGGGAAGTTCTTACGATCTGCGGGGATTTCCCAGCGACCGTTTCCGGGAGGACGGATCGCTTCTTTTTACGCTCGAGTACCGGTACCCCATCTGGAATTTCGCGGATGTAAGTCTTTTTATGGACGAGGGACAGGTTTTCGACGGGTTCGAAAATATTCAATTCAGTGATTTTAAAACGAGTTACGGGGTCGGGCTTCACCTTTATGGAGCGGGAGGATTTGCGTTCCGGTCGGAGTTTGCCTTCAGCAAAAACCACAGCCGGGTCATTTTATCCATCAATCCGAACTTTTAAATGTATTTCAGCATGATCGAGCGGTACAGATTTATGGGTGATATTATTTTACAAAAGGTTTTTCTGATGGTGCTCCTGGTCGGCTTCCTGGGATGCGCCGGGAGCAAGCCGTATACTTCCGGACCCATTAAAACCTTTGATCCCGATACTGCCGATATTCCCGAGCCGGAGGGGAAGGTCCAGTATCAATACTGGGATCGGATTCATAATACGTTTTTTTACCAGCTGGAAAAGCCGCTGAATCTGAATCGAACGTTTCGCTCGTTCGGTCAACTGCTGGGTATTGCCGACCCGGAGCCCGCGCACAATGTAAATCAGCTCGGAGAGGTCCCGGAATCGAGCTGGTATACAAAGCGCCACTACTATCATCATATGTCGCCCGAAGAACTGGCCCGAGGTCCCAATACCGTTAAACCGGATACCGGGGGAATCTGGACCATTTTTCGGGGGAAGTTGAAGGGAGCCAATTCGGGATTTTTTATCGAGGATGAAAACGGTCATCGTTTTCTCATTAAGTTTGACGGCTATAAATACCCGGAACTGACGACCGCGGCCGATGTGATCAGCTCAAAGTTTTTCTATGCGGCGGGATACTACGTCCCGGAGGCTGCGATTACTCATTTTAGACCGGAGCAGGTTAAGATCGGCAAGAATGTAACGGTGGAGGTGAAAGGCAAAAAAGTGCCGATGAATCGTGATCATCTGCAGCAAATAATTGAAAACAGGGCGACCAACGAGGAAGGAAAGATCCGGGCCTATGCCAGTAAATTTGTCGACGGCAAACCCGTCGGACCCTGGGGATTTGAGGGCACACGAAGCGATGATCCCAACGACCTGGTGCACCACGAAGATCGACGCGAATTGCGGGGAATGCGTATTATCAGCGCGTGGCTCAACGATACCGACCGGCGCGATGCCAATACGATGGCGGTTTATACGGAAGAGGGATATATTAAACACTATGTACAGGATTTTGGAAATACACTCGGCGCCAACGGAATGCTGATCCATGAACCGATTTACGGACAGGCCTACCTGGTGGATCCACGGTATATTGGTCTCTCGATGATCACATTCGGAGCCAATGTTCGTCCCTGGGAGACGGTCGAACCGGAAGTTTCCTATCCCTCGGTTGGATATTTCCCTGCCGAACCCCTCAAGCCGGCCAAATGGGTACCGGTACATCCGATACCGGCCTTCGAAAATATGACTCCGGCCGATGCTTTCTGGGGAGCAAAAAAAGTGATGAGTTTCAGGGACGAAGATATCCGGGCGGTTGTGGAAGCCGGGCGGATTACAAATCCCGAGGCAGAAACTTACCTGGTCGAGATGTTGATAAAACGCCGCGATAAAATTGGCCGCTACTGGTTCAGCCGCATGAATCCGGTCGACAGATTCAAGGCAGAACACCAAAACGGTCAACTTACCCTCCGGTTCGATGATCTCGGGGTGGATGGGGAATTATTTACTGAGCGAGAAAGTTCGTATCATTATAACATAGAGGCGGTGAATCAAGATTATCGGTCGACCGGTACTGCAGAGAAGCCCGAAATTACCGCGGACTTGTCTGCCCTCTCCCGGAGGACCGGTGACGCTGAGCCAACCGTTTTAAAAATTCATTTGGTAACACGACGTTCGGACCACGAAACAGCCGAAAAATTTGTGGAGGTCTACGTGGCCATGGAGCGACGAGGTCTCCGTATTGTAGGGATTGAAAGAGAACAGTAAAGAATATTTTATGGAGAAAGAAAATCTAGGCAAACGAATTTACAGGGAATTTTTTGATATCCGCAGGGAAGAGTGGCCCGCCGTTCTCTCGATGTCGCTCTTCTTTTTCATGGTCATTGCGACCTTCTGGGTTTTGAAACCCCTCAAGCGCGGGCTGCTGGTCAATTTTTACCAGGATGCCCCGCTTACCCTGATGGGATTCACCTTTGCGGGGGCCGAGGTTGAGCAGCTGGCCAAGGTCCTGAATATGGTGGTGGTGTACGGGATCGTCATCGGCTTTACCATGCTGTCGCGTAAATTCAAAAGACATAACTTAAACCTCATATTAAGCTCCGTATTTGCGGTTCTTTTTATAATCTTTGCCAATTTGATGCGGCAGCCCGAAGCCGGAACGGCGTGGTCGTTTTATGTACTGGGAGATATGTTCAACTCCACGTTCGTCACCTTTTTCTGGGCCTATTCCAACGATATTTTCACCTCGGAACAGGCCAAGCGATCGTATGGATTGGTCGGGCTGGGGGGTATTATAGGCGGTATTGTCGGTTCCACGGTGGTGGTACAGTATGTCACCCTGTTGGGACGATCCACCCTTTTGTACCTCTGCCTGATTCCACTCGTGGTGATCGTGGCGATCGGGTATTATGTCAATTATCAGGCTCCGGACCGGTCGGACGACGAAGCAGAAGAAGAGGAACCCTGTGCTGAAGGCAAATACTGCAATGCCATCTGGGCAGGGGCGCGCCTGGTGTTCAATTCAAAGTATTTGTTGGCGATTGTCGGTATTATAGGATTGTATGAAATGGTGTCAAACATCGTGGACTTCCAACTGTCAGCCGTTATAGCCACCGAAGTGGCCGGAGCATTGAACAAGGATGCCTATTTTGGATTTGTGGGACAAATAACAAGCATCGTTTCGCTGATAGTGCAGCTATTCCTTACGAGTCTCGTAATGCGGCGTTTTGGTGTGGGGGTAGCGCTGCTGTTTCTGCCCATGGCCCTGTTGATGGGGACAGTCGGATTTGTCCTTGTACCCAGTCTCATATTTGTGACGATCATGTCGGCCAGCGACAACAGTTTAAACTACTCCATCAATCAATCGGCCAAGGAGGCCTTATATACGCCCACGACCCAGGACGAGAAATACAAAGCCAAATCCTTCATCGACATGTTTGTCCAGCGTGCTGCGAAGGTGCTGGCCGTGGTGCTCAACCTGGTGGTGGCCGCTTATGTAGGCATGGGAAATGTCCGCTGGCTCTCCATTGCCGTGTTCATCATACTGGTATTCTGGATCCTGGTGGTCCGATACGCCGGCAGAGAGTTCGATATGAAAGCGGCAGAGCAGCACGAGGTTTAATATCTCAGCAGTGAAGACAAATAAATTTCTTGGTGAGCACAGAGCGAAGCGTTACCCGCGTCAGCGCTCCCCACGAAGTGCAATCCGGCCTAGCTTCTCAATGAAATTAAATATAAAAAAAGTGTAAATATTTATTTGATTTTTGTAAGCGTAGATAACGTGACATGACTACATTATAAGTACTCCTATTCAGTTTTCTCATGTTTAGGTAGTTATCTCCCATATTGCCCCCCTGCAGGATGGATCCTGGTGATTCAGGGTCCATCTTTTTTATTCAAAAACATATTCTGCAAAATATGAACTAAAATAGTAAAACCCCTGTCCGGCTATAACCCAGCCATACAGGGGTTTTACAAAAAGCACGCCCGGAAGGATTCGAACCCTCAACCTTTTGGTCCGAAGCCAAACGCTCTATCCAGTTGAGCTACGGGCGCGTAGGGGATCTTAGGAATTTTGGCTCCTAAGACCGACAACATAACGGCAACAATATCGGAAAATTACGAATCTGTGTAAAGTTATATTTTTGTCAAATTATACGGATCCAGATTCAGGTATCGGCGCGTCGTCTCGACCTCCGAATGGCCCAGAATTCCCATGAGCTGTAGCAGTACGTGATCGCTATGAAACTCGGTTTGTTCGGTAAAAAACCACACAGCAAACGTATCCTTTAAATGATACAAATTAAAATCTTTTTCGGGAAGTACTGCCCGTCGGGCTTCACGGAACTTGTCGGACAAGCGGCGTTGCGCCTGTTTGCCCTCTCGGCCAAGAAGCAGATTGCTTTTGGCCATGTATCGATCTTGCCTTCTTACCTCCTCGTCAAGTAGTAGCTCCAAAATCTGACGGGCGTTACCGAGGATGGGAACCCCCCGTGTTTTGCGGACTTTGGTGATAAAATCCACTCCCACTTTGATAATTCCCTCCTCCAAATCGATATGAGATGTTTTCAGTTGGAAGAGTTCGCCTGGTCGCAGTCCCGTCCGTGCAAGCAGCCACCAAGCAAGTGGCATCCAATGAGTGGTTTTGTCCTTTTGGACGTAGCCTTTTTGGATATTTCTATTCAGTTTCGTCAGGTGATAGTTGCAGATGCTGAGCAACTGCTGGGTGGTCAGATCCTTGGGCTCATCCTGTTGAGGCTTTTTCGGTTTAAAATCAGGAATGGTTTCGATGAATCCTTGCTTTTTCGACCAGTTGAAAAATGCCCGAATATCCCGATGATAGGTAAGCCGCGTGTGGTCAGAATTGATGCCGTCACGGTGCAGAAAGTCCCCGATATCTTCTTTAGTAATTTGGTCGAGTCGTTTATCCGCTCCTACAAAGTCGGCAAAATTGGTTAAGATCGATTTGCCCGTCTTCGAGTGGATATCTCCCCAGCTATCGGCTCCCCTCGAAGTTTGTTTGTAGCTTATGTACTCCTCAACTGCTTCGAAGAGCAGCGGTTCTTCGAGGGTGGATTTGTGTTTTTCGTAGTGTTTTTTCGTCCACGGATCATGGGTTTCCTCGATAAAATAACGGTATTTTAGCCTTCTCATCAGATCTTTAGCTGTTTCAGAATCTTTGGTCTTCAGCGACTCGCGAATGTGTTGTCGGCTGGAGCGATTACGGTCTGTCCAGCGAATGTAATAGGTTCCACTGTCGTATTGATAAGGGCCACAGCATGATGCCATAATGAATTCCTCCTTTTGATGTTTGTTAGGTTGTACGTGTGATTTAATAGTTGCAATGCAAATTCATATATTTTTGGTAGCTGCCGTCGGTTTAGGCAGTACTCCAGAATCTGGGCGTAAAAGTCAATAGCTTTATCAAATGAATCGGGATCCCGAGGAAAAATTTCGGCGTGGCAAACGGCTCAAGGAACGAGCTAGGGCGCTTTACAATGAAGGTGATGAGCTGATTGAGGAGGCCTTCCAGGAATTGAAAGACAAATACGAGAAACTTCGAAGCCAGCCGAAAAACTATCTAATGGACAAGCAAGACGTGGCCAAAGAGCTTGATATTAGTCGTCCCACTTTAGATGCATGGATTAAGAAAGGTATCGTAAATACCTTCGCCGATACGCCAAAAATTCTGCAATCGGAACTTGACCGCGTTAAGCGTGAACAGGGAAAAGACAAACAAGGCTTTATAACTCCCTCTGATATAAGCACTCCTTCACCTCAGCCCGTCTTAAGGGTTAGCCGCATCGATGCTGCTACCTATTGGCAGCTCGTCGCCCGATACCGTTACCACTAGTCGGATTGACGGCCACCTTTTTTCTAGTTCTTTTGCGGCTGGTGATACCGTTTCGTCTTCTTTTTTCAACCTACACGGCAGTATCTATCCCGCATCAGGGGATTTTTTGCAGTCGTTCGTCAAGTTGTAATCACGGTGCGTTTGAGAGTAGCTGAAAACAGCCACACTCGAGGGAGCAAGATGTTACCTTTAAAATCAGTTACGATCAATAGTGAGCATAATATTGGTAACTGCCTTATGAAATATTGACCGATGATCTATCGAAAATTTCGATTCCGTGGGGATCTTCAGGTAACAAAAGATCGGCTTGGAAAAACAGCTCCATTTCTGGATTCGGAAGTTGGAATTCATGATAGAAATTAAGTTTCTCCTCTAAAGCGACCGATAGTAGTGACATCCAAGCGGTTTGGAATGACGACTTATTGTAACTGGTAAACCACCATGCCACGTATCGGCCACTTGCAAAGGGATCCGCCGAATATAACCAGAATACGGCCTCGGCCCCTATCTTATTAAAATGTCGGAAAAGTTCTTTGCGCAGCATGTCGTAAATCTGGGATTGATCGGACTCTGCCAACGTTTGCGGGCATCCGAATACTTCCAACTTATCAAATTCGTACAAGGAGATACGACCGTCTAACGCATTCCAAAAATCTGAATAAGGCCCCTCTTTTGTAGTTGCATGTAAATGATTATCAATAGCTCGTTCAATATCCTCGTCGCCCGTATCGGGTACCTCAACCACTTCGAGATTATCAAATGTAATTTCGAAATCGGAATGAAGGAGACTGAAGATAGCAGGTGATACGTAGACCGTATCACTATTCCCAATGCAAAAGCCTTTGTTAAAAGATTTTAGACGATGATGTTGAACGATAGTCAGATTTTTATATCTGATCCTGTTTCGTTCTGTAGCTTTTTCCATATAGATTATATTTGTGTTGGTTAGAATGAACATATTTGGTTAGGTCACGAATGATATAACTGGGCAAATTCAATTTGAGACAATTTAACCGTCGGATTATATGATGAAATCGAAATTGTTTTTGCAAATAAATTTGTCAGCGACTGCCAATTCCGTTTTTGCTATGTTATCCACGGGGATACGAAATTCACATGGCAATTCTGCCTGGTTAATCATATTTTCGTACAACGGAAGCAGTCGGGCGAATTCTTCAAATTTCAGGTAACAGAAGAGCATGTAATTACTGTTCTCTTCAAACGGATAAAAATGAATGACGTAGAATGCTTTGTTGCCGCTTTTATCGTGATCGAATAAATCGGCAATCAATTGAAGGTAATCCTCCATGTGGCTGTGCCTCGCGAAACCAATCTCTTCTTTGATGTCCCAATCGGTATGGATTACACCCCGTCCAGCGTGTTTTCTAATATTCGGATATGTTGGTTTTACAGGAATGCGTACGTACATGGTGTTGCATACATTTTCGAGATTATGATTATTAGACAAATCCAGGGTTTATTCGTCTTTCCATTCAACAATTAGGAGTTGGTCTTTTAACTTCTCATTAAATACCTGTTTGGCTCTATTGCGTATAAATGATTTGGCTTTCCTCCGCATTGGTTCTTCAAGAAGTTTTAGGGTATCCCGTGCGTATCCTTTCAGTGTATAATGGATTTTTGCCTGTTCGATTTGACTGAAGAATGATTTATCCAACACTTCATTCCAATCATCGTAGAGAAACTCCTCGAAAATGTGATTGTAGGTATCCGAATCAAGCGAGGAAATTTTAATGTATTCATCATTCTTTTTGATATGTTCCCAAATTTGCTTTTCCTCTTGAAGGTTATTGGCTAAATCCCTGGAGACCCTTATTCGCGTGTAGGGCTCACCATCATTCCTATCTATATAGGTTTCCTTATCAGAAACCCCGTTGATGGGAATGAAATAAGTGTCTAGCAAACTTTCTGATATTTGAACCTTTCGATTTACGGTTTTAATGCTTATTTCGTTCATAACTTTTTTTGATTTGATTTAAGATTAGTTGTAACTATTTCCCGTCAATCATCTAAATAATTGTCAAAGGAATCTTTGAACATTTCCCACGTATAGCCTCGCTTGATCTTTTCACTACCGTTAATGCGCATGCTTTTGGAGCTTATTTGAAAAGCTCTAACCCGTTTGGCCAACTTATACGGTGTTAGGCGAATATCTGACCACGGAGCCTCGTCCAGGTCTTTCAATTCTCGAACCAGATCTTTAGACCAGATCCGATAGCAATCCTTGTGTTCAAATATCTTTTTGATATCACGAAGCAGTTCAATTGGAGTATCTTCTCGTTGGCTTGATTTGCGTTCGGTTAGCTCTATGGCAGCTTCCTGCCCCTCATCTGCGATGTGGGTGCCTATGTAATTAGCTATTTGCAGGAGAGGTGTCCATATTTCAGCATTTCGCCCATTAATCTTTTCTGGCATATCAACGGAGGTGTTTGCGATAGAAGGGACTTTTGCAGCTGTCCACTGCTGAATTCGTTCACGCAATTGGTCGAAATGCTGGTAGTCCTGAATATTTTCAAGCTCGGCATCGTCGTGCCGCTGCATCGTGATTTCAATGCCACGAGATAGAAGTACCGAATCATAGCGTCCAATTTGAGCGATGGCCTTTGGGCAAAAGGTGTTAAATCCTTCGGGGGTCTTACTTGAGGCGTTCGCGCGAAATACTTGTCCACCTTTCTTATATCCGTCCCGAAAGAGCTTTCTGATTTTGTTGTTCCGAAGAAGCTCACGTCCTTCGTCAAGCAGTATGGTGGGATCTTCGGCATCAATCAGACGGTACAGAATCGCAACTGACAAATCCGAAGTCTGCTTGGTAGAACTGGCAAGATGCTTCAAGCACGTCAACAAATCAGTCTTACCGCATTCGTGCGAGGGTGAATCAATAAGCAGGTAGGGTGTAGCCTTGAAATGACGGAATATGTATGTGTGAATAATCCAGAGGGCAATGGTGATGTCCGCATGCTCAGGTAAAACCAGATGCCTGTTCAGGCAGATCTTGATATCGTTGACCAGATTCTGACCGTCATCATCAGGTGGGGGTGGAGTCTGGATATCCGCTCCATCCGAGGAGGATGTAGTCTCGGAGAAAAGGTGGGAGAAGGCGTCCGAAGTGTAAGTTACCTTCGGATTGGCTTGGGGGTTAGTATTTCCATTATTACGAACGTGATTATTCTTGTTGGGGTTTGTGCTGTTCATGATATTTCTGATTTTTATTTCGAATTTTATTTAGAATTGTTGAAGAAAAGTTCATAACAGTGGTTTTTTTGTGGTTTTGAAGGACAACATTCGTTTCGCGATAGTTAGCGAATGAAGCCGTGATTCTTTATATCGTCTCTTACAAAGCTGGCAACTTCGTTAAGATCAGATTCTTCGGGATCATCCTTTTTGGCATCAATCCATTCAATCTGACCATCAAGGGGGAATAACATCTTTTTAGATGCGAAGTCATGAAATTTGAAAGTTGCCTCCCAGTCTACCTTCAATTGGATATCAGCGATTGAGGTATCCGCCAGAAAGAAATGATAAGTGTAGACTAGACTATTGGGAACTTCTGCGTTAAGATCGCCCGTATCCATGTTTCTACTTCCTTCGATTACGTAAAGCATCGGAAGCACATCTACGTTATGTTCCCGCTTTAGTCGTTTGTTAACGGACTCAGGCACTTGAAAGGGATCATTTCCGATCAAGCAGAGTCGGCAATAACGGTAGTATTTCTGCCAGCTGATTTGTTGGATCTGCTTTCCGTATCGGTTAAGCAACTTATTATTAACAGTTGGAGTATTAAGTGGTGTCATAACATTAGGAGATTTTATGATTAGTGATTGTGAGATGAATGAGCGGTTTAGTCAAAAATCGTGTAAAATTCATTGAAGACTGAGTCATCTTTTTGGAATTTATTTCGTCGGTAGATGTTGATTTGAAGGCCTAAACTAGCCGCATCCAAATCAACCATTTCTGATATTTGCTCGTAATCGAACTCAGGGTCTTCATGCATATTTAAGTATTCATGGAAAGTTTCCATCCAGTGAACACATTCTTGCGCATACATACCTCCGAAGTAGTGATCATCATCCGATGTCGTAACTCCTACCCCGAGCTCTTCTAATTCGTCATACTCGGCATTTTGGAGCCACTCGTTGACTTCCCAAAAATCACCTTCGAAGACGAAAGCCTCGTCATCTTCTCGCGGCAGATTCGGGTTGAGAACGTGAAACTTCAACTCGTCAAATTTCAAAGTCGGTCTTTCTTTTAGTGTATCCATGGTATTCAGAGTTTGATTTTTGTTTGTTCAGTGATTATGCAAGTTTTGAATGAATATGGAAGATTATTTGAGCTCATAACCTTTACAAAATATGGAATGAATGGTTAAATCCATTCGAAATTGAAGATTGATTTATTTAATTTCACAGAATGAAATGATGAATTATCACTATTACATTTTTCAAGACACTTAAATATATCGATAGTTGGATATCTTGTCAAATTAAATAAAAATATATATCTACTCTTAGCAAGATAAAGTTTAATATAAAGAAGTTGTTCTTATAAAGATCAAATTATTTTACAAAAGAATATGGTAAGACCGCTCACTTATATGAAAAGTATAATAGCCCATAGTACTTTATATGCGGGGATATTGGTGAATTATGTTATAATAAAAGTACTTACAGCAAAAATGGAAGGTTGGGGTGGGAATGAAATTGAAATTTAATTTTGATCGCAGCTTATAATCTTTAAATAAGGGACAAAAAATCTCCAAATAAAAATATAAATTACGAAATATATAGTATGATAGTCTGCGAGAATATGCGAATGTATGAAAGTAAAAGATGTATAAATGAATAGTGGTCGTTTTTGATAATAAATTTATTCAATTGATACGATATGGTGTTTCAAACATTTTGGTAATAGATTATGGTTACCTGTATATGGAAGACGCCATGATAACTAGTGGGATCGTAGTTATATATATTCGAGTAACAGCCGCTACATGCCACAGCAGATTTATGTCGCGTCAGCGATCAATGGCGATCAATGCCACCTTCAGGGATTGGCTGGAAATAACCCAAAGCTCAATTCCGTTTTAACATGTTGATGAAGAAGCCGACCTTGATGGTTCCTTAAATTTCCGACAACTCCGACCGTCCATTCCCACGCCTGTATACATCAAATTATGTTCAGATGTAATGGGATCATATGCCCTGCAGGCGAGAGAAGGCGAAAAAAGGTTCTGTCGGAATCGATAAACCGCCTAAAATCCCTTATATGATAGGATCATAGGGATTTTAAGTGAAGCCCATTATGCCACTATCCCCCCGCTGCGGTCGTTGTGTCGTGGGTTCTGTGGTTGGTGTGTGGTGTGGTTGTGTGTTAGTTGGTGGAAGAAAAAAGAAATACATAAAAAATTATAATACGCGCACGCGTGAAGAAGAAATTACCATACCAGAAACAATTCACGGAGATTCTGCTGAACTGGATCCCCGAACTGGGAGAATACGGGAATGAAAAAATCCGAAATGCCGCCCGATTGATCCGCCAGAATTATACTCATCCTTGGCATCGGCGACACCGATTTGATAACAACCTGCTATCATTTAGCCGAAAGGAACTGAGGAACTTGTTTAAGAGCAAAGATCAGCAGATCAGGGATCTGATTATGGACAGGAAAATGGGCTACCAGCCACCCACATATGATAAGAACACAGGTGAATTGATCCGAAAAGGCACCACGGCAGGATACCAGTTCAAACCCCAGATATACAAAGCCGTCTGGGAGTTCCAGGACACAGTGATCCAGGATAATAACCTATTAAATGCTGATACCTACAATCCAAATACCCAGAGAAAAGGCGTGGCCAGCCTGGACATCAACGGCACTTCTGCCAAATTGGGTATCGATGGGCCGACTTGCCTCGAGGTGAACGCCCAATTGCTCAAAAAAGGATTTTTCTACGTCCGAGAATTGGTGGAGAGCCGCTGGGGTGGATCCGCCCGACTCAAACCACCTGCTGATGTGGACAAAATCTTTCAGAAAAATGGGATAAACCCCGATCAACTGGATACTGGTGAACTACTTCAAATTCAACATCAGGCATTTCAGATGTTATTGGCCATCCGAAATATTAAAGACGGGGTGGGCATATTGCCGATCCAAGGCCGAGAGACCACCTCAGGCCGCATCACCTATTCGGGCGTCAATCCCCAAAATTGCCGCAAGGTGATTCGGCATCTGATGCTCAATGGGATGGATTATTGGGAATATGATATTTCCAATGCCCATCCGACGTTTTTGCACAATTTTATACTTTTGAATAACCAGTCGTTAGATTTAGGTGACGATGATATCCTGCGGCCCGTGATCTTGGGCTATTACAACAACGATCCCGAGCGGATGCGCAAGGATATGCTTCATCGGCACGGTATTTCCCCGAAACAGGCAAAGGGACTGCTGCTATCGAAGGCGTATGGAGCCCCGATGAATTCTTACTACAAATGCAGCGCACGGCAGATTATCGGCAGTAAATCCAGGACAGAAGGGGTGCTAAACGACAACTGGATCCAATCCTATAATCGGGTGATGAAGAAAGCACAGGATTTGGCCGTGGACTCATTGGAAGAATCGGCAAATCATCAGCAATTGATCAATGTGGTCGGTAAATCTCGTTGGAAGTCGGATGCCTCCAAGCGGCAGAAAGTGGCTCACGCCTTGCAGGGCTACGAGGCGCTATACCTGAAAACAGCGTATGATCTGTTTGCGGGTCAAGTGTCGCTGTACATGCATGACGGTATTATCACTCGTGGCAGTATTGACATGGACGAAGTGAAAAAGGAGTTCCGTCGCCGCTCGGGATTTCGTAGAATTAAAATCACGGAGGAACCGATCCAATACGCTCAATGCGGTGTGCTGCACATTTATGATACTCCGCAGGATAAATTCGATGTGATATTCGGTCGGAATTCGGCGGCGTGACGGGGATTTTCGGTGGCCAGTATATTTGGATTCTGGGCAATCTGGATTCGGTAGCCAACCACATCCCCTAATGCCACTCCGATTCCTTCACACAGGCAATCTGGGCAACATCTGGTAACAAATAAACCGATTTTGAAGCAGTTGGCATCAGTTGATTTAATTTGTTACGCCGTTACGCCTGTTACGCCTCTAATGGATGAGGGTATAAGAATAGGAATATGAAATTCATCAGGATTTTCTGTATCTGGACAGGAGTAACCGATAATTTAAGATGACCAACACATGTCCGCTTTCACGAAAGCATTTTGGATATCGCCAGACGGGAAATCCTATAAAGTGCCACAAACTCACATAAAATTCGTATTAAATCATCCTGAATTGTTTCAAGCGGATCTAGACAAGTATGAAACGCTTGTCAATAAATACAACGAGAGCTGGGGCGATGAAAATAAAGCCAGAATCGACTTCCTGAAGGATATCGTAAAAGAGGGTTGGGTCAGAGTCCGATTCCGCAAGAAAGGATACCTGTACGTATTGGAAACATGGCAATGGAATCAAGAGGACATCGATGACAGAATTCGGCCGTGGGCAAAACAGGTCAACGAACGAGCTGAAATATACCCAGGCACCGATTTTAAATTCCTGGAAACGAAGACAGGTAAATCATGGAAGGTGGATTCCTATGATTTCATTTTAGGGGAGCAAAAATAATTGGATATGAGACTTGCCGTCATTGCTATACTCCTTCAGTTAATTATCGGCGTGACGACAAGCGCCAAGGCACAAGGTATTTATGTCGTGGATGAGCCGTATCAAGCCGACACGTTGGTTTACATCACCGAATATGAATACGAAGCTGACATGAATGTATTCGTGACTGAACGGCCTTATGAACATGCGACACGGGAAGGCATCTGGCACTTTGTAGATGAACCGCACGAAGCCGATTTGAAAGTGTGTTTTACAGAACGGAAATACAAAGCGGATTTGATCATTTATTACGTTGATGAAAAATACGAGGCGGGAGAGGAATGATTCAATTTACTTTTTAGAGCCAATAAATCACTAAAGATTATACACCAATCCTACATTTAAGCTCAATGTTTGAAGATACAATGTACTAGCCGACTTCAACGTCTGCGTCGCTCGAGCATTTACATCCAATGTCAGTTTTTCTAAGATCGGAACTTTTACCCCCGTTCCACCCACTAAACCATATATGTAATTATTGGGTGTGATATCATAGGTTTCAGGGGGGTTAAATTCTCCATGCTCGACATTGTAAGAGCTTAAGAAAGAAGTATGCAGTCCGAATTCAAGATAGAACAAATTGTTCCCCTTAATATAATATTCCAATAAAAGTGGTATCGATAAATATCGGCGGGTTTCAGTTTTTTCAAAATTTATAGACGGCTCCTGAAAAGATGGATACTCATGATAAGTACTTCTATTGTCAATCAACAAACCTGTAGACAGTGAAACAGAATTGCTCACTTGATATCGGCCTTTTATTCCATATGTAAGATTCTCAACCCACTGGTCGTGTGATCCAGATGACTCATGTCCCGCTATTTCATTTCCAATTGTACCTCTTATCAACCTGGTTTGATTAATACCACTCTTTATTCCCACAGATAATTTACTGACCTGTCCAATAGAAGGAAAGACACCCCCTATGACTAAAATTAAAAGTATAAGAATAATTCTCTTCATGATAGATCTATTTGTACTAAGAATCTTATTGAATTATAACTATCATTTAAAGCCAGTTCAATGGAAGCTGTATATGAAGCCGACGTGAACGTATATTTTACGGAGCGGAAATACGAAGTGGACTTGATTATATTTTATGTAACTGAGAAATATAAGGCGGAAAAATAGGTTTAAAATGGACTTTATTTTTGATACTAATATCTTCAACAGGATTTTAGATGACAAGACGGAAATGAATTTTATAAGCGATTCGCATACTTACTATGTCACTCATATTCAATTAGATGAAATTAAAAATACGAGTGATCCAGCGAGAAAAAGAAAGTTATTGGATACCTTTGAAGATGTAGGTCAGATTGAACGCCCTACCGAATCCGCAGTAATTGGAGAATCCCGTATTGGGAAATCGAAAATTGGAGACGGTCAGTATGACCAAATAAAAAATGAGCTGGATAAGTACGGGAGTAAAGAAAATAACAAGAGAGACGCATTAATAGCTGAAACTGCAATGAAAAATAATTGGATCTTAGTATCGAATGACGGAAATCTACTTAAGGTTTGCACCATGCAGAAATTCGATATTCCAGTAATGAATTATTCAGCATTTAAAAAGATTAAATAGTGATGGTTTAGTTTCAGCTTATGGTCGTCTAGTTCGTACAGCAGTTAAATCTTATCAAGCCAATCTTTCCGTTTAAAAACCTCGGCTAATGCCTTTTCGATCAGCTACCTCTGAGAACCATATGAAGATGAAGAGGATAAAATTCAAGAATTCAGATCCCTGGCATCTCCCCACTTTTTATCTCTTCCATCTGCTCCAATTCCTCTTGGCTGAAATGCTCAGTGCAATAAATTGCAAAAATAAAAACAGGACGGCTAATTAAAATCACCGCTTCGGAATTGGGCGGGAGGGATTTACCGCAACGAGCGCATTCAAATCCTTCCTCTTTTTTAACGATGTGACGACGTTTGAACATGGTGTACCCTTTTGATTCACTGGAAGATTATCCAGATAACAGGCGGATTATAACTCTTGTCCTTCTTGCCTGTATATATCGACTGCTTCCTCTAGCTCTTCTTGCCGCCCCTCAAAAAACTCGTCCATCGCTTTTTCAATCAGTTCCCGTTGGCTGACTCGTTTGAAATGGGCAAAAGCACGAATTTTCAGGATATATTTATCTTGCAACCGAGTGGCATAGGTTGATAAGGTATTCCCTTTTGATTTATACTGTTTTTCTTGTTTGGAATCATTGTTATCAGATTTGGACGGCGCGCCAGTCACGAATCGATTGATATCCTTTTCATTGCTCATAGTATTTACGTGGTTTCAGGTTCAAAAATGAACTTATGCAGTTTCCGAATTTCTTCCGTGGCTTTCGGATCGGGATTATCCATCTCGTGAACACCTTTTCCTTCGACAGCTGTTCGCGAGTAAATAATGCGATCATGGATGGGGAAATCGATAAGGTCAATGTGATCGTATTCTTTAATTGCTTCCCTGACCTGCCCGAATTCAGGAAGGTCAGGATGATTTTTCAGTCCGTTGACGATGGTGTAGCACTCCAACTCAGGATTCACTGTGGCTTTTACTTCCTCCAACAGGTTATCAATTGTTTCAAGCGAAGATATGTCGAATTGGGATGCCCGAATAGGAGTAATCATAATGTTGGATACGACCATTGCGGAACGTAATTCCGTTGAATCGGTGCCGCCCGCATCAATGATTATATCGTCATAACGCTTCTTTTTCGATTGGATTTCGGTGATGATTTTCTTTCCAAACAGCTGGATGCATTCAATACCGCCCATTCCATTGGAAGTTCGAAAATAGTTCCAGATTGCCGATGAGCCTTGAATGTCAGTATCCACAAGCAGAATATCTCGTTCAGTTTGCGTGTAATGGTAGGCCGCCAGGTTGGTGGCGATCATGCTCTTACCCACTCCTCCCTTGGTATTTGCGACGGTTATGGTTTTACTCATAAGGTAGCTGTTTGATTTTGTGGATAGTGGATAGGCAGGCCTACAGATTTTAATTGACAAACTCAAATTGTCATGAAAGAAGAGCTAGACAAGTTTGATTATCAACTTAAGGTATGAAATAGGTGCATTCTCAAGATAGGAAGTCGAGGGAGGTTATCTTCAATTGGATGATCTGACTGTAATATATATATCTGGATTAATCCCGTACTCCATCTTCCTCCGATCTGCTTTGGATTTACGGCCGACAATAAAATCCCAATCTCCAGGAAACTCATCGATACGACTGAATTTTTTATTGATATTCGCAATCAAATCATTCCGCATCTTTCGCACGTAATCCGAATCAGTGCGATCTGGCCACAAATGTTCTTCAATTTTATGGGTAGGAATAAAATCAATCGATTCATCTTTTTGGTGAATAAGATGTTGAATCAAATCCCACTCTTGCTGGTGAAATAGATTCGTGATTTTCTCACCGTTAACTATTAGTGATGACTCATCGGCATCCACCGAGATATTGATTTCATTCGGTGTTCCCCGCTTTGTGGAACTGCTAGTAATTTTTTGGAAATATCCCTTTACGTAGAGCAAATAACCAATGCCTCCTATTCCAAATAGAATTATGATATATCCTATGGTAGTAAACGGTATAGATGCCGTCCGCTTTTTTTCCAGCAGATTTGGTCGGCCTGAAAAAGCCGTGTCCAACTCCGATTGACTTACTTGAAATGTGGTTATACGGTACGTATCAGACGTGGCATTTTCATACACCAGAAGTAAGAGTCTGCTATTATCTTGATCATAAAAGAGTCCAATGGGTACATGCTGCCGTTCGAAATCTCCACTGTATTGGCTGATCAGTTGAGCCGATGGGGAAGTTATATCAATTTTAAGCAATCCTGGGAGGACTCCATCGGGACGTCGAACTGGGATATACCATTGGTTACTGGTGGCATCAAAAGCTGTTCGAGCTTGATCGTTGACCCGACCGATCATGCGTACGCCTTTGGCAATAAAATGATCAATTTTGGGCAGCTTTACGTTTCCAATTTTGCTCCATCGTGCGGAATCAAAATCGAATGACCATAAATCGGTAAGTGGAAGGCGTTTTGTAAACTTATCGTCCGCTCTTCCTTTCTCTGGGCCACTACCTCCAAGAATATATAATTTATCGGTTTCGGATTGATAGGCACCCAGCGCATTGGTACGAGCAATGGGAATGGGTGAACTATTTTGAATTGACTGAATTGACCATTCTCCCGATTGGATATTGAATCTGGTTATCATGTTTTTCCAATTCCACAATCCATACCCGCTGAACGTGTGAATACTGTTCGGTTCCGACCTGAAGAAACTAACGTGGCCGAATTGGTTTTTGTGGTTAAAAGAATTGTCGATCCTTTTTAATCCAGTTGAATCATTATTCAAGGTGAAAACTCGTCCTATTCCTCGATCCCAGAATAAAAGTTGACCACTTAGGGAATTGAATCCCATTTCGAGACTTTTCATTTTTACGGAAGGAGTACTGATTTCCCCACTCTTTATCCATTTATGGCTGTCGAAATGAAGTGTAAATAACGTATCAGCCGATAGCACGAGAATGCAGCGGTTGGAAGAATCCAATACCGAATATACATATGCTCCTGCCTGAATAAATGGTGCATTATTTGTCTTTACCCTCTCGAAATTCAAACCGCCATCCGCTGATGCCTGGACATAAAGGAGGCAACTAATAAGAATTAAAAGAATCCGCTTCGCCACTACCCCCATAATATGATTTGATATTTATTATTGTATTGCTTCTCTTGGCCCGCTTCAAAACCCCAGCAGAAAGCAATTTATGAAAAATTATCCATTCTGTCAGGTTCAGAACCTGTACGGAAAATTCATGGAAATAATCTTTAGAAGTTGGTAAGTAACCATAAACAAATTAGTGAATATTTAAAAGTTCATTATTAAAGAAAAACCACAATTGACTGATTTTAAAAGTACCAATTTAACTGATCACGCTTCAGAAATTCCCGAAGAATCTGAAAAAGGAAAAGTTATTGAAACCTACATCTATAGCCGTTCTATAGATGGAACAGTTCGGTTAAAGTTGATTGAATATAAAAATGGGGTTGAAGTTCAGTATTTACCAGAGGGCAATTTTTGGGTCGATAGACAACATGCCGAAGAAGCATTTAAATGGGCTGAATCTGTTCCCAATACGCTTCGAGATGATATTCAAATCCCGCTTTCATTCATAAAGAATACATTTCAGAGCAATAAAGATATAACTTCTAAAGAATCTAATATGTCCTACCAAGAAAAAATAAACCAATTAAGAAAAATTTCCCATGAGGTTCCTAGCGATGCTAACAAAGGTAAACGATCAGGAAGTTACCTCTATCATACCTCCGATAATGGGTTCTTAGATTTGGAAGTTATTGAATATGAAAATGGTATTGAAATTCATTTCTCACCTTTAGGTCAAGTATGGATCGATGATAACAATACTGATGAGGCCTTTGAATATATAGAATCTATATCTGATGAAATTAAGAGTAAACAAAGCACGCCTTGGGAAAGAATTACTAGTCACTTAAAAAATATCTCCGCTAGTTCAACGGATGTCGAAAATCAAAGTGTTAAGGAAGATGGTGGAAATTCTGATGAATTAAATACTATTGAAATTAACATTGCAAATCTTAAAGATACCAGATCATTTTGTGCTATTGGTTTGCTCGTTTTTTTCTTCATGCCCTGGATATCATCAGGAGTAGTATCTTTAGCAGGTTATCAGGTTGTTGATTTGGCTGATCGTGTAAATCAATTTATATCAGCTCTCGGACAAGTCAGGGGAGTGAGTCTAGAGACAAAAGCAGAATTAAACCTTTTATATTTACTTTATCTAATACCAATAAGTAGTATATTATCAATTATTAGTAAACTTAGGGGAAAAACACCGAAATTATCTAGTTATACAGCTGCAACCATTCCTTTACTTTCTTTCTTTTATATCCTTTTTAAAAACGGGAGTATGATTTTTGACTTTTTATCAATCGGAGCTTACTTAACTTTAATTACTGCCATAGTACTAATGTTTGAGTTAAGAGGCTATATTGGCACGAAATCAATAGAAATAAAAACTTCTAAAGATTAATTTCGACAATCTCAACAATCTTGCTAGTCATTGCAGGCAATTTCAAAGGATATTGATATTTGATAATACTGGTGAAATAGATAGGCCGTTTACCCCTTAAAGGTCAAGATGAAAGTTCTTCAATAGCTTCCAGTATCGGTTCAATGCTTCCCCGTTTGATACGATTGTTTACGGCTTGGGGAGTGATATCCAGGTATTCTGCTATCTGTTTCTGACTCAAGTCGTGTTCGATCAGCAACTTTTTGACTTTCTTTTCTTTGTCTTCTTTTGATTGTGCCTTCATCTTGCCTTTTCGCTGTTTATTCATTTTTTCTTTTGTGAACTCTTTCTTTTTCACGGCCGCCCAAATTAAAGGAATTAAAGGATTAAAACTTTTCATACTCTTGTTATATGGCCATCTGGAGATTCTCTCTCATCAGAAAAGAGGGCCAAATCCTTTAATCTTTTAATCCTTTTAATAAAATCCCTTCCTATTGGGTGGCCAAAAAGGGAAAAAGCAAAGTGATAAATATATAAGAGTTGATGGTAACTAGTGAGGGAGGCGGTTGATTTATAGCATGACTCCAGGTAGGACGAGAGATACGCTTCAATATAATCGGCGGGCAACGATCAATGTAGTCCTACAAATTACCAAGATTGCCAGTTTTACCACTGTTACTGCCCTTCATTTTAATGATATAAACTATATATAAATTTCATGCCGTAGTAAACTTGACAATAGTGGCAAAAAAGTAATCGATGAGAAAGACTTTATTTACGATGACAATTCTTCAGTAGATTCCAGGATTGGATCAATAAGCATAAATAATTTCGTAATCCCATACCCAGAAGACAGAGGGCTTAATAACAGAGTTGCCGTTTGTGATTTTAAAACTCTTAGTCTCATTGGGTGGTATATTTAGATTATCTTCATGAAGGTCTTCTGTATCTATCTGTTTTCCTACCAATTTTTGGGATTCTTTATCTATTGATTTTATATACGTCCAAGTTTTTCCCTCGAAGGGTAACATTTCCTCCATCTCTTCTTTAGAAAATACTCCATCAGAACCTGCTACTTTATCTGCATCTGGTGGAGTGAAATTATACTTGTATATCCTTATTCGTACTGATAGCTTTTCTATGATTTCACTTGAATTATTTCTAATTCTCCCAGTAAAAGTAGAGCTATTTCCATATTCATGGTCACGGTCAAATTCATAGGTAGGATCGAAAATTTCTGTTTGGTTTTTCAAATTTGTTTTAAATAGTGAATCGTAATTCGTGTAGGTTAATTGCACAAGTAAAATCACTCCAATACCCAACAGGGCTATCAGGGGTATCGGAAGTATTCCTCGGGTAAAAACTTTTTTCCTATCTATTTTATCGGAGTCACGGAAGGTTAGGTAGAATAGAGTGATCCCTGCAATTATTGCAATTACAGCTATAAAGTTGGTTATCCAGTATTGATCATAAGATGATATGGAGTTGCCAAGTGCAAATAAAGCTACAAATAAGATGAATCCCCCATTCCAAAAAACTATTAGTTGCTTGGTATTCATAAAAACCTCTTGATTCAAAAATATTGATTATAACTGGATGACCACAGTTTACCATTAAGTAGATTACTAATTTAGAATCAGCATGGCAAAAAGTTGGAATTATGAGAGAAAAGACAGACAAAAATATAATAAGATATCATTAAAATCCTTCGGTGGTAGCTCGAAAGATCGGCTCGGAATAATATAACGGCTCCAGGTGATACGAGAGATACGCTCCAAAATTTTCGGGTGCCGACGATCAATAGTTGATTAAATAAGCCAAAACCGAGACCCTGTATCTAGTGAAACGTTTTTTAAAAGTGATTGGCATATTCAATCAGGGGTAATCCATGGCAACAAGAAATAGATATCTCACCAAAAGCCGCTTCGTCACGGCCCTCGACTGCCCGACCAAATTGTATTATGACGGTAAAGACGAGTATGCCAATAAAAAAGAAGAGGATGAGTTTCTCCAGGCATTGGCACGAGGTGGCATGCAAGTCGGCGAGCTTGCAAAAATGTATTATCCCGAAGGTATCGATGTGGAAGCTAGATCGAATGTAGAAGCCATCCGACAAACATTTCAGCATCTTGAAAAGGATCAGGTGACTTTGTTCGAACCGACTATCGTGTATGATAATTTTTTGGTTCGAGCGGATATATTGGTGAAAGAGGAAAATGATATCCAACTGATAGAAGTAAAATCCAAATCCTACGATCCCGATGACCCCTCAAAATCCATATTAACCCAAAGCGGTTATATTCGATCTGGGTGGGACAAATATGTCTATGATGTAGCATTTCAATACTGGGTACTTAGTCAAGCATTTCCATCGTGGAATATTACGCCCTACCTGATGCTCTCTGACACCTCAAAGAAGGCGACCGTGGACGGGCTCCATCAAAACTTTAAAGTCATCGAAAAACCGAATGGACGATATGAGGTAAAAATTAAGGAGGGATTAACAGCGGATGATATTGGCGAGAAAATCCTGACGGAAGTGAATGTAAGTGAGGTGGTAAATAAGATACTGGAGGGAAATGAACTTCCTGATGAGAAGAAAACGGAATTGCAACGGGAAGGATTCGAAACCTGGGTACGAACGCTTGCCGAACATTACGTACAAGACGAAAAATACCCCACCCAAATCGGGGCAAAATGCAAGGATTGCGAGTTTTATGTGAATCCGTCGGAATTGGGAGAGGGTGAGAAAAGCGGATTCGTCGAATGTTGGACGGAAGCCCTCGGCTGGAATGAGGAGGAGTTTGACAAACCGCATATATTCGATCTGTGGTATTACATGGACAAAGAAGAGCGACTCAATGACGAGATCTATCAAATAGAGCAACTGCCCGAAGACCTGTATCCAGCACCCAAAGAAGCTACGCTATCGGAGAACGATGAGCTAAGCAGAGAGCAACGGCAGACGCTGCAAGTGCTGGCGGCTAAAGGCGTATTGAATGAACAAATACTATTGGAGGGCTTACAGGACAAAATCGAAGAGTGGCAATTTCCGCTCCATTTCATTGACTTCGAGGTGCATATCGGATCGGCGATTCCCTTCCACAAAGGCATGCGACCATATGAACCTGTGGCTTTTCAGTTCTCCGAACATGTAATGAATTCAGACTTTTCGGTGGAGCATCGAAGCGAGTGGCTGAATACGGAACCAGGGCAATTCCCCAATTTTGATTTTGTTCGTGCGCTGAAAGATACCTTGTCCGATGACGATGGTACGGTATTCATGTATTATCCATTCGAGACCCGAATCCTAAATGCTATTGCCGATCAGATTCGAGAGGCAGAAGATGAGGTCGGTGACGGCGACCAGCTATTGGATTTTATTGATTCGCTGACTGACGGCAACAGAGAAATGGTAGATCTTCACGAGCTTACCCAGCTTCATTATTATCATCCTCGAATGAGGGGATCGATAAGTTTGAAAGACGTGTTGCCTGCGACACTACATGCGAGCGACTATCTAGCCAACAAATACTCACAACCTTATCAAGGGAATAATTTTGACGATATGAATTGGTATCGAACGGACGGAGACGGACAGCTGCAAGATCCGTATGACCTGTTGCCGCCCATTGGTCATGGTGTACCTGGGTATAAAGAGGGGGAGGAGGTTATTGCGATGGGTAGTGCGGCAATGCTGGCGTATGCACGGCTTCAATTCGATGACCTGAAAAAAGGAGAACGGGAAGCCGTAAACCAAGCGCTACTTCAATATTGCGAGCTGGATACGCTGGCGATGGTGATGATCGCCGAGCATTGGCTCTCGGAGTTCGGATACTTGGAATAATTTTTCACCACTTTTACCAATTTTATATCCCCTTCCTTTAATATATACAGCTACGAATTAATCGGTGGAGTGCAATTTACGTGATAACCATTAGCTGAGATATATTCTGCAATATAGTTGTTTGTTTTTAATCCCCCCCCCCCATTAATAGCTATGAAATCAACCTCGGGATTTATGTTGTCAGTTAACAAGGTTATATGAAAATCTGTTCCTTCCTCATCGGGTTTAGTTACTTCTTTAAAATTTGAGTAGACATCATCCATAATCCCCGTTTTTAATAACTGTGGCATAATAGAAAATCCTCTCTTTTATATAATCGTTACCCATCTATGGGACAAATATGCCCAAGATGTGAATATGATTAGTTGAAACATGGATAGATCATTAATAGAATTTATTATAAATAAAACACAAAATTGGAAGGTATAGTTTAAGAATTGGTATTTCTCATGTTTTACACCTTACTAATTCATGATTATTAGTGGTATATAGATATATGGTAGGTAATTTCTTTGTATAAAAGTTAAATTTACATCATATAGAAATGAGTCAAAATAACACGACATATTATTTACTTTATGTTTATATGAAGATATCATTTCATATTAACGCCATTCGAATTGGCCAAAATTCATTAAAAAAACTTCAAAATTTGTTTGTTTTAACCTTTATTTAAAGGTATATATCATGAAATACATTATATAATGTACATTTCCAAGCCCAAATAAAATTATTTTCGGTGCGATTGAGGTAAGATTATAGCTTGACAAGTATTTGTACAATTATTATTATATGAATGAATCGTCAAAAGACGGAATTGAAACGATTAAAAACTGATATAAACTCTAACTTAAATAAAGGCAAGGTGATAATTATGAATAATTTAATAAAAGGTTATAGTAATGGAAGTGACCATTATAGAAATGAGACAATACAAATAGACTCACATACAGTTGAAACAGAAAATAAAACCTTAGAAGATATATATGGATATGCTTATCCCGATAATGGTTGGAATACATACGATGAGTATGTTGTCCTTAATAGTGGTGATACACCACCCTTAGACGTATTGCTGAATAATTATAACCATAATCGGAAAAATCCTGAATATATAGATTACAGGCTCATGTATGTGTTCACGATACATGAGAATTGGGATACCTCTGATTTAGAAGTGCAAATACCAGACCACTGGATTGTTTATAAGTTCTATCTATTCCATTCAACCTTGGTAGCTGGTAACATAAAAATGGAAAACGATAATCATACTTCTTATAAGAAGGTAGGGAATAAAATAATGTTAACGCCAGACGCCAATTTTTATCGATACACTCAGAATAATACGCCAAAGCCAGGTACCTTCATCTTTCAACGGGTTTCAAGGTTAATGGAAAGCAATCCAAATAACCATGGTCTTATTAAGATGAAGGATAACGTAGATACGCACAGAATCGATATTCCTGCGTGAATCAGATAACTATAATCGCAATAAAATCATATAAATGTTATGACTACTTCTAATACTCAAGATGTAAACTGGAGCGACAAAACGTTGATCGATATCTATGGAAAACAGGTTCTCGAGAAAGACTGGCAAGTCTACGGTGATTTCATAGTGTACTGCAGCGAGGAGATACCTCCGCTGGATTTGCCGACCGAGTTCTTTAGGGAAATAAGGAAGCGGAACAATTTAGAAAACCTCGAAGTCCTGCATGTACTCTCAACGGCCGTGAAATCCCATGAGACTGACTTGCCTCTCTACACTCCGCTCGATTGGATGTGTTATGCATACAAAATCTTCCTTAAGACGGGAAGCAGTGCATCGGTTCAACAGCTCGAGATACAAAATCATTTCGAGTACAAAGAGATCGGTGGAAAAAGAATGGCAGCAGTCGAAGGGTCGAGTTATCAGATCTTCGAAACCATTGCCGAATATCCAGGCAGAAAAGAGCTTCTAGAGGCATCCGAGTACTTAACGGAGGATCTGCCGAATCACGGATACTTACCTCCGATGGATGCGAGAGAGCAGCTATTGAATCAATCGATTAACGAAAACTAATACTTTCTAATTAAATCAGATCAACTATGAATAAAGTTACGAATACACTTAAAGTAGAAGATGCGAAAAATGTAACAGAGGAAGAAGTTCGCGAAGCGATTGATACCTTCGTGGACGGAAAAGACACATACGGTGTGAAACACAAAGTTTATTATGATCCCGATAAAGGCGAATTTTTTGAAAGATTTGCTGAGGCGGGAGAAGAAATAGAAAACGAGACTGACAAATGTATACGCATATATTATTCTAGTGCGTATTCGGGGAATAGGTATAGTAATGAAGTAATTGCCTATAAACTATTAACAGAGAGGGAGGCGGCTAACTTTAACGAATTCATCGATCAAAGGTTCAATCATCTTATAAGTGATGGTGAAATTGACCAACAAACTAGAAGTAGACTCGAAAAATGCAGTAGAGAAGATTTTATTCAGTGGATGTTGGTGAATAAATTGAGCTGGCTTGCAGAGAACCCTTATATAGAGAGTAGAAAGGAAGGGTTCCTCCATGAAGAATTCGTAATTGCATTGGCAGCTCTAAGAAGGCGAGACCTTATTAAAGAAAAATCCAATGCGGCTTAAGCTAAAAAGCTATAATAGGATTAAGTTGAACTCCGTTATATTTAATACCAAAAGCGGATAAAAAGATCTTCGGCCGATGTGCTGAAGATCGTGGTTACATTAAGATGACTGCAGTACGTAATGTGGTTACCACGATCTTGGGCAAGTCGGCTTTTTTATTGGCCGACCTCGATGGGTAATTCAACAAAAAACAGGCTGTAGTCTTGTAGGAATAACTGTATCAATTCAACAAAAGAGACTACATGAATTATGCCTGAATCCAGTACCATACAACGATCCCGAAAACAACAGGAATGGATTAATTTCTTGAAAACCATCGATTGGGATTATTTCATGACCATCAATGCCTATTGGCCCATGACCAAAAAACAATCCCAGTCCATCGGCCGAAAACTGGAAAAATTTATATGCGGTGGCAGCCAGGACAACCCAGCCGTCTTTTGGATCTCGGAGCATCCGTTCGGCGGCCGTCGTCGCCACATGCATGCCCTGCTAAAAACCAACAAATCATTCGAGGCATTGCGGCATTTTTGTGGGAATATCGGCCGTTCTGATATTCAACGGTTTGACGGGGAGCAAGGCGGGATCGGCTACGTCACGAAATGGATTGACAAGGAAGAGCAGGTGGAGTATGGGTTGGCGGTTGGACGATAGATCCACTTTTAAGCCTTATTGCTAAAAGATCTCATATACATTAAACTTTAATTAAAATTATTAACACTAAATAAAAAGGATTGAGGTCGAACTGATGCAAAGTTCCGATTATTTGTTCCATTATACATGCAGTTTAGAAAACTTGACGTCAATTATAGAAGGCGGAATCTGGGTAAATCGTAGTATTGAGGACGTTTCTTTTTTAAAGGAACAATTCGATTTTGCTATCGAACCATTATTTGAATCTGAGGTAGATAATGGAAGGCAAAATGAAAATTATGAGTTATCTGTTCCTATGGCTTGTTTTTGCGATATTCCTAAAGGTAATACAAAGCAGCATCGAGAAAAATATGGAAAGTATGCAATTGGATTTGAAAAGGAATGGGGGATTAAAAAAGGCATTAATCCTGTAACCTATTTAACACCTGAATCAGATTATGCAGCAGCCATTAGAAAATTAAATATCCTAACAGCTGGAATCGAAAAGTATGATTCAAATTATGATATCCGTAATTCGTTGTTCAAAATTGTGTGTTTCCTAAAACTCTATGAGGATGAGAAATTTAGGTATTATGATGAGAGGGAGTGGCGCTATATTCCAAAAGGTGATAGGGTACAGATTGCTCCTCCTCAATTATTACATGATCAAGCGGAAGATAGTGAGGGGGTCATAGATTTTTCTATTGAAGAGGTTAGATACATAATTGTCAATAATGAAGATGAAGAAGCTGATCTTAAAAGTGATCTAGCGGAAATGAAGTATGATATCGAAAAATATGATGGTATTGAATTAACTAGTTTTGAGGAACTTGAGTGAATGGTTTAGTTCATTGATAATGAAGAGCAGGTGGAGTATGGGATGGAGGTGAAGAATATGGGTTAGACATTTTTTATTAATTCTCCATCCGATCTAAATCCGTTGAGTGAAACGATAGTGGTGCTTTACGCTTAAGGTTTTCGGTAAGGATTTCTTTAATTCTGCCATCATCTCTGGTGACTTCTTTATAATCGGACTGGGGATCTAAGTCTTTACCGTTAATGATATGAGTGGAAAATCCGATCATGTCATTACGAAATTGATAATTCACGAAAGAGATCCAAAACTCATGTTCCTGTTCATATAGGTGATTGTTTACGGTTTCAAGTGTCGGTTCTGTGGTAAGAAAGCCAGTGCTGGTTTTCCTAGTGTTCACATTGATTACTGAGGGCTTCTCAAAATAAGTTTGTGGATAAGATTCACTGATTTCCAAATCATAATCTGGGTCATTATCATTTACAAGGGTCAAATTAAAATCTGTATCCTGATAGTGCTTCTCTAGTAAGAGGGCAGTGGCATAAACTCCAAAATCCCCTACTAATTTATTTATGTTCATAATGTCGATATAGGTTAGTAATTGAAATTACAATATCCTGCATGTAGATTGATTGTTAAGCCATTTTTTAATACAAATAGGAAACTACCCAAATTTACGGCTACTTTAAAATGGAGAGAGGGGGAACATGGGAGAAGCAAAATTAAAGAGAAAATTAGAACGTTTTGTCGTCAATAATCCCGACCTGGAAAAACTTGAGCGGCAGGTTTCGAACTTTAATATTTTCGAAGCATTAGGAGCTGTTCGTCAGGAGCTACGCCATTCGGATTTCCTATCCTTTATTCTCGACCCTTCACGTCCACATGGACTTGACGATCTTGTATTGAAAGAATTTTTGAAAGATGTCGTCTACAATAGCAAATTTACTCCTTTCAGTGCGATAGATGCGGATACGGCTTCGCTTGAAGACGTCTACGTCCGACGCGAGTGGAATAACATTGATTTGCTTATTGAGGCAAAAGATGATCGGATGTTAGTAGCCATTGAGAATAAGATAGACTCAAGCGAAAAACCGAATGCATTGGAAAGATATACTAGGCAATTGGAACGAAAATATCCTGAATATAAAGGTCGGATTTTGAAAATATTTTTAACGCCTGAAGGGGATACCCCATCACAACAAGATTGGCAGACCTATTCATACAAACGCCTATCTAACGTAATACAATCAATTACTCGGAATCGAAAATCAATGATGGGAAACGAGGTATTGAGCGTGTTAACCCACTATAATAAAATGCTACGGAGGCATATCGTGCCTGACGAAAATATCGAAGAGTTGTGTCGAAAAATTTATCGGGAACATAAAGAAGCTATTGATCTTATTGTTGAACATAAGCCCGATATGAAAAAGGAGCTGGCGGACTACTTGAAAGAATTGGTAAGAGAAGAAGATGGGCTAGAACTTGATGATAGCTCGAAAACATCAATTCGGTTCGCAATCTCTGATTGGGACTCATATTCCGTGCAGGAGCTAGGTGAGTGGACAGACAGCGGACGTTTGTTATTGTTTATATTTCGAAATGATGAAGACAAGTTGAAATTTAGGTTTATAGTCGGCCCAGGACCTGATAAAATTCGGCAGCAATTATATGAAGTGTCGTTTAATTCCAATGAGTTGGATACCAACCCGAAGTTAGCCCCTAAATACACTTATCTTCATAAACGGTATTTAGATTTTGAAGATGGACGTGATGAGCTAAGTAAATCTCAAATGCAGGATAAGGTTGAACAGTTTTGGAGTAAAATTTTAAAGAACGAATTACCCAAAATAAGGAAGCATTATGATGAGGTACTTGCTGAAAAATCAGAATAGATCTATTTATAGAATGAATCTTCTATTTTATGTCAATTGATTTTTTAGAGAGAAACCAATTCCATAGTGAGTTTAAGCGCTGTTGCAAAGATTATGATCAGTTAAAAATGGCGACGGCATGGTGTGGCGTTTATAAACATGAGACTCCATATCATTTTATAGGTGAGCGGCTCAATTTAGGTACAGAAATCACAACGGGAATTTCGTTCACACATACAGATCCAGAAACACTAGAATATTTTTGGGGTTTGGAGCATGTAGACATTCGAATAGTAAATAATAATGATCCTTTATTTCATCCGAAATTATACTATTTCAAAAGGGATGGAGAATTTGCCGTTTTTATTGGCAGTTCTAATCTAACCTACCATGGATTCAAGCTGAATACGGAGGCGAATATTTTACTCGAAGGGAGTTATGAAGATCAATCTACATTCGTCAAAAGTATTGAAGAAAAATTAAATACTTGGCATTCCAATGCTTTATTACTTACTAAGGAGAGACTTGATGATTACAGGGCCAAATACGAAAAGCAACGGGAAAAGGAAGATCAGTATGAAATAGAAAGTGCTGCTCTTGATGAGGAACTCACTGTTTCGGAAAAATGGCTAATAAAAGCATCGTGGGAGGAGTTTTATAGTAAAATCCGTAAAGAATTGCAGAATATTAAACATGATTACTTCTATGTCATTGAAACGGCTCATGACAGGTTGCTTCCTCTAAGTGAGAAAACTTTTTTCGCTGAGGAGAATCGGGATATCGTTTTGGGATTAAAAGAATATGGGCCGTTAGGCATGCACCGAGCAAACAGAGATTTTAAAAAGCTACAGCGAAGTAATGACAGTGGCGAAAGGAAGAAGACTATCAAAAATTTGGAAAAGATAATTAATGTATCGGAACCGCTAAGTTATCAAGAATTGGAGGAAGATTTAGAACAACTTATAGAAGATGTTGGATTGAAGATGTCATCCTGGAGCAGGCTAATGGCGTTATTCCGTCCTGATATATTTATTAGCGTATCGAGTGGGGATGTAAGAGCAAAATTGGCCGAGCTAACGGAAATCAAAAAAAGTAAAATCAATTTGCCTGAAGGGTATATCCAAGTATTAAAGCATGTACATAAATCAAATTGGTATAAATCCGATAAACCAATTGAGCATAAACAGCAAAAGTATTGGAAATATCGAGCAGCTTTATTGGATGCAATTCTATATCCATGGCATGAATAATTACAGTATATGACTGATAATAATACTTGTCCACTTTGCGGTGCAAAAGATGATTCCGATGAACATATTATTCCAAAGTGGTTACAAGATCAATTTTCTCTTAAAGATCAACTTGTAGATTTAAAGAATGAAAATACGCTACAATACTGTCAAATGAGATTGCCCATTTGTTCAGAATGCAATGGCTATTTTAATGATCATTTGGAGCAAAAAGTTAGGAAAGGTGATGCCATATACCAGGAATATTATTTATGGGCTTTGAAAATAAGATATTTTGCTGGATTAAAGGATACTACATTAAGGTACGAGATATCGGATCCTTCAAAGGGGAGTTTAGTATCAGATAAGAGCGCTAACATTGGTAATGACTTGATTACTCATCTGTTAACGAACCTTGATAACGATAATTTTTCAGTCCAACCTAAACCGTTTGGATCAGTTTTTCTATGTGATAATCCAATTAATGATGGCAAATTTGGAATGGGAGATATTGCGCATCCTCATTGGGGATTTGGTATTGAACTTCCAGATAATAAGCTGTTGTTCGTATTGTTTATGGATCGAGGCATGGTAAAACGGGATATGATTCGTATTCATAAACAAAGGCACCGAAGTTTATATGATTACTTATTAGATAGACCACATCATACAAATGCGGGTGGGGAATCGACTAACTTTTTAATCAAATTGGCGCTCTTTCGACTCTTAGCTCATCAATTGAGAATAGACAATATACCACTTATAAAGAATTATCGACTGAATGAAAACGGTGTTTTTGCAAAGGTGCCTGATAAGGTTAAGTATAGAGACAAGAAAGACATTAATATTATCAATCTTCGTAAGCTAGCAAAATACTGTCAGCTATCTCCTCAAGTGGCTGAATACTATTATCAAAGTCTTTAAACTGACTAAAAGAATATATCCATGAAGTAACACTCAAGTTTGCCAGCAATGCGGAGAATCTATAAAAATTGACACGGACAATGACACTAACTATTGTCCCTATTGCGGTGCCAAACGAAATCGGAGCCAATCAATCCGCTGAAACCCGAACCTCAACAGCGTGTTTTAAAAATTATCGATGACATCGAAGAGAAGTTTGAAGACGAAGAAATCAGAGAGGCACTGCTTTGGAAACTTGAGCGAAAATGGCTGAAGTCAAAGGGGCACCGAGTTACGATTAAGTTCGGAAAGAATATTTATGATAATCCCGCCCGATGCGCTATCTGTGGTGATGAATGCGGTAAAGAGGAAGGTGGATACCGTATCGAAATTTTGAGCCGATGGAATAATACCACATCGGTTATCCATTTGTGCTCGGAACACATGGATAAGAACTATTGGGAAGCGGATATTGATTTGCTTCGACATAACTATCCGAAGGTGGGTAATATTTGAGTTTTAATAAAATATTCTAGACCCTCTGGCCCTTGATAATCGCCACATATCCAGCATCAGAAATGGAGGGCACAATGACCGATTTATCGCGACAAAAACGCCGAGAACTTCCCGACCGATTCAAAGAAATTGAAGGCGAACGCCGAAGGTTGCTCAACGAAGCAATTCCCGAGAATACGAAAAGGGCTTATCGATCCGATTGGAATCATTTTGTGGATTGGTGTCAGGAGAACAGGTTGGAGCCTCTTCCTTCTGATAAGCAAACTGTGGTTTTATACCTGACCGACATAAAAGACGATTTCAAACCCAGTACCATTGAACGTAGGGTGACCTCTATCAGCAAAATTCATCAATATGCTGGTTACGACTCTCCCACCCAAAATACCGATGTTCGGGAAACGCTGAATGCTATTAAACGAGTCAAAAGGACGAAGACTGATAAAAAGACTCCCTTGCTGACCGAACACATAATCCAGATGTGCTATACGATGGGTAACAGACTCATCGATATCCGAGATAAATCGATTCTTCTTTTAGGATTCGCTTCGGGTATGCGTCGAATGGAAATTAGCGGATTAAATGTGGATGAAGTGAAGGTTGAAGAGAAAGGACTACGAGTTACCATTCGAAGATCAAAAACGGATCAGGAAGGGAAAGGCCGTGAAGTCGGCATTTCACGTGGTAGTAGTAGACAAACGGATCCCGTGAGGGCTTTTAATGAGTGGATTGCCGCATCGGGTATTGAAAGCGGCCCGTTATTCCGATCATTGGACAGACATGGTAACATTAAATCCAAGCGGTTGAAACCATATTCGATTAATAGGATCGTGAAAAAGCATGCCGAGCGGATCGGGTTGGATAAAGATACCGTTGGTGCTCACAGTCTGCGGAGTGGATTAGTCACACAATCTGCTATGAATGGAGTGTCGATGTTGTCCATTATGAATCAAACGGGACATCGTTCCGAGAGCGTGGTGAAAGAATACTACGAACCTGCCCAAATTTTCGATAATAATGCTTCAAGTGAGCTGGGATTATGAGTGGCTAAGATATTTATATTTTGTGAACTGCATGAATGTCTATATCAGCTACTATTAAATAAATCTTGGTTACCTTCATTCATACCAAGAATTTCTTTTATAGGAACTTTTTTAACTTCTTGATTTAAATATTCCTCAATATCATCATCTTCTAAATCTTTAATTTCATGATAATAATCAATCTCATCAGACAAAATTTCAGCTACTTTTTTAGGCCAATTATTGTTGCTCATTTCGATAAGATGGCCGTTTACAGCTCTAGCTTGTTCTTTTATATCACTATTATTCCCAACTCTGTCAACTAAAATAATTGTAGTGATTTCCCAATTACGTTTACCAACTTCTATATGTCTTTGAAATCTACTAACTTTATCTAAAGAAATTTCTGGGTTACCTCTTCCTATAAAGCCAATATCAAATCTTGCGCCTTGGCCATTATTATGAAATAAAGTGGCATCACTTTCTCTTTTTTCGCCTTGTCTTGATAACCAGAATTTTCCCTGTAAATTTTTTTCATCTTTTGAGGATTGATAATCAAAATTAAGAATCGATAAAATTGAACCTAATATTAATTTTTCAAATAACTTACCATATTGAGATTTTTCTGATCCTCGGATAGTCAGGGTTGATGAACCAACTATATTAAAAATTAGAGAAAGCTCCACCCAGTTCAATTCTAGGGATTTATCATTTAATTCAAAATTTACTTCAAGGTCGCCAAATAGGTCTTCAGCCTCCGATGCCGCTTCAAGATTAGTATCTAGATATTTTTTATAATAATCATCTAGTCCATCAGTGTTATCTCTTAATATATTTTGAACTCCCTTGTTGGTTAAACCTAGTGCCCAATTGCATAACCACTTCTCTTGTTTGCTGTTACCCCCTTCTGTTAAAATTCGACTAGCAATTTTTCCAATATTAGTTAGAAAGTTAGGATCTTTTTCTATTCCATTGAAAATAAGTTTTACTAATGAAAAATTAAGACTGGCTAAGCGTTTTCGAGTCAGGAATTCAGTTGATTCCCGTATATTTTTACCTGATAAGACATCTACAATGACCCTTCTAATTACATCAAATCCAATTTGATTAACAACAGATAATCCCCCAGATTTTAAGAATTGTTGGCCATGGTCTGGTAATAAAGCATACAAGCTTTCAATCTTGGGCATAAAAAAATTTTTAGAATGGATAAAGTCTGCTCTCTCTTGATACTAGAAAAAAATATTAGGAAATGCTAGTATCTTTGATCTTACCTATAGTCTCTCTCTTGATGTCTTTTCGATGCATATCATTTTTCAAAGTAACATATCATCAGTATTGATTGATTCCGTATTAAGTACCCTAATTGATTTAGCTTTTTTCCCCATATAGCCTTTTGCCTCCTTCTTGATTTCAGATACGTATTCAGAATTTTTTTCTATTAAAACAAATCTTCGATCAAGTTTATAAGCAGCCTCTCCTAATGTACCAATTCCAGCAAACGGATCTAGGACTACATCATTTACGAATGAGTAGTATTCAATTACTTTAGATGCTAATTCAAGCGGAAAAATAGCAGGGTGCCTACTATCATGGCTTGGTTTAATCTCCCAAACGTTAGTAGTTTCATATCCGTCTTTAATCTTCGATTCTTTTACAACTTCTTGATCTGGATGTTTCTTAATATTCCAGTCTATTAACCTATCTGTTTTCTTCCTGTAAACAAGAACATATTCTGTAACAGGTACTGGTTTGTATTGTAGTGGATTTCTGTCTGCTGCAAATCTTCTTCCTCTTCCTGTGGCCCAGCCTGCTCCCTCTGGTTTTTTCCAAATAATATCATCCATAAATTCAAAACCTTCTTCTACAAAAAGCTGATGTATGTCAAAAGGTACGGCAACTCGTGTTGAGGAATCATTTCGACTCTTTCTTGGTAATAGTACTGGACTAACATTAATAATAAAAAAACGTCCCTCGGATAAGACCCGATGTGTACTCTTAATAACCTTTCTTATGTTTTCTAAATATTCATCATAGTCAACATAGTCATTGTATTCAGGTTTGGCATTGAAGTAAGGTGGAGACGTAAAAACTAAATTGATTGATTCATTCGGAAACTCCTGTAAAACTTGTTCGCTCTTACCTTGAGCAATAGTGTTGTTTAATGGTGATATAGTAATTTTTTTCTTTTTCTTCTTTTTACTCTGCTGATCAGCTTTAGTGTTGCTCTTTTCAAACTTCTCTATTCTTTGATTAATAATAGAATAATTAGAAGATTTTTCGGTATCAATATTGCTCGTATAAGCATCTATGACAAATTCTCCAACAAATTTTTCAGTTTTTTTATGAAGTAGTGGTACTCTCCAATTATGGTATCTGTCATTGATTTCTGGTAGTCCAAAAGTTATTTCATTAAGCAGGTCTATTTCTTTTAGCCAATTATTAGCAATTGATTTAGCTTGTTTTACATTAAGAACTTGGTATTCTCTTTTCTCTGCTACGGTTTTTCTTTTTTTAGACATAAATAATGGAGTTTCTCACCGAAATATTATTGATAAGGGTTTTAAATATAGTGAAATATTGATGCCATTTCTGATAATTCAAAATAAGTTTCATTAGAATTGAAAATTGATGTCTTAAATAATTCACTTTTTACTTCTCTCGTGTTTATTTTTATTAATTTTATTCATATGTCAAGTCATTTCAATTCAAAACTGATTCGGTAGTTTAAAAAAATGAAGGAGATCCCATTTCCCTTCGAGTTGAACGTCATGGAAATATGACAAAAATTGCTTGGTGGGAAAAGCGGTGATACGGATTGTAAAACGGCATGCGGAGCGGATTGGGTTGGATCCAGCCGATGTAAGTTCCCATTCGCTTCGGTCAGGTCTGGTAACACAATCAGCCATATCAGGTGTATCAATGTTCTCCATCATGGAACAAACTGGACATAAAAGTGAGGCAGTTGTAAGAGAGTATTATAAACCCGCTACCATTTTTCAGGATAATGCATCGAGCAAACTGGGGTTATAATTTGAATATTTATATATATTTCGGCTATTTGAAATAACAGATGCATTGTAACCAAGCAACAGGGGTTCAAATGGATGATATATCAAGGCAAGTATTACAAGAATACGAGAAAATTGTAGAAAAGCATTCCAAGTTTCTTAATAGAGTAAAAGAAGGTTATAAAAATGATTTTAAACTTGGTAATGAAAAAGAATTACTTAAAGAGAGAAAAAATGCATTTGATTATAGAGTCACTCGAATGTTACATAGTTATGGATTTTATGGCATTAATATACGTGACAATCTAGATCAAATTTGGGATAATATTCCACTTAAACAGCCTAAGTATCAAAGGTATCTTAGAGCTGGTAAGTATTTTGCTTTACTAGCTGCTCCTATTGTTGCTCATTTCGATGAGACGGTTGAATATGTTGAATATACATGGATCGAATATTGCAAGAAGGTTAAAAAATATATAAGAGAAGACATCTTAGATGAACAATCGTACTAAATATAAACCTTGGGCTGAGGCATCATCCCATTATATCAGAGAATTTGCTCATAACAATGGGGAGATTATTTATGAGTGGATGAAGAAGAATGGAATCGGAGAATCAATGTATGGGAAGTACCTTGATTCATTGGGCAGTAAACCAGGAGTTTTTTATCATAGACTTTATGGACATCATCCTGTATACGACTTTCCTCTAGACTCACCTGAAAACATTCCAGATTTTCTCGAACATGTTTTAGTGTCAGATCTTTTCACTAAACAAGGACTGCCAATAATACCTGGACAGATATTGAATAATGAGGTTGTTAAAAATGTTTTTGATGGTGTTAGTTTAGAATGGAATTTTGTTAATGGATTTGATTTACTAGCAGGAACTTTAGCAGTTTATAATAGTTATAAAATTTCAGCAGATTATTTTAATCAAAAAGCTAGTATAGAAGAATTAAATAAGCTTGGAAAAAGGCTAGGAATCACCACTATCCATGTAGCATTAGCTTTAAGTACATGCAATCCTCTTTTGTTGATTAGCAGTGCAGTTTCCATGGCTGGTACTTTAGTTGGTACGTTAAATAATCCATATAAAGTATATTTTGAAAAATTGACGGATAAATACAAAGTAACGACAGTAGTTGAATCATATGATATAGATAAGGTTGTAGATGCATATGACATAGATAATGTGATTGAATCGTATGGCATTGAAAATAGAGACTATATTTAAGAGAATTAATTAAATAATAATCTTACAAATTCATATTAAATCAATTTCTTCAAAATGGAATCAGATACAGATAGGAAAGGTAACACGTATTTTGAAGTGAATAATCTTCGGATCACTAGCATACCAGAAACATGGAATGATGATCCAGGAATAAGAATACAAGCATACAAACCAGAAGGCGGCTTGCATCGTGGTGCTGAAATTCCTATACCAGATAAAGAAACTGGGTATGATTTGTTAAATGCTATTCATAATGCTCTTGGAGAAAATGGATTATAATTTCAATCCTTCATCCATCGCATAATATTCCATAGCGCTCGACAGTCCGCTTCCAGGTATATCTTCAACGTATCTATCTTCTATAATTGCAACGGATCTTCTGATTTATAAGCTCCCTCTTCCATAAAATCAAGAGTACAAGTTACCCCCTTGATAAAATCGCTTATATAAAGGAGAGCGGATCAGCCAGCAATGGTATACCCTTTCCAATCTTATAAATTTTCTTTAAAAAATCGATCAATCTCCTGCATTAGCTTGCTTTCAGCCTCAGATTCGGAATAACCATAAGCTGTTAACGAATGTTCATAACTCCATCCATCTTCAACATATAAATATCTACCTTCCGCTCGATAATTGATGTCTGGATTCAATGGATATTGGACTGCAGGATACACTTCGATTTTAATGCCTTTATACCAGTTTCCTTTCAGATATCCTGATCGTTCAACGCCAAGAGTGTGCTTCATCGATATCAACCGTTTGTTAAAGTCAGTTCAATCTAAAAATAGACTATGCCCCTGACATCCTATTGTCATTGTTTAATTTTAATTCATAGGATTTCCGATGAAACCACTAGCTTACCTGTTAAATGTGGTTGAAATAAATATAACCGAAACCAAATCGATAGTGTTATGGGTGAGATAGAAAAATTTCTTACTAATACGATAAAGGAATCCGTTAAAGAGTCAGTAAAGGAAGCGTTCGATGATGTGTTAGATGATATGTACGAGGTAATGCGGCGAGCAAAAATGAAGGATGTAATAAACACAACTG
>CAJXOW010000007.1 GCA_913057825.1 uncultured Balneolaceae bacterium | reverse complement strand
CGGGATACCGAGGCCGGCCAGGGCGATGGCCCAGAACAGCACCCGGCGAACGCCCGCGACGGCACGCTCGACGCCCGAGTCGGTCGTGAGCAGTAATCCGCTGCAGGTTGAGGAACTGGATGCAGTCTATTTGAAAAATACGCTGAGTGTGTCTCCCGAGGATTATGAGGGGCAACTGGTGAATCAGCAAGTGGCGCAAGTGAACAAGAAACAATTAATGGAGCTATCAGGCGGACTGGTTGCAGCCGGTGGGCCCGGCGAGTGGTATCCCCGGGGATTGATTACCGGGGCGGGTACGGTGACCGTTCAAAAAAGCCGCGACGCTGCTCCGCAGGAGGTCGGAATTTATACGTATACCGACTTTTCATATCTCAATGAAATGCTGAACTCGGTCCAACAAAAAGGGTAATACAGGATATGCCTCGTCTCAGTCGTTTCTTTATAAAAACGGGAATGATCTTTTTTGTGTGTTCGCTATTACTGTTGTTATGGACGGCGGTAGCGGATATGCTGCCGGAAGTGGGACGCGGCGGTCGTTGGATGCCGGTTTTTTGGCATATGTTGATGGTTGGTTGGATCACCCAGATTATCATGGGTGTTTCCTACTGGATGTTTCCCAAAATATCGCGTGACAATCACTACGGACCGGCGTGGGTGGGGTGGTCCTGTTATGGATTGTTGAATGTGGGTCTGATATTGCGGGTAGTCACCGAGCCCTGGTTGAGCACTCCGGGGGCTGTTCAAACGGCAGCGGTCGCAGGTTCAGCCCTAATGCAATGGATTGCGGGGGTATTGTATATTTTTATGGCCTGGTCACGGGTCAGAGGCCGTCGGCGTCGAAAGCGAAAGAAAAAATCGAAAAAATCCTGAATAAAACGGATTCTGTATGCCAACCATCACCCGATGGATGATCAAAGCTTCCCTTATCTACTTCGGTGCTGGGCTGACGATGGGCGCCTACCTGTTGCTCAACAAGGCTGTCGTCCTGGATCCCGGTGCCTGGAGTTACCTGGGATACCATATCGAAATCATGATATTTGGCTGGATTCTTCAATTTGTAATGGGCGTCGCCTACTGGATCATGCCGCGCTTCGTGGAAGGTCCGCCCCGCGGGCCGATTTGGCACTCGTGGTTGATGGTGGGTTTTTTAAACGGGGGGATATGGTTGAATTTATTGAATCTATCTTTTTGGCCGGTAGCGGGACTTGAATTGGCCGGTCGGTTACTGGAAGTAGCGAGTGTAGGGATGTTTGTGTTCATTCACTGGGATCGTATTTACGGGTTGCAGGAGTTACAATAGTGTCGATAGAAGTTGTCTGAACTTTGCAGGGGTTTTATAAGAAAGTTTGATTATTTAAAATGTTTTTGGCCCATAGGGCGGCGGATCCGAAGCATTAAAATTTTCTGGTTCAAAAGCAGGAATATTGAGTTTTAGTAATCGAATGAAGAACTAATTTATAAGTTGATATACAAAGAAAAGTTTCCGAGCAAGGAGCCGCCGCACCACGGGCACGGGTCACCTAGCCGCTGGTAAAATCCACCAGGTGAATTTTCTCCCACTGCTCGGGGGTTCCGGTGGTATTAACCAACAGGAGGTTGCGAGCCTTGAACTCGGTGTCGTACGAACGACCCAGTTTATTGATGATCCGCTCCTTGTCATGCAGATCAAAATCTCCATACAACAGGCTTACGTGAGGCTTGTAGGTTCTTTCGGGATCGACTTCAAAAACTTTGGCGGCGGTTTCATGAGCGTGCATCAGTGGTTTGGTCTTCTTGGCTTTGACGAAAACGCAATGATAATAATCACTTCCGCGGCCAATTTCGGTGAGATAAATTGAAAAAGGAGACAGGGTATGCGCCAGGACGTCGGTAAAACTGACCAGTTCCGACTCGTTTGTGGTTAACCCGCCCAGCAGCGTCAGATGAGGTTCGAATTTTGGAGTATTATGGTTTTCACTCAGTCGGTTGATGTGATCCTGCAATTTATGAGCCAGGTCGCCGTGAGGGCGTATCCATAGAGAGTAAACGGATTGGTCAGCCATAGGAACTCCACCTTTAGGGTTCAATTTTCTCCTCCTACTATTAATTTAGTACAGTAAGTGGTTGTTTCACAAACTGAAATTTGACAAATACCCGAGCTGAGGAGGAAGAGTGCCGCTGACCGATCTTTTACGGCATCGAACCGGTAAGAGTGATCAGCAGCAATCCGGCCAACATGACAAGAGCGCCGATGAAACGCTGACGGATGTCGGTTTCCCCGAAGAATAACATCCCCCATAATACCGCCAGAACCGCACTGGTTCGTTTTATGGAGATAACGTATGCAACCAGGGTAAGGCTAAGTGCCGACATCTGAAAGGTAAGCGTAAGGGCACTGAACATGCCGATCGGTACAAGTTTGAGTAGATCGGTTTGCATGCGTTTTCGCACCCCGTCCGAATAATACAGAGCGATGGGCCCCAGCATGGCGGCAATAGCTGCCGTAACGGTGATAGCCCAGAACAGGGGGGATGAATTTTGAACTCCCACTTTATCGACGTTGGAAGTAATGCTCCAGATAAAGGCGACCGCCAGCATATATCGGGGCCCCTTTTCACGGAAAAGCGAACGAAAAGGGGCAAACCACCCTTTGTCTACATTCCGGATGTTCATCGTATAGGATCCGATCACGATCAGGATTACTCCCAGGATACCGATTAAACTGGGAAACTCTCCCACAATAAGTGGCGATGTCAGCAGCAGAAACAGGGGGGTAAAGGTAATAAACGGGACGGTAAGCGACAGGTCGGAGGCTTTTAGTGCTTTCATGTAAAGCAAGGTGGTCGCCACATTTAGCGTACTGCCGAAAAAGAGGGCGATCCAGTAGTTGGGACCGAGCTCGGGGATCTCGATGAAAAAGAATGCCGGCAGTAAAAATATGAAGGCGAAAAGCCGTAGTGACCAGGAAACGATGTATTCATCGGTATGCTGAATACCCCGCTTGCTGAATACATCTTTGAATGATTCCGATAAGGCCGTTAAAATTGAGAGAACTAGCCAGAGCATGAACCGTAATTACGTGATTCAGGTCGCCGTTCGCAAATAGAAATCAGTCTTCGATCAGTTTACTTCCAGGCCGGCTTCTTGAAGCGCGTCCAACATATCAGATTTGGGATGGTAGCCGATAATTTCGGATGAAATTACTCCCTCCCGGTCTATTACGAAATAGTATGGGATGGCCGAAACGCCGTATTTGGCAGCCACTGCATCGTCGGGATCCATAAGAGTTGGAAAGGTATAGCCGTTTTCTTTCATGTAGGAGCGGGCTTTCTGTTCGGTTTCGTTGTTGATGCCGAGAATAACCAATCCTTGATCCCGAAATTCTTCATGCAGTTCTTGAAGCCCGGGATGGGCCCGGCGACAGGGGGCGCACCAGGTAGCCCAAAAATCCAACAGCACGATTTTTCCTTTAAAATCTGATAGTTGTACCATTTCTCCCGAAAGATTGGGCAGCGAAAACGAAGCAGCTTGCTGCCCCTCCATCGAGGAGCTGCCGACGCCTCCAAAACTTAAATTTTCCACTCGTTCCGCTCCGTCGGGTGCTTGAAATGCAAATGTTTCTTCCTCAAAAGAGGGATTCAGCTCATAATTATTAATAACGGTTGTTTCTTGAACTTTTACACTGTCTTCGGCTCGCTGCGAGGGAAGTTTATAGGCATCGATCTGCTTGACTACCCAGTGGGTCTCCGCATCGATCCAGTATTGGGTGGGAAATACATTGGCATCAGGTCGTTCGGATTTCAGATCGCCTTTATAGGTGGTTTTTACATGATAAGTATCTATGGTTTTACCGTTAATGCTAATTTCCGGTTGGCCTGCGATGCTTGCAGACTCCAGGTTTTGAGTCACCTCGGCATAGGTGTCGGTCAGGCTCCGGGCAAGTGATAAAAATTGTTGATCCGTCGGACTTGCATTTTGTGAAGAAGAACCTTCCTGGAGAGTAGAGGCGTTTTTCCGGGTATACTGGTGGTCCGCGGCCAGGTAGGTCCAGGTAGTGGATCCATTGGAAACCAGAGTGACATTGGCCCTTTGATGTTTTACCTCGAGGCGCATCTTGCCGGGGGATGAAGCGGCGTAGGTAAGCGGAATCTCGATGGTTCGATTCCGGGACCCGGAGCTCAGTTCCGTCGTAATAGTGGCGTCCAGACGAAAAGCATCAGTGGTTTGATAAGTCTGCTCCACTTTTTCCAGCAAATCCTGTGCATCCTGATCAATCCGGGGAGAAGATTGACACCCGAAAAACAATCCGAGCAAGAGGAGTAAGCAAGTAGAGGAAATAAGGTTTCGCTTGTAAATAGGTGTAGACATAGAGTATTACGTTACTGAAACTTTTTAAGGTTAAGAGTTTTAACGATGCGGAGGGACATTTGGTACCTCTGGTCTGGTGAAATTCGGGCTAGACTTGTTCGACGTGTGCCTTCACAAGTTTTTCAAAAAGCAGGCGGATACTCTCTGCGACCGACTGTTCTGTATTCATACTCAAATGGTGTTCGTCATCAATTTCATCGGGTGATTGATAAATTTTATTCAGCGGCTCAAAGTTTTCCAACCGGGCATCCGAGATGATATTATCGTATTGATCCCGTTTTCGAAGACGCTTTTTAATGCGGCGATCGGCGGATTGCATTTCGATGAAATAATAGGGAACCGAGATATTTCGGAGATATTGGATCAACTCCTCTCTTTTCGCTTTACGGCTGAAAGTTGCGTCCAAGATAACGCTGTGCCCTTCCTTTAGCCGGTTTATACTGCGTTCCATCAAGGCGGTATAGGTGCGATCTGACATTTCCTGGGAGTACAGGTAATCGTGTATTGACTTCGGACTGGCTTCCCTCACGGGCAATCCGGCGAGTTCCTTGCGGATACGATCGGAATTAAAGCGGTGTAGATCGAGTTCTTCGGCAAGTGCGCGGGAAAGCGTGCTTTTTCCGGTCCCGATGCGTCCCATTACGATCAGGGCGATGGGTTGGGATCCGATTACTGCATAACGTAATGCAAGATGAAAATAGCGACGGGCCATATCGCGAGATTGAGATTGGTCGTGTTCTGATACTTCATCCTCAGTACTTTTCATGGCTTCGACCTTGGCGCGAACCACGGCCCGGTAGCATTTGTAAAAATCGATTAAACGGTATAGCGATCGATCCTCCAGTTCACGGGTCATCCAACCAATAAACTGCTGGCTAAGTTCGAACTGCTCATACCGATCAAGATCCATCGCTAAAAAAGCCAGGTCGTTGGCAATATCCTGGAAGCGAAATCGCTCGTTGAACTCAATGCAATCGTATATGCAGACACGCTTCGGATTAACATGGATATGGTCAAGATGCAGATCCCCATGACCGTCGACAATGGCACGCTCTTCGATGCGCTGCTTAAAAAGCTTGGCGTGGCGCTGAATAAAACGATCTGTAAAATAGTGGATAATTTCGTGAGCAATCGGGTTTACCAGAGAATCCACAAAAGGCTCGGTCTGCCGGAAGTTTTCATCAATATTCTGTTGTATAGTTTCGAGGTGTTCTGTTTGCTTGGAATGCGTGCTTTTCTTCTGCTGCCGGTAAAAGCGTGCCAGCTTTTGAGCCGTGCGTCGAAGGTCGGACGATTCAAGCGACCCATGAGTGATTTTATGGCTGAGAAACTGGTGGTCCGGAAGCCGCTTCATTTTGATGGCGAATTCGACCGGGTCCTTGTCTGATTCCAGGGGAGAATCCGAAGCATTCAGAAAATCAGTCCCAAAGTAAAGCCCCTTCTTGCCTTGATAAATGGGTAATATGCCAAGATAGATATCGGGACAGAGGCGGCTGTTTAGTTCGATCTCTTTTTGACAGTAGTATCGCCGTTGATCCAGGGAGGAGAAATCAAGAAAGTCGAAATTTACCGGCTTCTTGAGTTTATAGGCATAATTACCGGCCAGGGCCACGACCGAGATGTGGGTCTGGACAATCTGTACCGAATCGGGCTTCTCAGGATAAGATTGTGGTTGCTGGAGAAAATGTATGCGTTCACGCAGCGAAGGGTTTATGCGGTCGTCTGCTGTTGCCATCACGGAACCTGCGGTTCGTTGGATAACGCTTCACAAAGAAGGAAAAAATAGCATAAAAACCGGACGTTCAGCGCGATTCGATCTCGGCGACCCCTGATTCCGGGTGGGAAAGAAAGATATTACAGATAAATAAAAAGCCAATCGCTCCGATGAGTCCCATGATCAGGTTGTCCCCCAGGTTAAACCATTGGGAGATGAGGCCGCAGGTGACCGAACCGAGCGCACCGGTAAGAATACTTGGGATCGTTCTCAACCCGCGACGGCCGAAAATGAATCGACTGATATATCCGACCAACAGTCCGATGGATATATACCAGTAAATGTAAACCGCTGATAATTCAGGCATAATGCGTATTTTTTAGATCTATATAAGTCGAATATTTATAATATAACAGTTCCCGTAAGAAACGTCTTTTACAAGCTTTATAATAACGGAAAAAAATAAAATATATAAAAGCAATTACGAGGAAGATTATACATATCGACATGGATGCGTTTTATGCATCGGTTGAGCAGCGCGACTTTCCTGAATACCGGGGCAAGCCGCTTATTGTGGGAGGGTCTCCGCAAAAGCGCGGAGTTGTGGCTGCGGCCAGTTACGAGGTGCGGAAGTACGGGGTGCATTCGGCGATGCCGTCTGCAAGGGCGGCGCGTCTGTGTCCGCATGCAATCTTTGTGAAGCCTCGCTTTGAGGTTTACCGGGAAGTATCCAGCCAGATCCGCGAGATATTTTTTGAATTTACTGATCTGGTTGAACCGCTCTCGCTGGATGAAGCGTACCTCGATGTGACCGAAAACCACTTTGACTGTCCTTCAGCCACTCTCATCGCCCGTGAAATTAAAAAGCGGATCAAGCAGAAGACCGGCTTGGTCGCTTCGGCCGGGATATCGATGAATAAATTTTTGGCCAAGGTGGCTTCGGACCTGGATAAGCCGGATGGATTGGCGGTTATAACACCCGACGAGGCCGAGGGCTTCCTGGAGGAGCTGGAAATTGGGGAGTTCCATGGGATCGGGGATGCGACCGAGCGTAAAATGAACCGGATGGACATTTATACGGGAAAGGATTTAAAGCAGTTGGGTGAGTATGAGCTCGTTGAACAATTTGGAAAAGCGGGTCGTCATTATTATCGCATCGTGCGCGGCATCGATCCGAGGGAGGTCAAAACACACCGCATTCGTAAATCGATTGGCAAAGAGAACACCTTCAACGAGGATATCCTCGACCTTTCATGGTTGAAACAGTACCTGGAGACCCTCTCACAGAAAGTGGCCGATCGGGCTCAACGCCTCAATGCAGCCGGGAAAACGGTCACGGTCAAGGTCCGATACGCCGACTTTGAAACCATCACCCGCAGCAGTACTTTCAGCGGGTACCTGGACCGGGCGGATGAACTGGCGGAGGCGGCAAAACAGTTGTTAAGGGAAACCGAGGCGGGAGCCCGCAGTGTCCGCTTGATAGGGGTGACACTTTCCAATCTTAATTTGGAAAGGCAACGGGAGGGAATCCAGCTCGATCTGTTTGAAGAACAGGATGATTCCGATTTGATCACATGAAAAGATTATCACGTTTTCCCGTTAAATTGAGCTTCGCTCTCCATCGCTTTTTCGAGCAGGAACTGGTAGTGATCTGCCGGTATCTCCTTGCACCCGAACTGGGCCAGGTGCTCGGTGTAGAACTGCGTATCCCATAGTTGAAAGCCGCCCTCGACCAGGGCCTTGTGACAGTAATAGAGGGCAATTTTCGAGGTCTCTCGCTCCTCGTTAAACATCGATTCTCCGAAAAACGCCGCCTGCAATGATACGCCGTACAAGCCCCCCACCAATTCGCCGTTTTCACGGGAGTGCACTTCGACCGAGTGAGCATGTCCCATTTCATGCAGTTGTTGATAAGAGTTGATAATTCGATCCGATATCCAGGTTTGGGGCCGGTCGGCGCAGGCCAGCATTACTTCCTTGAAATGCTGATCGATGCTTATAGCGTAGCGATTGTTTCGGATGAGTCGACGCGTGTTGGAATTCACCTTAAAATCCTGCAGGGGGATGATTCCCCGGCGCCGGGCGGTATACCAGTTGAAGGAATCGTCATAACGGTGCTCGGCCATGGGGAATATCCCCGTGGAATAGGCCTCCAACAATACGTTGGGTGGTATGATATCCATTGTGCAAGAATAAGCCGGTCTTAAAAGAATTCGCTCTTTATAAACGAAATGAAGAGACTCCTATTGAATATAAATTTTGAGTTTTTAAAGAGTTCGGCCGGTAACTTCGAGGTATTAACTGTTTTGAAAATTGTGGCTGTTTTGGCAAGAACTAATAATTATACGATTGAGAGCCAGTACGACGGGAAAGCCTGCAATAAGGAACAGCTGACCGCTCTGGTATAATTTTTTTGCGCAGAAGGGAAATTAAAAAAGGTGGCGACTATCAGCCGCCACCTTATTGGCCACAAATCTTTGAAGTGACCATGTAGGGAGCTATTCAAGAGATGATTTTTAGTAATAGGGGATATTCTTGATCACCTTGCTCCACCAGAAGAGTCTATTTTTTCAATAGAGATTTAATGTGATTATGCTTGAAGGCAGATGCATAGGTTTCAGCTGTATGGCCGGAATTATTTAAAGCCATTGGATCGGCACCATGTTTAATAAGCGTTTTTACTGCGTAGGTGTTTCCATATTTAGCGGCGATCATCAAAGGCGTGGTGCCGGTTTCATTGGCTTTGTTGACGTTGGCTTCGTTCTCGATTAGTAGATCGATGATTTTTTTATCACCTACTTTGACAGCGAAAAACAATGGCGAATTACCAATTTCATCTTCCAGATTGGCATAGTCTCCGCCCGACAGGAACATCTTGAGTTGTTTATACTTTCCATCCAGAATAAGATCATGTACATAGTCAATATCACTTTCATCTGCGGCTACAGGCCGTTGTGACATACCAAAAGAAGTTGCCATGAATAGCACGGCAATGGTTAGGATAAGTGGTTTCGTATATTTCATATAGGTGCTCCGTATTAATTTATAGTATTGGTCACTTCTGTTCTGATACCAATCTCATATAAAAAGCAGAGATATTACGGGCAATTGTGATAAAACCAGATATGCTGGGATGAAGAGCGATTCAGACGTGACGAAATGTGAATCTTTGAAAGAGGGCGGTTGTAATTTTTTAATTTTCCGGGAGTCTGTCGGACTTTCCGCTTCGCAACGAAAGATACTCAAATCCGGCTTTTTTGTAGTTGTATTGGGAAAGCCTGACAGCCTCCCGGGACATTTATCGGGTACTTCTGTCTTTAAAAAGGGGGGAGCAACCTGGAATTTCAGCTAGCGGGTCGGCCTGATCCGGTTCAGCTTGTGATGCATGTATGCCTCACATAATATGTATCCCTTTCGTACATTGGAAATCCGGATGCGCCGATCAAGTATCTGGTCGGGCGACGTCTGTTTAATTTTTTGAAAGAGACGGCGGTAGTATAGATAGGATACGTAAACGCCAAATTTGGCTTTAATAGGCAGCCGGGTTATTCCCTGGTATGCAGTGTTGAAATCTGTCTCAATCTCTTGTTCGATCTGATTTTTTGTGTGCCAGTTCAGATTGTATCGGTCAAACTGGGGAAAATAGGTGCGATTAAGCTCCTCCATGTCTTCTCCCAGGTCTCGCAGAAAGTTCACCTTTTGGTAGGCCGCCCCGAGTTTCAGAGCGTATGGCTTCAGCTGGTCGAATATTTCGTGATCTCCCTCACAGAATACGTGCAGACACATTAAGCCGACGACTTCGGCCGAGCCGTAGATGTAATCTTCAAAAGCAGACCGGTCATATCGATTATGGTGTAGATCCATCTCCATACTGTTGAAGAAGGTCTCGATAAGCGATTCATCGATCTGGTAATCATGGACGACCTGTTGAAAATAGTGAAGCACCGGGTTACTGCTGAACCGGTTACGTATGGCTTGGTAGGTCTGCTCCTTGAAGGACTGCAGTTCGGCTGACTGATCCGTCTCATGAAAGGTGTCAACGAGCTCGTCCGTGAGTCGGACAAATCCATAAATCCCCCGAATAGGTCCTCGCAGGTCCTGGTGCAACAGGAAAATGCTTAATGAAAAGGAGGTGCTGTACTCGTGGGTTACATATCGACTCGTGCGGGCCGATACTTTCTGGTAGATTTGTCGATTGTGCTCAATGCGATTCATTATGTCGTTCCTCCCATGATTTGTTGAGCCGCCATGCGACCGGATATCAGGCATGGTGGAACCCCCGGTCCCGGTTGGGTCAATTGACCCCCGAATACCATATTGGATATTTTTGGATGCTGCATGGAGGGTTTTAATACGGATGTTTGTTTCAGGGTGTTGGCTAATCCATAGGCGTTTCCCCGGAAAGCGTTGTAGTCTGAACTAAAATCCTGCACGCCGTAAGATTCTTTTACCACCAGGTAATCGGAAAGACGAATCCCGGTATGTCGTTCGATGCGTTTTTCCAGGAGCTTGAAATAATAACTCTTGATGTTTTCAGTATCGTCTAGTCCGGGGGCAACGGGCATCAGCAGAAAAAGGTTTTCCATGCCCTCCGGAGCTACCGTCGAGTCGGTTTTTGAGGGACAGCAGGCGTAAAACAGGGGACGTTCCGGCCATTTCGGGTTCTTGTACAGGGCATCGGAATGCTGATCGAGATCTTCGTCAAAAAACAGGTTGTGATGCGTAAGACCCGGCAGCTTGCGATCGAGACCGAGGTAGTAGATCAGGCACGAGGGCGACATCGTCCGGGAATTCCAGTAGCTTTCGCTGTATATCCGATGGTTTTTCGGCAGCAGATTTTGTTCGACATGATGATAATCGCCGGTGGCAATAAGCGAATCAGCGTCGAAAGACTGGTCGCCGCTCCGGAGTCCGGTGACCCGGTTTGAGTGCACTTTTATTTCCTCGATCTCCGTGTTAAAATGAAATTCCACGTCCAACTCTTCCGCAAGCTGATGCCAGGCTTTGACGAGTTCATATATTCCTCCGGGGGGATACCACGTTCCGAGCTTCATGTCGGCGTAATTCATGAGACTGTAGAGAGCCGGCATTTGCCGGGGTGACCCGCCTAGAAACAATATGGGAAAGCTAAGGAGTAGTCGGATTTGCGGATCTGTGAAGTATCGGTCAATATGGCGCTGCATCGATTTAAAAAGATTGAGCGTGGCCACCGACTTGATCATATGAGGTCGCGCGAAATTTCTCAGCTTGGGTTTTCGCTGTTGAGCCAGGTCGAACATCCCGAGATGGTATTTCTTCCGGGCCTCCTCCAAAAAATCCTGCAATTTTTGTCCGGCACCTTCTTCACGTTGCTCAAGCCAGGGTGTGAGCCGGTCTACGTCGGCCGGGACCTGCAAAGGTTCATCCTCCGACCAGAAAACCGTATAGGAGGGATCCAATCGCTGCAGGTCAAAGAAATCAGTTGCCGTATAACCATAACGTTTGAACTCGGCATCGATAACGTCCGGCATCCAATACCAGCTGGGGCCCATGTCAAAATGAAACCCGTCACGGCTGAATTGGCGCGCACGTCCCCCGGGCGTGGCGTTTTTTTCATATACGTCCACTTCATACCCCGCCTTTGCAGATGCGACAGCGGCGGTTAACCCGGAAAACCCGGCCCCTATGACGGCAAGCTTTGATTTCATATTGTAACTATATGTAGTATATTCATATTACGAACAATGGATGTTATTTAAAATAATAATTATTATGTAACAATATAAAAATATTTAACGTTACAAAATGTGATCAAATCATGGTAGCATATATAGCCACAGGGTTGGCAGCATTCTTGTTTATGGAGTTTATGGCGTGGTTTACCCACAAGTACGTCATGCACGGTTGGTTATGGAAACTGCACGAGGATCACCATAAGCCCCACGAACATACATGGGAGCTTAACGATGTGTTTGCCCTTATTTTTGCCGTACCCTCGATATGGTTAATCTACGAGGGAACCATGCATGAGAATATGTATTTGTTGAGCATCGGGATCGGGATTTTAGTCTATGGTATTGCCTATTTTCTGGTGCACGACGTGTATGTCCACCGTCGTATTCGCTTGTTGGACCGATTTGACAACACCTATCTTCGAGCGGTTCGACTGGCGCACAAAATGCATCACAAGCATCTTGAGCGTATCCCCGGGGAGGCATATGGATTCTTGTGGGTGCCTTCCAGGTATTGGGAAATGGCTAAACAACGGAAAGGCAGGAAGCGAAAGTAATGCAATCACTGTATCTGTGGGTGGACTTGTTGGTGATTCTGATTCCCCTGCTGGGCAGTTTTGAACGCCGTGTTCAGTTTTATCGCCGCTGGAAGCCGTTGTTTGCAGCCATATTCCTGGTGTTGGTCCCTTTTATTTTGTGGGATATCCGATTTGCGGAAAACGGGGTATGGCATTTTAACGAGCGTTACAGTGGTCGGGTGACCATCATGGGGCTTCCGCTGGCCGAATGGCTGTTTTTTGTATGTATTCCCTATGCCTGTATGTATATATATGAGTGGGTGCGATACGTGCGGGGAGAAGAAAGAGCCTGGCGACGGGGGGCGGGGCTCTACTGGTTTCACGCATTGATGGGCACCGGATGTTTGTTTGCTGCCTTTATATTTCACGAAAAGGCTTATACATCGGTGGTACTGGGGCTTTCATCCATCTTGTTTCTGTTGATTAATGTATGGAGGCCTGCGTATATGGTTCGTTTCTGGGTCGCTTACTTGTTTACGTTAATACCTTTTTTTATTGTTAACGGGTTTTTAACGGCAAAACCGATTGTACTCTATAACGACCAGGAGAACCTCGGATTCCGCCTGTATTCTATACCGGTGGAAGACCTGTTCTATACGTTTCTTTTGCTAATGCCTATTGTCATAATTTACGAACGGTGGCAAAGACAGGACCAAACAGATGATTAAACAAACCTTTACGTTGAATGACATCGCCCAGATTACGGGAATCCAGACCAATCGCTTGCGTATATGGAAAAAGCGATATGGTATTCTGGAGCCGCTGCGGACCGAAGGAAAGGAGCATCAATTTGATGCGTCGACACTGCGGTATATGATGAAAGTTGCGAAGATGCTGGATCAGGGATACCGCATTTCCACGGTCCTGGAGATGGATGCAGGCGAACTGGATGATCGGCTGGAATCGTTGATTCAGCAGCATGATGAGGCGTATTTAAAGCAGTTATATGACGATGCGTTGAATCAGATTCTGGATCTGGAGGCTGCCAAATTGCGAAAGATCTACCACAAGGCGTTGGAGCGGTTTGGATTTCGGTTGACCTTAAAAGATTTATTCCTGCCTTTACTCAGTACTCTTGGAACCCTCTGGGAGATCGGCACGGTACATTCGGTCCACGAACACCTCCTTTCTAATTTTATCCGTCGAAAGTTGATGGTCACCATCGACCTGGCCGATTCAAACGATCAGAAACCCGAGACTACCCTCTTTCTGCCGGACCAGGAACTCCACGACATTTCTATATTGATGCTTCAGTATCTCTTGCTGGAGGAAGATGAGAATCCGGTCTTTCTGGGAGCGAGTGTACCGTATCCCGACCTGGAGGATTATCTTGAAAAACGTCACCCGAAATCAGCGGCAGGGTACCTGACCTATACCGGCAACATGGATTTTCATGTTCAGATGCTGCCTGAAGTTGTCCACAAGTTTCCGGATATCTCATTCGACTTTGCCCTCCCCAGTGGATATGCAGATGCTTTTAAAGAGGGACTTGACGCCTCGATTCCGGATAACCTGGTTATCCATGAAGGATACGAGGCAATGAACCAGGCGATGCTTGGTCGGCACAAGCAAGAGAGGTAAAATTTAAGAGGTTTTTGGCCCACCGGACGGCCGGTTACGAAGCATTAAAATTTTCTGGGTATAAGCCTGTAAAAACTATGATCGTATATATGACAACCACCCGTTCCTTGCTAATTGTCGAAGAAAAGTTTCCGAGCAAGGAACCGGCCGTCCGGTGGGCCAAAGACCTCTTAAATGGTGTTTCTCAAGCTTCTTCTATCAACTCCAGGGCCGCTTCGATCGTTCGAAATTGTATGGACAGGGCGGTTGACAAGGGCAGGGAAGTGAATTTATAGGGGGCCAGTAAATCATCGAAAGATTCGCCTTGCGAACGACGTTTGCGCAGTAAGGGAATTTTTTCTTTCAAGGAGAGATAAGCTTCCGGCTGATCCGGTTCGGTCTTTTCGGGTTCTTCTTTAAATGCCACCAGAAACAGGGGAAGTTCGGTAACCAGACATAGCGGGCTGCCTCCGAGCGATCGGACGTATTCCATGGAGCTGAGGTGGAATTTTTGGGCGGTTTCCGTATCCCCCTTGTTTTCAAAATGCTGCCGCATGGCTCTTCCCTCGGGAGTTGTGCTGAAACCGGGGGCTATATACTTAAAACCCTTTTCTCCGCCGCGGTCATGATCGTGCAACGGCAGACCATTTTGGTCGGCAAGTGCTTTAAAATGATTTCGCAGCGACTCGGTTTGGTCAATCCAGTGTCGTTCAATCAGCAGCATCAGTCCCTCCGAAAATGCCATCCCGTGCAAACTCATGTGAAGGTCGAAGGTCCCCTGTGATCTCAGGTAACTCGATACCAGCCGGTTCTCCACGCGCATATTCGGATAGCCGAACTCCAGGTCGCGGCCGGGCTGCTCGCGAAATGCATGCTGGAGGTAGGAATCCATGTCGGGCCACTTCCGGATCCACTGCCAGTTGACAGCCTCTCCGTCAGGATTGATATGAGGAATAATGTGAAAGGTGAACGTTTCTTTTAACTTTTTGATTGATTTTTGGCCGGATTCGGCCATGAGGGTGTTGATAAAAAGCCGCAAGGTTTCAGGACCCACCGGTTCATCCGAATGAGCCCCGGCCAGCAAACTTACCCGTAGCGGGCCTTCTCCGAATTCTACGGCATAGAGCGGGCGACCCTCTTCGCTCAGTCCCAGGGGTTGATATTCAAGTTCCGGATGTTTACTGACGCGTTTTCGTAGTTGCTCGCGTGATTCGTCCGGATCGGTAAATTGGTTTTGGTCTGTATTGGCCGGTATGTTATAGGACACGGGAGTTGATTGTTGAAATGTCGTGTGATTTAGGTTTCTGCGTTGTTCGACATATTGTTGATACCGAAAGATTCCAGCGCCTGTCAACTTTCTTTTTCATATTCCAGGTTGAGACCGTTTTACGTATGGCATACATACAACTATACTAATACCTCTTTCATTATGCGAATCTATTAAATCATCAAAGTCAGGCTCCGAACAAGTAATCAATTCCTTCCCGGTAGTGTTTGGCTTCCAGGACGTCAGCTATGTCCGAATTAGCTCCGCGTGTAGCCACGAAAGGAATTACAAAACAGGATCCTGCTTCCGGCAGCTCGTCGGGCGACCATACCGGGATGCCGTGAATTTTTTGTCCGAATTTATTGGGGTTCACGTCTACAAACGCCGTAATGCGAATACCGTGACGCTCCAGCAACTTTGCCCGTTTTCGGTTGGAACGGGCCGAACCCCAGATAACCACCTCGGGATGAAAAGGGTTGTAAAGTTCCAGCCATCGGGATAGATAATAGGCCTTGATCCGGTGAAATGCCATCCGGTGATACCGGGGATGATTCCGCGATAGTCGTGCGGGATGATCGTGCCATTGTAGAATGACCTGGTCCAATTTGTGAAATCTAATTCCGGCGTTCATCCAGCGCAGCCATAACTCGTAATCCTCGGGAAAATCACCGTCACGATACCCGCCCAGCGTTTCTACGATCCATCGTCGAAACATGACAGAAGGATGGGGGATGGGCGATTCGATGAATCTGTTCAACGATATATCGTTTTCTGAATCCAGGCTGTTGACCCACTCCACGTATCGTGCATATCCGTTATAGTCTTCTTCCAATCCCTTGAATCTAACTTTTCCGCTGATAACTCCAACACCGTTATTTCGGTCCAGATAGTCAGATTGAAGTTGCAATCGATTTGGGAACGATATATCGTCGGCATCCATGCGGGCGATATACCGTCCGCGGGCTTCTCGTAGTCCGAGGTTCAGGGCGGAGGTGATGCCTTTGTGGGGTTGCCGGTGATAGATGAGACGGGCGTCTTGTTGCTCCCATATTTGAATCAGTTCCGGGGTTGCGTCGGTGGAGCCGTCATCAATGACCAGCAGCTCAAAGTCGGATGCTTCCTGGTTAAGAATACTTTCAATGGCCTCTTCGATGGTGTCCTCGGCGTTGTATGCCGGCATCACCACAGAGATTCGTGGAGATGAAACCGAATCGATAAGAGAAGTCGAATCAACCATATTGATTTATGTCTGTAGGAGGCAAGCTTCCTGACCAATCGGGCGGCGGTTCCGAAGCATTAAAATTTTCTGGTTCAAAAGCAAAGATAATGGATTTTTGGTAATCTGCTCACGAACTTTATTAGAAGCTGCAATACAAAGAAAAGTTTCCGAGCAAGGAACTGCCGCCCGATTGGTCATTTGCGGCCTCTTCTCGACTATAAACTATTTATCTCCTGACTCAATCCTGCATGTCAAACGTGTGAATGCGGGAGAAGTAGTCGCGGGCGGCCTCCATGACTTTGGGAGCCAGCAGGACCGAGGAAACCATGGTGGGGATGGCCATGAGGGCAAACATGCCGTCAATCAGGCTGAATACCGCCTTCAGGGAAGCCACACTGCCGAATACGATGGTGATCACGTACAAATAGTTATAGAGTCCCTGTCGCTCGGCCCCGATCAAATATCCCAGGCATTTGTAGCCGTAATAGGAGTAGGTTAACATCGAACTCAGACTGAAAATAAGCACGCATATGCCGAGCAGCAGGGATCCCGCTCCCGCAAAGGCCGCATTGAAGGCATCAAGCGTCAGGGTTACTCCATTTGCTTCGCTGGTTTTCCACACGCCGGTTACAAGAATGGCCAGCGCAGTCATGGTGCAGACGATCAGGGTATCGATGGCCGGACCCAGCATGGCTACCAATCCCTCGCGGACCGGCTCTTTGGTTTTGGCGGCTCCGTGAGCGAGCGCTTCGGTCCCGATACCCGCCTCGTTCGAAAAGGCCCCGCGTCGGATACCGGTGACGATTACGGATCCGACCACCCCGCCGGCTGCAGCTTTTCCGGTAAAGGCATCGGTTACAATCAATCCGAGGTAATAGGGGATTTCTTCAATATTCATGGCCAAGATAACGAGCACCAGTCCTACATATAAGACTACCATAAAGGGTACCATGCGGGAGGCAACGCGGCCAATGCGTTTAATACCGCCGAAAATGACGATCGAAACCAATCCGGCAAGCACCACCCCTGTAATAAAGTCGACCGTAAAGTGTGCCTGGGCCGTCGCCATGCCGTATGGAATATAGATTACATCCCGTAGTATCTGGGTAAGCTGATTGGCCTGAAAGATCGGCAGCGGACCAATGAGCCCGGCCAGGGCAAAAAGAACGGCCAGCGGCTTCCAGGCCTTTCCCAGTCCCTCGCGGATGACGTACATCGGACCGCCCTGGAGTTTTCCCTGTGAATCTTTTCCCCGGTATAAGACGGCCAGCGTACAGGTAAAAAACTTGGTCGCTATACCGACGGTGGCACTGACCCACATCCAAAATAGCGCACCGGGTCCGCCCATAAATATGGCGATGGCGGTACCGCTGATATTTCCCATACCGACCGTTGCGGCAAGGGCGCTCGATAGCGCCTGAAAGTGGTTAATATCTCCGGGATCGTCGGGATCATCGTATTTGCCGAGTAAAATGTTGATCGCATGACGAAAATACCGGAAGGGCAGAAAGCGTGAATAGAGAATGAAAAATATCCCCCCGCCCAAAAGAACGATCAGCAAAGGGGCGCCCCAGATCCAGTCGGCAAAGGCAGCTAACGATTTTTCAATGACTTTAAGCGCAGAATGCATCGCGGGTCGGTTCTGCTTTTAGTTCCATGTTAAACTATTACGGCTGAAACGCCAATAATAATGCTAATAAATGGAATACCCAACCCTAAAATGGGTAACATTGTGATAAAAGCGGGCGGCGGTTCCGAAGCATTAAAGTTTTCTGGTTCAAGAGCAGGATTGGATGATAAGGATTAATAAGATTTCGAACTATTGTTAAAAAGCACAATACGAAGAAAAGTTTTCGAGCAAGGAACCGCCGCCCGCTTTTATCACAATGTTATTGCTTTAAAGCATAACGGGTGTGCAGTTTTTCAGAAAGCGCAATCTTTTGATCGATGGGGTATTGGTAATCCTCAATCCACCGGGCGTCAAGCCAGTGTTTAAGTCGCAGGAAGCTTTTGCCGGAGAACCAGGTGCGAGAGGTGATCCAGATTGCTTTTTTGCCGCCGGTCGAAATGATGACGGGGGCGACAGGATAAGGTTTAAAGGACTCCAATTCAGCGTCCTTGGGGTGGTTGCCCTCCACCATCTGTTGTACGGCTGCGTCTACATTATGCAGAAGTTGTGCTCCCTGCTTGACGGCATGAATCCCCAGCTTTTCCAGATCGGGCAGTTGACGGATGCGAACGCAATCGCCGGCGGCGAATAACCAGGGGTATTCAGCGTGACGAAGGGTATCCTCAATCCATAAAAATTGTTTCTGGTCGCACTCCAATCCGGCTTCAGCAAAGATGGGCTGACCCGTCGGCCCGGTGGCCCATAAACCAAAGTCATAGGGCAGCGTATGGTCGTCGTCCAACACCAGTTGATCCTTGTCAATTCGCGTGGTTTTGCGTTTTATGCGGACGTCTACGCCGCGTTTTTGCAGCCAGTCGCTCACGTACTCGCCGGCCGAGGCGGGGAAGCGGGACAGGAGCCGGTCCTGCTCTTCGATAAGAGTAAGTTTGAGCGAAGTGTGTCGTTGGTACGCTTTTACCCGGGCGCTGATATTGAGAGCAATCTCGACGCCGGCTGCCCCTCCGCCGACGATAACGAGGTGTTGTTTTTTGCTTTCGGTCGGGTTAAGCAGGTGATTTTCCGTGAATTTTTCCAGCCGCTCAATCTTGTGAAGCGGTTTCGTGGGACTGATATTCTCCATACCCGGCAGATTTGGGTTGCGAGAGCCGATATCGAAGACGGTCAGCCGACAAACGTAACGGTCGCCTTTCGCCGTAGTTAACCGGCGATGCTCGGGTTCGAGGCCAACTACTTGCGCTTTGCGAAATTCTATATTATGGGCCAGACACAACGCCTGAAGGTCGATTCGCACCTGTTCGCGCCGGTATACGCCTCCCAGGTATTCCGGAACCATACCGGAGTAGTAGAGATATTGGCTGGCCGTGATCAACATGACAGAGATTCCCTGCTCTGACCACTTTTTGGCTTGTTTGATCAAGGGAATGCTGGCATGTCCGCCGCCAACCAGGATGACATCTCTTTTAGTAGCTTCCAACGTGGCTTGAAGTTTGGTTCAGCCCCTACTGCATTATTTGTTTAAAACGGATTCCCATATAGATAGATCTTAAAAGCAAAATAGCAACATTAACAGGAAAGTTAAATTAATTCCTTCTAGGAGGCTGCCGGACTTTCACAATTCTACTGCAAAAAAGCCGGATTTGAGTATCTTTGGGCCGATTTTTCCTTAAATAGCCCCGCTATTCTACGTCAAAATCGGCCAAATCTACCTCAAACCGGACTTTTTTTCGTTGCGAACCGGAAAGTCCGACAGCCTCCTAGGTTCCCGATAGGTGCTTGACCGTCTGTGGATTTTCATTGTCAACAAGCCCGTGGTCCCCTCAATATAGGTGATATGAAATCACGGTGAGTTGAGATAGGTATTTCGGATCAAATAAATACCTGTGATCTTACAACTCGTTGTGCGTACCGTCACAATACGGCTTGTTGCCCGATTGCTTGCATCCGCACCAGGCGATTTCTTGCTCTTCTTCGATCTTTACAACTTTGGGTTTAATACCGGTGCCCTTGTGCGATCCGTCGCAATAAGGTTGGTTTTCGGATCGACCGCACTGGCACCACGCATGATTGCCGGGTTCAACTTCAAGAACAAAAGGTCCCTTCTGCGCAATTTTGGGTTCTGCCATAAGTTATTATGTATGTATTTGTGAATTTGTGAAAGACTCCTAGATTATACATTCTCGAGACAGATGCTTCGTTTGTGGTAACAGTAATTTGAGATTAACGGTTCCATAAAATTTGGATTAAAGGAAAGTACGGTTGAAAGGGATACATATCAGGTTGAAATGATCAGTCGTGCCCGAAAAGAATTGACAGTTGGTTATATTTATACAGCATCGGTTTAACAAGAATCATTAAACAAAATTCATGAGTGCTACGACATCGCTTACGGATGAACAAGTTGATGAATTGACAACGGAAGTCGATAACATCATGCGTCGCTCGGACGAGCGGGAGGTTATGTTAAAGCAGATTTGCGAACTGCTTTCGTCAGAAGTTTCTGTCTTCGACTGGGTCGGATTTTACCTGCGGGATGAAGAAAAGGAGCGGGAGTTGGTGTTAGGGCCCTATGTAGGCGAACCGACCGAGCACACGCGTATTCCGTTTGGTACGGGGATCTGCGGACAAGCGGCCGAGACCGAGGAGACGTTTGTCGTCCAGGACGTCAGCCAGGCCACGAATTATCTATCCTGCAGCGTGCACGTGCAGTCAGAAATTGTCGTTCCGGTCATGAAAAACGGCCGGTTTGTCGCTGAACTGGATATCGACTCCCATACCAAAAATTCAATCTCTGAACAGCACCAGCGGCTCTGTGAGCAAATTTGCGATAAAGTGGCCATCTTGTTCTGACCCGAGGAAGTCCCCCTTCGGACCTGTGCCGACCACTGTCGGTAGGGGGGAAAGTCTCCGACAAGGGTCGGTGACAGGGGGAGGACAAGCCACTCGCAACGCAGGTCCCAATAGGCGTCGGGACCAAAGGCAACAAGCCGGTAAAGATACATTAATCATAAAAAAGCATGGATTCATAAGGTTTCAGGAGCATTCATATTATTTCCATTGCATTAGGAAGCGTTAGTTTAAAGCATCATTTCATAAGAATACATAAGCATCGCAGGAATAAGTTATTCCACGGTTTAAAGTAGAATGAATAAGCACATATATGACGCGCAAAAATATACTTAAATATGTGGTAATTGTCGGGATCGTGATTCTGGCCGGTTTGGCCCTGGCGGATGCGCTCGGGGTATTCAATCCCAAGCCCTATACCGCCGTCTCCCACGGCTCTCACGTCCACTACGTCCCCCACGACCGGGATCCCGACGTCTCCATCGGCGATTTTCCGACCGAAGAACCCGGACCGGGCGAAACCATAACACCGAAAGGGAAGATTGTTAGAAAGTAAATTTCTAACAATGCTCGAGGCTCGAAGTTGGAGGCTCGAGGCATGGCTGGATTTTTTAAAGTAAGCCACGGCTAAATTAGAATGCTTGTTATCTCGATAAATATACAGCCACAAATGAAGTTTAAAGGCCATAAGCCGCCTCGAGCTTCGAGCCTCCAGCCTCGAGCTTTCCTTAAAAGCAACCACCAACATAACAACCAATAAGCCATATAAAATGCACCCGACTTCATTAACGCTCCCCACTTGGATTTGGCTGCTGGCACCGATGATTATTGTGTTGGCGCTTTGCATCTGGTCCTATCTTAAACAAAGACCGGAGCGGAAGTCATGAATGTACCGGTGCTGGTGACATTTGTGGTGTATCTTGTCGGAATGCTGGGGGTGGGTATGCTTTTCTACCACCTCACCGAGAACCTGTCGGATTATATTCTCGGCGGACGACAATTGAACAGCTTCGTGGCGGCCCTGAGCGCCGGGGCATCGGATATGAGCGGGTGGCTGCTGCTGGGATTGCCGGGCGCGCTCTATGCCGGGGGTATGAGCCAGAGTTGGATTGCCATCGGACTCGTGATCGGCGCTTACCTGAACTGGCAGTTTGTGGCGCGACGACTGCGCTCCTATACCTATGCGGCGAACGATTCGCTGACCCTGCCCGATTTCTTTGAATATCGTTTTCGCGACTCTTCTCGGCTGCTGCGCGTGGTTTCGGCTGTGGTGATTTTGGTTTTCTTTACGATCTACACCTCGTCGGGACTGGTCGGCGGAGCCAAACTGTTTGAAAGCAGCTTCGGACTCAATTACTACTGGGCGCTGGCTATCGGGGCGTTGGTGATTGTTTCGTACACGTTTCTCGGCGGATTTATGGCGGTGAGCTGGACAGACTTTGTACAGGGCGTGCTCATGTTTATGGCGCTGCTGATCGTGCCGGTGATGACGATCTATGACCTGGGCGGCTGGAACGAAACGGTTCGACTGGCGGCCAAAGTGGATATTGAGTACATCGATATCTTTTCGGGGATGTCGGTGATTAGCATTATCTCGCTGGCGGCCTGGGGACTCGGGTACTTCGGTCAGCCGCACATCCTGGCCCGGTTTATGGCGATCCGCTCGGAGAAAATTGTGCCCAAGGCCCGGCTGATCGGCATGACGTGGATGATCTTCGGGATCCTGGGATCGGTGTTCGTCGGATTTTCGGGTATCGGATTTTTTGCCGACGCCCCGCTGCAGGATGCCGAAAAGGTCTTTATCGAGCTTACCCAGATACAGTTCAATCCATGGGTCGCCGGCGTGCTGCTGGCGGGAATACTGTCGGCCATCATGAGTACGGTCGACTCCCAGCTGCTGGTCTGCTCGAGCGCGATTGCCGAAGATTTCTACAAGGCGCTCTTCAGAGAAGAAGCGGGGGACAAAGAACTCGTCTGGATCGGACGCGGGTCGGTGATTGCGGTCGCCCTGATCGCCGTTGCCATCGCCGCCGATCCCGACAGCATGGTGCTGAACCTGGTCGCCTACGCCTGGGCCGGTTTCGGGGCCTCCTTCGGACCCGTGGTGCTCTTCGGCCTGTTCTGGCGCCGCATCACCCGCAACGCCGCCATGGCCGGGATACTGACCGGGGCCGTAACCGTGATCGTCTGGAAACAGTTATCCGGCGGACTCTTCGATGTGTACGAAATCCTGCCGGGCTTTCTGTTGGGGACCGCCGCGATCCTGCTGGTGAGCCTGCTGGGCGAGGGACCCGACGAAGAAGTCAAGGAAGAGTTTGACCGAATCGAGTAAAAACGATAAAAAGTATCATTTCATCCGGTTTCAATAAAACCAAAGCTGGTTATCTGACAGAGTCGCGGGGTCCGCTTCCTTCCATAGGTTCGGCGTGACGGGTTTTGGCCTCTTGTAGCTGAAGGTGATTTAATTTTTCGACGGCGTCGCGGACCGATTCCACGCCTGCTATGTTCTGCAGATCGTTGCGCCGGTAGAACCACATCGCTTGAAAAGCCACCTTTTCGGGCTTGACCCCGTAAATCCAGGCCGCCTCCAACACCTGATCGGGCGAGAGTACGGCGTAGCCAACCGATTTATAGGAGTAGGTAGTCAATGGAGTACCGTGACTTTGAGCATGTATATATACCGGTTCCACTGTCTCAAATGTAATCCCCGGAGTAGATTGGGCCCAGCTTACGCCATTGCAGGTGGTAAGCCCGAGCATAATTGCGCCAATTAATAAAACTACGGTCATGCAGGTTGAACTCTTTCCCATTTTATGTCACGCTCCCGGATCTTGGATCAATTAGTAAGTCGACAAGCCTAACAGGCAACCCTATAGATATAATTTTGATAATTCAGGGGATTTTTTCAAGCAGGGTAGAGAGCAAAGACCTCTTTTAGTAAGAAATAGGAGAAGTGGGCATATGGACATGATATCCCATGAATCCATAGTATTTGCTGACTTATTGGAAAAGGTGTGACCTATTTGTGTTCATGTATGCAGATGAATCAACCTTTTATTGCAACAAGAGCATTTTTTTGGACTCAGTATGATCCCCTGCCTTCAACCGATAGATATAGACGCCGGAAGACAAACCAGATGCGTTGAAGGTGGTAGAATGGTTCCCAGCAGGCATCATTCGTCGTATAAGGGTGGATACCTTTTGTCCGATAGAATTATAAACCGTCAGTTGAACATGGGAGGCCCGAGGCAAACTGAATCTAAGGGTAGTGGTTGGATTGAAGGGGTTGGGATAGTTCCGGGATAAGGTAATTTGTCGGGGCAGCGGGTCGGTACGGGCCGGCGTGTCGGTGAATATTCTCGAGGGTATGTAGTTGTAGAGGGAAAGGTCGTCGATCAGGCCGTTAAAGTAAGGTTCGGATCCCCCGGTTCCTCCGATCATGAGCGAATTCGCATTGGGTCTGGCACCGGCATCCACCGGGTGGACGCGTTTGGCAATCGTATCTCCCGAAGCAACCTCCAATAAATGCGCAAAAATGCGGCCGGTGTCGGCCACCAGTCCCTCGGGTTCCCGGATACCCAGTTGAACACGATACCAGGTTTCTGCTTCGATGTGTTCATTCGTACCATCCATCAGCAGACATCCCCCGGTAAATTCTCCGCAGGGATCAAGCCCGTTATCCGCGGCATAGATCGCCGGACGAACCGCCCCGTTCGGGTCGAAATAGATCTGGTAGTTGCTGTAATAGAGGGTCGATTGATCCCCTTTGGCTATAAGTCGGGTGTCCTGCAGGGGAAGCGAGTCACGGGCCATGAATTTGAATTCGAGGGTGAAGTTGGTGAGGTCGTGGAAGGGTGACGAAACCTCCAGCCAGGTGGAGTTGGTTGCGTTGAACACCATCGCCTGGTCGCCTTCTCCGGCGTCACCGTCCGCGTATGTGGGACCGGATGCGTTGCTGTGAAAAGTGATTTCGGATTCCGCAAACGATTGATCCACGGGATTTCCGCTGCCTTCGTCAAACGGCAGGTGCAGGACGCGCGTGCTGTCGCTCCACACGCCAAATTGATAGACCGAATCGGTGGGAGCGGTGGACGGCTGACGGGTTTGTTGTCCGTCGCCGGTACGGGCCTCGACCCAGTACGTCATGCGGGAGCCGACCGGCTGGGAGGGGATGCGGGCGGTGTACCGGTTATCGGTTTCCTCGGACATCCTCAAAGTCTGCCAACCCCCCTCATCCACCCGGTAGTGCAGCTCGGCTGCTGCTATCGTATTATCGCCGATCGTTTCGATGGTCGCTTCAATCTGATAGTCATGATCCGCTGTTTGATTTTCCAGCTCCGTAACCCCTGTAATCAACGGGGGAACCCGATAATTCCGTACGGTATTACTGATGCGAATCTCGTCCAGCCATCCGTCCAGGTTGCCGTATAAGGTGTCATTTTGAGGGGTGGCTCCGATAAACAAGGGCTGGCTGCTGATTTGAGGGCTGCCCAGTTGTCCCGCCTCCTCATAGTCAAACGCTTCCAGATGCAGCAATTCAAGGGAATCCGATTCGTAGCCGGGCAGGCGTCCGGGGTCGGATGCATTTTGATGGATCATCTGGACGATCATTTTTTTGGAGGTATCCCGGATGAAGGTGACATGATACCACTCCCCGATTCCAAGAATGTTATAGGGAGATCTGATTTCAACCCACGTACCGGCGGACGGACTGTAATATCCGGTAGACCAACTCCTTCTTGTGCTGAAAGCATTGATAAAATAATTGGAAAGATAGTATCGGGAGGTGTCGACGTCGCCGGGTTTGAACAAGATTCGAGGGTATTTTGGTAAGCAATCCTGAGTAGGGCAAAAGCTAAAAAAAAGAACCCACGCTTCCATGGTCCACGAACCCGTCAGATCCAATGTAGAGGTATCGGGTACTTGCAGGTGGCTTTTATCGGCAGGAGAATCATTGTCAAGTCGTAACTGCTGACCGAATACACCCGCACTGTCTAATTTTTCAAATGAGGTATTCCCATGCGGACGGGGATCGGCTGTGGCGTCCACTTCATTCTGATAATCCCCGTTGAAATGCAGCAATAACACTGTCGAAGAATCGGCCTCGTAGGGACCGCCGATGCGTTGCTGGGCGTTCAGTTGTTGAGCCGCAAACAGCAGGCAGATGCACCATGCCCCGGTTAACAAAAACCATCGGAAAGCACGATGTCGAACAGTAAGTGCCATGGTTGGTTTCTCTGGCTTAATAACAGCTAATACTTCAACCTATCAACTTAACGGGGGATATCAAAATGGTCGCGGCAAGCCATTCGAATGGTCAATGAATTTGTTGATTATATAGCCCGGGATGATTTGGAAGCTGCTGCAAGATGGAGCTCAGAACTCATAAGTAAGACAGATATATTGCAAAATAATCCCCGGTTGGGAAGGGGGGTCACGGAATTTAGCGAGGAGTCGTTCCGGGAGTTGCTTGTAGGTAATTACAGGATTGCTTACCGCCTTATAGAAGAAACTATTTATATCGAAGCAGTTTGGCATACGAGCCAAATTCCGCCCCATAATGATAAGTAGGATAATTAATCTGAAGTCAGGCTCTACTTCAAGCTTTATAACACTTTCTGCAGGTAGCGTCCCGTGTGACTGTCTTCGTTTTGCGCCACTTCTTCGGGCGTGCCGGTGCAGACGACCTTGCCGCCGCCGTAGCCGCCTTCGGGTCCCAGGTCGATGATCCAGTCGGCCGATTTAATTACATCGAGGTTGTGCTCGATGATGATGACCGAGTGACCGTTGTCGACGAGCTCCTTGAAGGAGGCGAGCAGCCGGTTGATATCCTCGAAGTGCAGGCCGGTGGTCGGCTCGTCGAAGAAGTAAAAGGTATGATCGCTGCTGGTGCTGGTCAGGAACTTGGCAAGCTTCACGCGCTGGGCCTCGCCGCCGGACAGCGTGGTGGCGCTCTGACCGAGTTTCAGGTAACCGAGTCCCACGTCTTCGAGCGGCTGGAGCTTGTTGGTGATCGATTTCTCGTCGACAAAAAATTCGATAGCCTCACTGACGGTCATGTCGAGCACATCGGTGATGCTCTTGCCCCGGTATTTGACGGACCGAATCTCCTTGCGGTAGCGGGTCCCGCCGCAGGCCTCGCAGGTGAGTTCGATGTCGGCCAGAAACTGCATCTCGATGGTCTGTACGCCCTCGCCTTCGCACGTTTCACATCGTCCGCCGGGGACGTTGAAGGAGAAGTGTCCGGGCGTGTATCCCATGATCTTCGATTGACGCGTATTGGCGAACAGGTCCCGGATCCCGTCGAAGGCCTTGGTGTAGGTGGCGGGATTCGAGCGACTCGACCGACCGATCGGGCTCTGATCGACCATCTCCACGTTATCGATATGCTCCAGTCCCTCGATCGCTTTATGTCGGCCGACTTCATCTTTGTAGGTCCCTAGTTCGTCCTGGATGGCGGCAAACAGCGTATCGTGAATCAGGGTCGATTTGCCGGAGCCGCTCACGCCGGTCACGCACACCAGCTTGTTCAGCGGAAACTCGACGTCGATGTGCTTCAGGTTGTGTTCGGTGGCGCCTTTAAGGGTGATGCTTTTGTCACTGCCGTCGCGGCGCTCGTCGGGGACCGGAATTTTCTTGCGTCCGCTCAGGTACTTGCCAGTAAGGGTGTTCGCTTCCAACAGATCATCGTACGACCCTTCAAAGACGACCTCGCCGCCGTGGACTCCGGCAAAAGGCCCCAGATCCAGGATGTTGTCGGCCTGGCGAATCATTTCCGGATCGTGTTCGACCACCAGGATCGTGTTGCCGATATCGCGGAGCGACTTCAAAATATTGATTAACCGGTCGTTATCCCGCGGGTGCAGCCCGATCGTCGGCTCGTCAAGCACGTACAGACTCCCGATCAACGAACTTCCCAGCGAATTCGCCAGGCTGATCCGCTGCGACTCGCCCCCGCTGAGGGTCCGCGTCTGTCGGTCGAGGGTCAAATACTCGAGTCCCACTTCGTCAAGATATTTCAACCGCTTGCGGATCTCGTACAATATCTGCTCGGCCACTTCCTTCTCGAATTCGGAAAGCTCCAGCTCCTCGAAAAACTCGCGCGCCTTCCCGATCGACATTTCGGTGACCTCACCCACGTGCGCATCCCCGACCTTCACATTCAACGCCTCGGGTCGCACCCGGTAGCCGTCGCAATCGGGACAGCGACTGTATCCGCGGTACCGCGCGTAAAACACGCGCATGTGCACCTTGTAAAATTTGCTTTTGATCTTCTTAAAGAACGGATAGATGCCATCGTATTCGTCCTTACCGTTCCAGATGACCTCTTTGTACTCGTCAGACAGCTGTTTGTACGGGGTGTCAATCGGGTATTCATACCGGGCCGATACTTTAATCAGGTCCCGCAGGTGTCGGCTGAACTTCTTGGAGTCGAACGGTGCGATGGCCCCGTTGCGAATGGTTTGCTGCGGATCGGGAATCACCTTGTTCTCGTCGATGCCGGTCACCCGACCGAACCCTTCGCACGTCTCGCATGCCCCGTAGGGGTTGTTAAAGGAGAACATCCGCGGGCTGGGTTCCATGAACTCCATACCGTCGCGCTCGAACCGTTGACTGTAATACTTCTCTTCGCCGTCCCGGTATTTGATAGAGCAGCGATCATGTCCCTCGCGAAACGCCGTTTCGACCGACTCCGTCATCCGGCTGCGGGTCTGATCGTCGTGCTTCACGGCCAGCCGGTCGACCAGCACGCGCCAGTTCTCACGATCGATATTATCGGGATCCACCTCATCGCGAGTGATATCCACCATTTCTTCATCCTCGACCTGCAGCAGGCGGGTGAATCCCTTCTCTTTAAGGACGTCCAGCTCTTCCTCCATATCGCGCTCCTCGTGATGCGGGATCGGGAAGAGCACGTAGAACTTGGTCTTTTCCTCCTGCTCCATCAAGTCGTCGATGATCGTTTCGGGCGAGTCTTTTTTGACCTCTTCCCCCGAAACCGGCGAAATGGTCTTGCCGACCCGCGCAAAGAGCAATCGGACATAGTCGTAGATCTCCGTCGTCGTCCCCACCGTCGATCGCGGGTTGTTGGAGGTGGTCTTCTGCTGAATCGCCATCGCCGGGGAGATGCCCTGCATGAAATCAACGTCAGGCTTGTCCATTCGCTCAAGAAACTGTCGGGCATAGCTCGACAGGCTCTCGACGTAGCGACGCTGTCCCTCGGCATAAATCGTGTCAAACGCCAGGCTCGTCTTTCCGGATCCCGACACGCCCGTCACCACCGTCATCTGGTTGCGGGGCAGTTCCACGTCAATATTTTTCAGATTGTGGACCCGGGCACCTTTGACCTTGATCGGGCGATCTTCAATCTCTTTGGCTTTTTCCTTGGCCTTGGCATGAGCGGCAGATTTCGACTGAGACATACGCGGTTTACAATAACTGAAAATTCAAATTGCGGCGAACAAATATGATCCGGAACAAACTATAAAGAATAGGACTAACGAACGCGATTTCCAAAGAGTGTATCCAAATTATTTGGTTAATCCCTTAATGTTCCTCCTTGGTTTCAAGCCAGTCCTTGTCGAGAGGTAAAAAAGCAACCCATACTTTTCAACCGACACGCGCTTCGGCGCAAAATTTTCCCTATAGTCTTAAATACGAGTTCGCACCGTCAAAGTTCTCAGGCCTTCAAAACCGGCAAACAAAGCAACACGTATAAAATTTGGCACCGAAGCGCGTGTCATCAGGAATCAATTATGACCCATCTAATTGAGAAAGAGATGTATCCTATATAAGTTATTACACTGAAATGAAGTTTTATTTTTCCAGATAGGCTTAAAAAGAGGGATATTATGCGATATTATTCAAGGAGTGTTGGTTTAGCCGTCCTTATAATAATTTGCGTTTCATTTCCTTTCCGCACCCGGGGCCAGTTAGCCGACAGTCCGTGGCCTTCGTTTGCCAATGATGCACAAAATTCGGGATTGAGTGAATATGTGGGGCCGTCAACCGACCGGTTGCTGTGGGACTTCGAAGTTCTCGGGACCATCCCTTCCTCCCCCACCATAGGTCAAGACGGAACAGTCTACTTCAGTTCGGATAGCGTAGTGCATGCGGTGAATCCCGATGGTACCGAAAAATGGAGATTTAAAGCGGATGCCATGTTTAGAAGGGCCGTTCCCACTTTGGGTAATAATGGAACGGTCTATGTGATGTCTGAAAATGATTCATTGTATGCATTGAATTTGGATGGCAGTATAAAGTGGACCTTTGGAACGAGTGGCAATATGGATGAAAAATCTGTAATCGGGGATGACGGGACGATCTATTTTAATGCGGGAGAAGCACTATATGCCCTTCAACCCGACGGAAGTCTGAAATGGAAATATGATAATGGGTATGGTATGAAGGCATCGCCGGCTATAGGTCCGGACGGTACCATCTATGTCGCGTCGGTTGATTTTCATGTGCGAGCGATTACCCCGGATGGAAGTTTAAAATGGGAGTACCGGATTGAACATACGTATTTGTCCACTCCGGCAGTGGATAAAGACGGAAATGTATATGTGGGAGCGGGATCCGAGGTTTTTGCATTATATCCCAACGGGACCCTGAAATGGAAATTCAGAGCTAAAGCAAATACCCCCGCCGGCCTACTCAGGTCGCCAACTGTTGGTCCCTATGGAAATATATATGTATCCGGGGAAGGTAAAACTTTGTTTGCGCTGGATAAGGGGGGTAATCTAAAGTGGAAAAGAGTGGTTGAACACAGAGATCGACATTCCGTTACCGTGGGACAAGCAGGGCACATTTATCTCGGTTCTCATCAACCGCTGGACCGAGCCAATTTCTATGTGTTTAATACCGATGGCACACTGGAATGGGACGAGGTGATTGACGGTTCGGTAACCACCCCGGCAATGGGATCGCAAGGCCGTTTGTATATAACGGCTTCAGATCACTTGTACGCTTTTAAAAGCACTAACCGCCAACCGGAAGTCTTTCAAGTCGGTACTCCGAACAATGGATCGGTCTTTGAACAGAAAACCCTGTCATTCAACTGGCAGGCAACGAACGACCAGGATGCGGGAGATGTGGTTACTTATAAGCTTCAGATAAAGGATTCTACAGGCATAATCCATGAGTACGATGCAGGCGAGAGTACAAGTATGAAAGTTTCCCCGTCACTAAGCAACAGTACCTATTATCAATGGAGAGTAATTGCGGAAGATCAGCATGGGAACGGGACCGGAAATCTAAATGGATTTCAAAAATTCGGCTATGATCCGGACAACATTGCACCGGGACCCTTTTCGCTCCAATTCCCGGAACAGGGTAAGCAGTTAACCGAGCGAAAACCGGTATTTACGTGGGAAAAGCCTGAGGATCCGAATTTACAGGAGGAGTTAAGCTACCGGATTTATGTTGCGACGGATTCTTCTTTTAAAAATGCTCATGTATGGGCGAGTGATACCAATCGGGTGCAGCCGGATAGTGAGTTGAAGGATGACACCCGTTATTTTTGGTATGTGGAAGCTATGGATGAACATGGGAGTACATCCATTACAGATACGGCATCTTTTTGGATCAATACAGGTCCGACGCCTCCCGAAGCATTCAATTTGATATCACCGGATTCAGCGGAAACGGGGATTTCACAACTGGCAAAGCTAATTTGGGAGTCAACCTACGACAAAGATCCGGTTGATACCGTGAGATATTCCGTTAAGTTGGCTAAAAATAAAAACCTGACCGAAGGGGTACACCGGTTTGAAACCGGAACGGATACCTCGTTTACTCCTCGTATTATGTTGGATAATAACACCAGATACTACTGGTCTGTGACGGCCATCGATAAAGATTCCCTCCAAACATCTACCGATACATTGAGTTTCGTCGTAGGGACGATCTCGGATTTGACTTCTAAAACGGATATTCCGGAATCATATAAGTTATATAAGCCTTATCCCAATCCCTTCAATCCGACGACTACGATCCGTTATAATCTCCCGGAGGCAACAGAGGTAACACTGCAAGTCTTCAACTTGCTGGGCAAGCACATAGCTACAGTGGTCAAAAAACGTCAATCCGCCGGTCGACATGCAGTTAAATTTGATGCCGGGAGATTAACCAGCGGCACGTATATCTACCGGCTCAAAACTGAGTCTTTCAGGAAATCACACAAAATGTTACTTCTAAAATAGCATCATATGACCCGGGTACTACTTCCAAACTAGTTTTCCCCCCCAATAAATTTGAGGTATCAAGGTCAGTATGAAGTTGTTTGTAAGCCCCGGATGACACGTGCTTCGCCGCAAAATTTTCCCTATAGTCTTAAATACGAGTTCATACCGTCAAAGTTCTCAAGTCTTCAAAACCGGCAAACAAAGCAACACATATGAAATTTTGCGCCGAAGCGCGTGTCATCCGGGGCTTACCCGGCAAAGCAACGAAGAATTATTTGTAGTCAACCTTAACCATCCCGCCGGAAGTTTTGGCATAAACGCGCGGTCCGCCGCCGTTGACCGTACCTTTGACTTCATCTCGCTCGACCGATCCGTTGAAGTTTTCGAGCTTGGAGCTGACCATGTTGCCTTCCAGGTCCAGGTCGTAGCCTTTACCGCCGGGAACAGTGACGTGGACGTTGCCGCCGCTGGTTTTCAGGTCAACATGATCGCCGACTTCCACTATTGCAGCGTTTATATGGCCGCCGGAGGTTCTGGCATTGATCGTACCTGCAATGTCGTTGAGCGTGATATGACCGCCCGACGTTCGCAAGCTGGAGTTGCCAGTGAGGCCGTCCACCTGGATATGTCCGCCGCTGGTACGCGCTTCCGTGTCGCCGGTGACGTTCGACAAGTTGATATGGCCTCCGGACGTGCGGGCCTCGGTCTTGCCTTCAATATCCGTGAGGGTCAGATGTCCGCCGCTCGTGCGTACTTGCTGCTGTCCCTCGAGATTTTTAGTAGTGATTGATCCACCGCTGGTATGCAGCTCGCTGCTCGTCTGACGGGGGACCGTGACGACAAAAGAAACCGACATGCTGTTATTTCCCCAGAACCCCTTGCTTTTGGCACGGACGTCAATCTTCGATCCTTCGTGTTCGATCGTCAGATCATAATTCTTCAGATCGGTCTGATCCGTCGACAAATATTGGCCGTCTTTCTGCACATATACTTTAACCGTCACATCCGATCCTTCCCGGCCGCTCACATTGATAAATCCGCCTGAGGTATGCACGTTCAGCTCGGCCGGGGTGTCAATGGAAAACGATTCCGTTCGGTACACCGGTCGGTCTGAATCCGGTTGATCCGCCTGGGCACGCACGGAATTTACACACACGGTCATCGTCCACAACAACGCCGCGACCATCACCATTACCGATTGTTGAATAAAATATCTTCTTCGACTCATAACAAACTCCTGTTTAATTGAACTTGATTTAATGTAAATAGCATATCATCGTTGTCGGCAGGCCGGATCCGAAGTATTAAAGTTTTCTTGAAAATCGCGAGTATAAGTGATTACCGTTTCGTTAATGGCGCTTAACCCGGATTTTGTCGATATTCGTGAGAAAACTTTTAGAACGAGGAGCCGGCCTGCCGACAACGAAGGCTGCTCACATTAAATCTATACGGAAAATTTTGGGACAAGTTTCAAAAGGGGTGGAGGAGGAGTGGATTTTTTATATTTTAAGAGTGGAATGAACCGCTGAATACCAAGGAAGGGATAGATCGAATGAAACTACCGTTTTTTCTGGCGCGTAAGTTTGTGGCCGGTGAAGATTTTGACCATGCACTGCCTCGTATACAAGAGTTGAATGACAAAAATATCCAGGTGACGCTCGATAAGCTGGGAGAAAACGTGGACAATAAATCCATGGCGTCGGAGTCGGCCGAAACCTACCGGATTCTGCTGGATAAGATCGATGAAGCCGGCCTCGATTCAACCATTTCGGTGAAGTTGACTATGATGGGTCTTGATATCGATGATGAACTTTGCCGGGATAATTTGTTCAAAGTTCTGGATAAAGCGCAGAAAACCAATAACTTTGTCCGTATCGATATGGAGGGCTCGGATTATACGCAGGCTACGATCGATATCTTCAAACAGGCCTATAAGAAGTACGGCAAGCATGTGGGAATCGTCCTGCAAGCCTATTTGCATCGCACGAAAGAGGATGTGCGGGACCTGGCGGATATGGGGGCTGATGTACGACTTTGTAAAGGAGCTTACAGCGAGCCCGAGCGCATCGCCCTGCAGAATATGAACGCCATACGCGATGCGTTTAAGGAATATGCGGAAGTGCTGCTGGAAAAGACCAGCTATCCCCGCATCGCGACCCACGATGACGAACTCATTAAATGGACGCTCGACTATACCGATAGAAACAACATCGGACCGTCACGCTTTGAATTCCAGATGCTCTATGGCCTCCGGCAAACCACGATGGAAGACCTGACGGAAGATGGATATAATTCGCGCATCTACGTGCCCTACGGAACCATGTGGTTCCCCTACTTCAAACGACGACTCATGGAAAGAAAAGAAAACATCTGGTTTATACTGACCACCATGTTCCAGCGGTAATTCGCGACCGGAGCGCTTTCCCTGCCCTTCGCTGCCGCTCGAGAATTAGAAATTTCAAATTTTGAATTGATCACGTCATGAAATTGCAGTAGGGGTTAGTATTCGCATCTGTTATTATATTGATTGCAGGCAATATCTATAAGAAGAATGCCCCAGAATCTATGTATACTTCTCATCATATCTATAATTCATAATTCAAAATTCAAAATTTCTAATTCCAAAAACGCCCCCTGGTTTAACTATAAAGCAATGGGCATCGCCGTGCTCCTGGGAGTTGCCATCGCCTGGATTCCGTTGGTGGGGCACCTGCATTTTGAGTCGGCTTTCCTGGCAGGGCTGTTGGGAAGTTTCGTGGCCATAGGATATGGACGTAAATCGATCCTTTCCGGTCAAAAGGATATTCAGCGTCTCCTGTGGGTGCTTTTCCTCGTATACCTGGCGGCTGTTCCACTTTTGATAAAAGATCTATGGGCCGGGTGTTTCAGCATCGACGGACTTGGGTTCTGGGTGTTTGTTCCTTCCGTCAGCATCTTCCTTGCTTATGCGCTGGTGCGTTTGTTTCGGCGGTTGAACACGAAAATGCCGGGGGTTTGGGCTATTTTAGTGGTACTGGCAATTGCGATAGGCGAGTTTCTCATAGAGTTTTATTCCTTTCCTCAAGTCTTTTTCTACAACCATATCTGGGGATACTGGCCGGGTCCGATATACGATGAAGTGCTTCCTCTTGAGATCACGTTGGTTTATTTTCGGGGGATAACCCTCTTGTGGGGCATGCTCTTCTGGTTTTTCACGGATTACGGGACTTCTGCTTCGGCCCGGTACCTGACGTGGCTGGCGGCTGCGGGATTGATACTGGGGTACTTCAATTTAACCGAGATGGGGCTGGTTCGACCCAACGCAGCGATTCAACAAGAGCTCGGCGGACACCAATCCTCCGGTCATTTTGAAATTTATTATGACTCCTCTCTTGTAGAACAGCAACAAGCAGAGTATTACAAACTTCGACACGAGTTTTATTTTCGGGACATTGCGAACACCCTGGAGGTAGAGGCCTCTCAATTTGCCCCGGGCATCGAAAGCTATATCTACGCGCATCCCTGGCAGAAAAAACGACTGGTCGGGGCTAAGTTCACCAGTTACGTGCCGGTATGGCTAAAACAGGACCAGCTGCACATAGCATATCCCCAGTTGTCGGCAAGCCTGAAACACGAAATGGTGCACGTGCTGGCCAAGCCGTTTGGCAACCGCTTGCTGAACGCTAGCTGGAACATTGGAATGGTGGAAGGATTGGCGGTGGCCGTTGCCGGAAACGAGTCCTCCTATTCAACGGTCGATCAGTTGGTGGCCGCCGAACAACCGTATCCCCCGGCCGAACAAATCAAAAACTCACTATCCTTTACCGGCTTTTATGGGGGGCGACAGACGGTGAACTACGTAACTATGGGATCCTTTATTCGTCACCTGCTGCGTAATTTCGAGATCGACCATTTGAAAAAGTTCTATCGAACAGCCGATATTCAGGCTTCCTATCCCGAACCGATCGATTCGCTGGTAGCCGGGTGGCACCGGCATCTGGAAACGGTGCCGGTTGATTCGATCGACCGGGCCCGTCGATCTGCACTATTCAGCATTCCATCCCTGTTCGAAAAGCGCTGTCCCCACACTCAAACCAAGTCCGAACAGGCGTGGGATCGCTATCGGTTCCGGTTAGCCGAAGGAGATACTGCAAAAGCACGGGATGTAATTATGTCGGCCTGCAATCCTCGATGTCCCGACCTGCGCCTGTGGAGCGAGTGGGCCTATCACCAGCTGCAACAGGGAAACGCCCGACGAGTGCTTACATCATCCGCACGAGTTGATACGCTGCTGAAGGCGAATCGTTACTTCCCGGCTGTCCTCCGAATTGCGGATGCCAACTTTTCCGAGAATGCCCTCGAGTACACTCTGCATAAGCGAGCCAAAACATTACGTAAAGATTCATCTACCTGGGCGCTCACGACCGATATAATATATCGTAAAATGTCGCCTTCTCCTCAACGTTTTGATACCATTCCGGGCCCGCTCAAATCCATAGTATTGAACCGTGTGATAAATCGTGGAACATGGCAAGTGTTGGACCGATACGCAGCCGGGGTCGACTCGTCCGATATTACCCTGCTGAATTTCAATACATTCGCACGCGTAGCAAGAAGACTAATGTACTTAAGGGAGGATTCTGTGGCAAACCAGCTCATCAGTCAGCTTAAATATGCTTCTCAAAGAGAACGTCATCATCAAATGGTGGAAGAGCTTACAGAGTGGAAACATTTTTTGATCAGTTCCGGCCATGGGAATGAACCACGGACGATACAGAGCGGCAAGGATTAGTCAAATAACTTTATGCGTTTCAGCCAGTATTCCCCATGTGAATTGGTATGCAGAAAGATCAATGAAGGACAGCGAAAAGTGCATCGCTTGAATAACATTTGAAAATGGAGCGTTTCCCAAGAAATGAAATCCGGAGGCACAAGTCCGGAAGACCATAAAATTAGTTTATTTCGATATTGAATGATTAGTCACTTCGCCAGGCAAAAAACGTAATCAGCCCGGATGACACCCGCTTCTGCGTAAAATTTTCCTTTAGAAAAATATTTCTACTCCATATCGTCAAAGTTCTCTGTCCAAAAAACCAATTAAAGAAAGGAACACATATAAAATTTTACACAGAAGCGGGTGTCATCCGGGCAAGGCGCCCCCTTATTCACATTCATTTTAAAGCATAAATTTTGTAAGTTGAATTTTGCTGAGAAGCATAGCCGAATACCAGAGGTGTCGGCTAAATTGGGCAATCCCCATTGAACCGTATTTAATCATTTAAACAAGAGACGCCTTTTATGATTAAGCAAAAAGTTTTAGACGCTATTAACGATCAGATTCAAGCCGAGTTTCAGTCCGCCTATATCTATCTGGCCATTTCAGGGTGGTGCGAAACCGAAAACTATCCCGGCATGGCCCATTGGATGCGCATGCAGTGGGAGGAGGAAATTGAGCATGCAATGAAGTTTTACAATCACATTATCCGTCGGGATGGCGAAGTGGAGCTCAAGGAACTGGAAAAACCGGACGTGGATATCGATAGTCCCATTGACGCTTTTGAGCAGGCCCTCGAACATGAGCAGTATATCACGAAGCGGATTCATGAGATGTACGACCTGGCACGTGAAGAGAACGATTATCCGCTGCAGACCTTATTGAATTGGTTTATAGATGAGCAAGTCGAAGAGGAAGATGCCGTTAATGAGATACTGGACCGGCTCAAATTAATAGACGGAGACGGCGGCGGGCTGTATATGCTGGACCAGGAACTCGCGCAGCGCACCGGCGAGGAAGAAGACGGTGGAGACGAAATGAATGCTAATGAGTAAAAAGCTCCAAGCTCCATGCTCCAAGCTCCACGCAACGCCTGAAGTGTTAACTCGAGTAAAAAATCATATTATGGTCGAGAGCTTGTCTTTATAAAAAGACTATTAGACTGAACTATATTTAGGTGCTGATTCCTAATTATACTGTTGCAAGCAGTAGTTGCTTGGAGCCTGGAGCATGGAGCCATCAAGGTCGTTCATGACGACCTTGATGCTATGTAAATCTATCGGCCAGCCGGTTAATTAGATATCCACTTTCCTCCAGGGCTTGTTGTGCGAAATCGCCGAAGAAGTCGGAGATCGATTCGAACTCTCTGATAAAGGCTTCTTTGTCGCCGCGTTTTACCAGCTCGGCCAGTTTGTAATGGTGTTCAAAGAATTTCAGCAGCAGTTGGCGCCTTTCTTCATTGGAAAGCACGATATCAGCATAAAGCTCGGCATCCTGCGCAAATATCCGACCGGTCATCATCAGTTCGGCCCGGTAGATCGGACTGGAAAAGTCCAGTATATCGTCCGGGTTCAAATCATATTCTTTCATGAAGGAGCCATGCAATAGGGCTACATAGTGGCGAAGGCCCTGGACCAGGTTCATGGCATGATCATGATTTTCGGGATCGGCTTCCTTTATACGCATGCCCCATAGTTGGGCTTGCTCGACTACCCATTTCGACTTTTCCATATCACGCCCCTCGCACACGACCAGCAACTGCTTGGACAGGTTTTGAACGTCGGGACCGTGCATAGGGTGCAGCCCCAATACCGGTCCGTCGTGAACTTCCAGCATCTTTTGCAGGGGATCGGTTTTTTGGCTGGTGAAGTCGGCCAGGATCGTGTCAGAATTTATTTTTTCCGCTACCTGTTCGATCACCTGCCCGGTCACATTGATGGGAACCGAAACTATAGCCAGATCAAGTTGATCGACAAACGCATCCAGTTCATCCCAATTGTCCTTATCAATCGTATACACCTCATGACCGGTTTGACGGCCGATGCGGGCATATAAACGACCCATGCTTCCCTTACCGCCGAAGATGCAAATGTGCTTGACTTCATCGGTGGCGCGCGGGAAAGTATTGGTGGACTGTGAAGCCCGGGAGGCTCCCATAATCATACGTAAAAAATCCTCGGCCCAGTCGGGATCCAGATTGCGCTTCTTTGCCATCTCACGAAAGGATCGGGTCTTGGCGTCTTCCCGTTTGGCTACAAAAATTGGCAGCTGCTTTTCTATCTTGGTTTGGATGACATCTTGAACGACCTGGTTGCGCTCAGAGAGGAGATCTAAAATTTTTTCGTCGATTTCGTCGATGCGTTTGCGCGGACCTTTTAACTCTTTTTGGTCGTCTGACATGTGATGGACGTACTCTTTTTATTGGGGATTTAAATGAATCCTTAAACAGCGTAGCCGATATTCCGATTGAATTTGCCATACTCCGGCGGATAAGTACTCAGTACCAGCGGACACCAAAGCAACACCTGCTTAAGTAATAAATTACATAAAAATGAATAACAAATTATACTTTTTAAGGGGATAAGAACAGATAATCTCAAGTAAAACTGACCTGTTTCCACCCTGGCCGCTAAACATACAAGGAATTGAACGATTTCTCGAGCCCCGTCCAGAACATTTTCGAATAATTTTAACTCGAACGCGTTACTAGGGTCTGTCAGGCGCAAGAAATGAAATTTACTGCCTCCTAAATACAGACAATCTGAGTGTATGGCTGAGTTTAATTTGCAATCACCTTTTGAACCTGCCGGCGATCAGCCGGAAGCGATTGAGCAATTGGTTCGGGGCATACAAAATGGCGATCGGTACCAGACACTGCTCGGTATAACCGGATCGGGGAAAACCCGGACGGTAGCGGATGTTATTCAGCAGGTGCGCAAGCCGACCCTGGTGATGAGCCATAACAAGACGCTGGCAGCCCAGCTGTATCGGGAACTGAGCGACTATTTTCCTGAAAATCGGGTCGAGTTTTTTATCTCCTATTACGATTATTACCAGCCTGAAGCCTACATTGCCACCCAGGATAAATATATTGAAAAGGATCTGTCGATAAACGACGAGATTCAGCGGTTGCGGCTGAGTGCGACCAGCTCACTTTTATCGGGACGTGATGATGTGATTATCGTTTCTTCGGTAAGCTGCATTTACGGCATCGGATCCCCCTCTGAATATAAAAAGCTGATTATCACGCTCCGGCAGGGCGAGGAGATCCCCCGGGATAAATTGTTGTATGATCTGGTAGACCTGCATTATGCAAGGGACGATGCGGAGTTTACGCGTGGACGGTTCCGGGTGAGGGGGGATGTGGTGGACCTGTATCCCGCTTATGCCAATCACGGGTTGCGCATCTCGTTCTGGGGCGATGAAGTCGAGCAGTTGGAAATTTTCGATCCCGATACCGGGGAGGTTACCGAGCAGGTGCAGGAGTTTCATATCTATCCGGCTTCTCACTATGTGACTACCCAAAAGCGCCTGGAGTCGGCAATTAAGCAGATTCGGAAGGAGTTGTACTGGCGGACCGAAGTGCTGCGGGAGCAGGGCAAAAACCTGGAAGCGCAACGGCTGGAGCAGCGTACCCTGTTCGATATTGAGATGATGCAGGAGATCGGCTATTGTGCTGGAATTGAAAACTATTCGAGGTATCTTGGCGGACGTGAACCTGGCGAGCGCCCCCATTGCCTGATCGATTATTTTCCGGATGACTATTTGCTGGTCGTGGACGAAAGTCACCAGACGGTTCCCCAGATATCAGCTATGTATGGGGGAGATCGTTCTCGAAAAACCAACCTGGTGAAGCACGGATTCCGGCTTCCCTCGGCTCTCGACAATCGTCCTCTCACATTTGAGGAGTGGGAGGAGATGGTCAACCAGGTCATTTTTGTCAGTGCTACACCGAGTGACTATGAACTGGAAAAAAGCGAGGGGGTAGTCGTCGAACAGATTGTGCGTCCCACGGGATTAATGGAACCCGAGATCGAAGTGCGTCCGGTGGATAACCAGATCGATGATATTATAGATGAAATTCGCGATCGTGTAGAGCGAGGAGAGCGGGTCCTCTGTATAACCCTCACCAAGCGATTGAGTGAAGAACTCAGCGATTACCTGAAAAACCTGGGAATCGATGCGGCTTATATGCACAGCGAACTTGACGCCCTGGAACGGGTAGAGGTGATCTATAAGTTCCGCCGGGGGGACTACGATGTGCTGGTCGGCATCAACTTGCTTCGTGAGGGAATCGACATCCCCGAAATAAGCCTGGTGGCTATCCTGGACGCTGACAAGGAAGGATTTTTGCGCTCAGAGACCTCCCTGTTTCAGATTGTCGGCCGTGCTGCTCGTAACGTGAATGGAAAGGCTATTCTGTATGCTGACAAGGTTACCAACAGCATACAAACGGTCATCGAGGAAACCGAGCGGCGACGCGAGATTCAACGACAATACAACGAGGAACACGGAATTGAGCCGAAAACGATCGAGAAAGAACTCAAACCGCTGGTAGATCCGACCTTGATATCGTCTGAATCCTTTGATATGGAGGATGGAAAAGAGCCCGAGGAAGAGTTTGAAGTGGTAAAAGTGGCCGAGGAAGGGATCAAGTACAAACCCAATCCGGCCATGAATGAAGTGACATTTGACGACAAGGAAGAATTTCTGGATTACCTGCGAACGACCATGTACCAGGCGGCTGAGAACATGGAGTTTGAGGAAGCAGCTCGAATTCGGGACCAGATTGAAAAATTGAAAGAAGAACTGTAGGATCAACTATTATGAAATTTGATCGTAATTTGTAATACTAAGACCTGTAGCAGTAACCGGTGTTGATTGGTTTATGAGAAATGATACCGATAGCGGGGTTGTTAAAGTAAATCTCCGGAACTCTGCGACGTGACAATTCATTAATTGTTGTTTGGGAACTCAGAGCTAAGCAATTCTCACGTTAACGAGAATGCGGGCCGGTTTTCTTCTTGAAACGTTATCATTGATAAGTTGAACCTAAGGACGTTTTAGATTCATGAGTGTCATTACCTATTTAAAAAGTTTTATCCAGGATAAGGACGTGGCTTCAGTGGCACCCAGTAGTCGATTTACCGTCCAGAAAGTATGCAAGAAAATGGATTTCAGCCAGGACCGTATCATATTCGAATACGGTCCGGGAACCGGAGTTCATGCCGACTATATGCTGGATCGTATGACGCCCGATTCGGAACTGGTGATGTTTGAAACCAACATGAATTTTGTCAAGGAACTACGCAAAATAGACGATGATCGCGTTACAGTATATGCGGAGAGCGTGGAAAATGTGGACGAGCTCGTCAGTGATAAATATTATGGACGGGTCGATTATATCGTATCGGGCATTCCCTTTTCATTCCTGGAAGAGGAAAACAAAGAGCGGATATTGCGTGAAAGCCGCAAATTGTTAAAAGATCATGGGAAGTTCCTGGCGTATCAAACATCAGAACATTTGAAACGGTCGCTGTTGGAGACCTTCGGTAATGTGGATACTTCCCGCGTCTGGCTTAATATACCGCCCATGGTGGTGTATGAGTCGGAGAAGTGAGTAAATAGTTCCAGGAACTTAGCTCCACGCAGAACAGCTAACAAATCCCCCGTCTGGACAGACCGGCCAGATCCTTTAGACTTGTAAAATTGCAACCATTCTGTATTTGCCTTCGCTATATTAGTGAGCTATCGGTCCTCCCCCTTGTCCATCCCAATTTTTTGGGATGGACTCTCCCCCTCCGAAGGGGGACGGTTTAAGCTACTTTGTGTATTCGCCTTTCAGCCTGTTACTCCCTCTTCCCAATCTTCTTGCACAGCTTCCCGAGTTGCTTTTTTTCCTCAGTGGAAAGCGGTTCGAACTCTTGGTTTATTTTTTCCAGATGTTTCGGAAAGAACGATTCAATAAAGGAACCTCCTTCGTCGGTTAAATGAATGAGAACCGATCTTCGATCTTCCGGGTTGCGTTTTCGTTCGACCCATCCCCGCTTTTCCAGGTTGTCGATCACCATTGTGATATTACCCCCGCTTTTAAGCAGTTTTTCACCCAGGGAGCGTTGATTCAGCGGACCCAGGTGGTGGAGGGCTTCCATAACCCCAAATTGACTGATGGTTAGCCCGTGCTCTCCAAGGTGTTTGTTCAGACGAGCGGTAATAGAATCAGAGGCCCGCATTAATTTGATATACGCATCCAGCGTGTCCTTATCTTGCTTTGAACCCTCGTAATGAGTACCCATAAATGCCTACATTAAAATATTTAATGTGTATATAATAAATAAGAGAAACTACAGACTTAGAGTCAAATAAAATAAATGCATGGGAGGCAGGGGGTTACGCGTGGGATTCTGTCAGACTTTTCTCGCACTGGGGCTGTGAAGGTCCGACAAACTCCTGGACCGGATTTCCAATGAAGGGGGCTGAGGAAAGTGTTGGCCGCGTTAACTCATTTCAGGTTAAACGCCGTTGCTGGTCAGTCGACAAAAATTGCGTTTACCCACCTTGAGGGTGACGTCGGTATCCGCCTTGAAGGTCATTGAATAGCCTTTGTCGGTGATTTTTTCCCCGTCAATGGCTACACCGCCCTGTTGGATCAGGCGCTTCGTCTCGGCGTTGCTGTCGGTAAAGCCGGTTTCCTTGATAATGTCCAGCAACCGGTGCTCGCTGCCGGCTTCAAAGGTTAACACGGGAATGTCCTCGGGAACTTCATTCTTGACCAGCGTTTGCTCAATGTATTTCCGTGCATCATCGGCGGCGTTTTGATTATGATACAACCGGGTAATCGTATATGCCAACTCGTGTTTGGTATTACGGGGATCTTCTTCGGCTTTTTGCTTATACTCGGGTAGCTGCTCGACGGGAATATCCGTTAACAATTCAAAATACGGGTAGATCAGTTCATCGGGAATCGAAAGAATTTTCCCGTACATTTCACGGGGCTCTTCGGTCAATCCAATATAGTTGTCGTAGGATTTCGACATTTTGTTGACGCCGTCCGGACCAACCAGCAACGGCATCATGAGACAGACCTGGGGATTCTGATCTTGTTCTTTCTGCAGTTGACGTCCGACGAGCAGGTTAAATTTCTGATCGGTACCTCCGAGTTCTACGTCCGATTCAAGTTCGACCGAATCCTGTCCCTGGGCCAGAGGGTACAAAAATTCGTGCAGAGAGATCGGATCGTTATTTTCAAAACGCCGGGAAAAATCATCACGCTCGATCATACGTGCAACGGTCAGCTTGGAGGAGAGGCGTATCACATCCTCAAAATTCATTTTACCCAGCCACTCCGAGTTGTACTTAATCGTGGTTTTCTCTTCGTCGAGAATCAGCGATGCCTGGTCAAAATAACTCTTGGCATTTTTTTCAATCTCCTCGGGGCTGAGGGCCGGTCGAGTTTTGTTTTGTCCGCTGGGATCGCCGATCAGACCGGTAAAATCTCCGATGATCAAGATCGCTTCATGTCCCAGGTCCTGGAATTGACGAAGTTTTCGCAGGATGACCGAATGACCCAGGTGAAGATCGGGCCGGGTGGGATCACAGCCCAGTTTTATCTTAAGGGGTCGATTCTCTTCGAGCGATTTTTTCAATTTGTCTTCCAGCTCTTCTTCCGGAATAATTTCGACGGTTCCGCGTCGAATGACTTCCATTTGCTCTTCTACTGAAGGAAAACCCATAGGTATTGCTGCTGCTAGATTAGTTATTAAAGAATTCGTTTAAAAAATCCTGGTTTTGCATGCTTTGTTTCAAGGTCGCCCGGAAGTCATCAAGTCCGGGAAAAGTCGATGCGATAAGGTCGTAAGTATAGGGGGCAAGGTCAATTAAATATGGATAAAACAGGGAATTATTCCGTGCCACCGGGCCGGGCAGATCTATATTCGCCATAAAAAGCAGGAGAGCGCTTATCAGAATGCCTCCTTTCAAAAGTCCGAAAAGAGCCCCGAAGAAACGGTTGATGAAGTTGAGCTTAAGAAACTTGAATAATCCCCAGAGGCTTCGGGAAACGATGTGCGTACCGATCAAAACACCGATAAATAATAGGGTCCCCGTAAAAAAGGGAAGATAGGGACTGTCGCGCTTGAAAATGATGGCAAAACTGTCGGCGAGCGTGTCCATGTAGAAAAATGCAAAAAAAACCGCCAGAATAAGTCCTACAATGCCCAGCACCTCGTGGATGATCCCGTTTTTGACCCCACGATAGGCGTAGTAGACTAAGGGAAGGATGAGTAAGTAATCGAGACTATTCATTCATCCTGAGAGTTCCTCCTGCACCACTTTTTTTACCTCCGAACCTTCGGCCTTGCCTTTCACTTCCGGCATGACCGATCCCATAACGGGACCCATGTCGGCCATCGATTCTGCCCCCACTTCTTTGATCTTTTCACGAATAATTTCCCTGATTTCGTCCTCCGACATCATTTCAGGCAGGTAGGATTCAATAACTTCCAACTCCTGTTTTTCCTGTGCGGCGAGATCATCCCGGGATCCTTTTTCGTACTGCTCAATCGATTCTCGCCGCTGCTTGGCTGCTTTCATAAGGACCTCGACGGCATGTTCGTCGGAGAGTTCCTTTTTCTGGCCCCCTTCACGAACACTGATTTCCTTTTCCAGCATTTTTGCCTTTAGCGATCGCAGAACCCGAAGTCGATCCTGATCTTTGTCCTTCATGGCCTGCTTGAGATCCGACAGTATCTGTTCTTGAATGCTCATACTGATATACCGGGTGTTGTGTAGATCTTGAAAGTTAATAGGATGGGAAGGCGTCGCTACTAGGGTCAAGTGAGTTTCCCGCTATCAATCATTTACTTCGGCAGGTCTACCTGAAGTTTACAGGTCGAGACCAGCCGGCAAGCCGGGAACAGAAAACTATTTATTCTGTTTTCTCCTTAATAAACTCGTTGACTTGATCCTGATCCACCATGGTCTCCTTGAAGGCATACTTGCCGTGACTGGATTTGGTGGAGATTATCACCTTCGCCATCTTGCGATGCGTTCCTTTTTTCTTTTCGGCTTCTTCGCCGAAAACTTGTCGCTTAGCCATAATTAATGAAAATACCGTTAATTATTTAATTTCTTTGTGAACCGTGTGTTTGCGTAGCACGGGATTGTACTTCTTCAGCTCAAGACGTTCCGGAGTGTTGCGACGATTTTTCGTCGTGACATACCGGGAAGATCCAGGCTTCTCCGTGCACTCCAAAATGACTTGTACGCGGTCTCCTTTAGCCATAATGAGTATGGGTTTGTTTTTTAATCGTCTTTAATCAAAGTTCCTTTCCGGCGAGCTTCCTGCAGCACAGCATAGATTCCCTTCTTGTTGATGGTCCGCAATGTTTTGGCGGACACTTTCAGGGTGATCCAGCGGTCTTCTTCAGGAACATAAAACTTCTTTTTCTGAAGATTCTGCTGGAATTTGTGCTTGGTCCGGTTATTCGAGTGCGAAACCCGATAACCGTTCATAGCTCCTTTGCCGGTTATATCATCCTTTTTTGCCATAACGTGCAACCTACTGTTTCCTTCGAGTTTTGGTAGATTTTTACAGTTTCGTAAGGTAAGATTATCTGCAGAAAAGATCAATAACTATTCCCTAAATTATGATCGTAACCGTTCTCCGTTTTCAACAGATAATGAGAAATTTAAGATTTAAAATTGTGGATGGTCCATGCCCTCAGTAACGAATAGTAACTTCAACAACGAAGACAAACTCCTCAGCTGTATTACCGACTCGTCATCAATAACGGGTCTCAGCAAACAACTATATTCCCACTTCCATTTTTCATAATTTTAAATTTTTCAATACGCTGAAAGCGTTACCGGTTGATTATAATAGTTTGAAAAATATCAAAATCGGCAAATATTTGGAATTCAGTAGTTTATTTGACTTATAAAGTAAGATTTTTTGTATCAATGCGTCCAAAAACGGCTCCATATTTTACGATTAGAGGCGCGATCACGGGGGTAGGCGGTATATTACCCCACTCACTTTGATTTTGCCGATATAAAAGCTATTTTCAAGCTCGAATACGTACTATCTCCAACTAAATTTTGGATAAGCTCCCCTTTATGGCAAAAAACGACAAGAAAGGCAACGATTACAAAGCAGAAAACATTCAGGTCCTGGAAGGCCTCGAAGCAGTGCGCAAACGTCCGGCGATGTATATCGGGGACGTGGGCCAACGAGGTTTGCACCATTTAATTAATGAGGTGGTCGATAACTCGATCGACGAGGCCCTGGCCGGGTATTGTGATTTTCTGAATGTAACCATCAATGAAGACGGATCGGTAACGATCTTTGATAATGGTCGGGGCATTCCGGTCGACGAACATCCCAAATTGAAACAGCCGGCCGTCGAGGTAGTGTTGACCAAGTTGCACGCCGGTGGTAAGTTTGACAAAAATACATATAAAGTGTCCGGCGGACTTCACGGCGTGGGCGTCAGTTGTGTAAATGCGCTTTCGGAGCATTTTTATGCTGAAGTCCATCGCGACGGGGAAATTTATGTCATGGAGTTTGAACAAGGGAAAACGGTGACTCCGCTTAAAAAGACCGGAGAAACGGATCAAAATGGGACGATGATCAAATTCAAGCCGGACCGCTCGATCTTCCAGAAGGGTCTGGAGTTTAAATACGATATTATCGCAGATCGTATGCGGGAGCTGGCTTTCCTGAATCCGAACATCACAATTCGACTGCGCGACGAGCGTGAGGAAGAGCCGATCGAAGAGGACTTCCATTATGAGGGCGGCATTAAAGATTTTGTTTCTTATCTGGATGAAACCCGGGAGGTTATGATGGATGAACCCATGTATATCTCGGGAGAAGTCGAAATGGTGCCGGTTGAACTGGCGCTGCAATACAATCGCAATTACGGCGAGAACGTACACTCCTACGTTAATAATATTAACACGCACGAAGGCGGCACCCATATTTCGGGCTTTCGCCGTGCGCTGAGTCGGGCCCTTCGCAAGTACGCCGAGGATAACAAGATTATCAAGTCCAGCGATAATGTGAATATCAAAGGAGAGGACTATCGCGAGGGAATAACGGCGGTCCTTAGTGTAAAGGTGCCCGAGCCGCAATTCGAAGGACAGACTAAAACGAAGCTGGGTAATTCGGAGGTCCAGAGTGCGGTTGAGATCGTGGTTTATGAACAATTGCTGGATTACATGGAGCAGCATCCCAAAGTGGCCAAGGCTATTCTCGAAAAAGTTAAAATGGCCGCCGAAGCACGTGAGGCCGCCCGGAAAGCCCGTAAACTGATTAAACGCAAATCAGCCATGAGCGGTGGGGGACTGCCCGGAAAGCTGGCGGATTGCTCCATCAACGACCCCGCCCATAGTGAAATTTATATGGTTGAGGGGGATTCGGCCGGTGGATCGGCCAAGATGGGACGCGATCGGAGTTTCCAGGCGATTTTGCCACTCCGGGGTAAAATTCTGAATGTAGAAAAGGCCAAAATTAACCGGATTCTCGAGAATAACGAGATCCAGGCAATGATTACGGCTCTCGGTACCGGCGTGGGGCACTCGGAGGAGGATTTCGACATCGAAAAGCTCCGCTATCATAAAGTGATTATCATGACGGATGCCGATGTGGACGGGTCCCACATTCGAACGCTGCTACTCACATTCTTTTACCGCTATATGATGCCGTTGATCGAGGGTGGCCATATTTATATAGCGACTCCCCCGTTATACCGAATCACTTACACCAAGGACAAAATGGAGTATGCCTGGGACGACGAAACACGCGATAAGATTATCGCTCGTCTGAAGAAAAAGAATAAGAAATTTGATGTCTCCCGCTACAAGGGTCTCGGCGAAATGAACCCCGAACAACTCTGGGAGACCACGATGGATCCCGAGATGCGTACTTTGCAGCAAGTTACCGTGGAAAGCGCCGCTGCGGCCGATAAGATGTTTTCGGTCCTCATGGGCGGTGACGTCGAACCGCGGCGCGAGTTCATCGAGCGAAATGCCAAGTACGCAACGCTTGACGTATAAGAGGACATCCGGGCTCACAAATACAACTTTTTTCACTTTCTAATTCTATATCTATTCTATGGCCAGAGATAACAGAGATAAAATTGTAAAGATTGCAATTGAGGACGAGATGAAGTCCTCGTATATCGATTATTCGATGTCGGTGATTGTGTCCCGTGCGTTGCCGGACGTAAGGGATGGACTGAAGCCGGTCCACCGACGGGTACTATACGGCATGAGCGAGTTGGGAATGACCCACAATCGCAATTACAAGAAGAGTGCTCGTATTGTGGGTGAGGTGCTCGGTAAGTATCACCCACACGGCGACTCCGCGGTGTATGATACAATTGTTCGCATGGTGCAGGATTTTTCCCTGCGGTATCCGCTGGTCGACGGACAAGGGAATTTCGGGTCGATTGACGGCGATTCGGCGGCGGCTATGCGTTATACCGAGGTGCGCATGCAGCGTATTGCCGAGGAGATGTTGACGGATATCAAAAAGGAAACCGTCGATTTCCAATACAATTTTGACGACACCCTGACGGAACCGACGGTTCTACCGGGGACGCTGCCCAACTTGTTGTTGAACGGTTCCTCGGGTATTGCGGTGGGAATGGCCACGAACATGGCACCGCACAATATTGACGAAGTCATTGACGGCATCGATGCCTATCTGGAGAATCCGGATATTTCGGTCAAGGGACTCATGGAGCACATTACGGCGCCTGACTTTCCCACCGGAGGGATTATTTATGGCTACGGGGGCGTTAAAGAGGCTTACGAGACCGGTCGGGGTAAAATTACGCTTCGTGCCCGGGCCAATACCGAGGAGTTGCGGGGCAATCGCGAGCAGATCGTGGTTACCGAGATTCCCTACCAGGTCAACAAGTCGACCTTGATTCAAAAGATTGCCAAACTGGTCGAAGATGATAAAATAAGTGACATCGGGGAAATTCGGGACGAATCGGACCGTGAAGGCATTCGCCTGGTTATCGTCCTCAAACGAAATGCCAATGCCGGCGTGGTGCTGAACCAGCTCTACAAATACACCCAGATGCAGACTACGTTCGGCGTAATCAGTCTCGCGCTTGTTAAAGGTCGGCCTAAAGTCATGTCGCTCAAGGAGTTAATATATCACTTCATTGAGCACCGGATCGAGGTCATCATACGCCGCACCCTTTACGAGCTCGAGCAGGCCGAATCGCGTGCCCATATTCTGGAGGGCCTGACCATTGCGCTCGATCAGCTGGATGACGTCATTGATACGATACGGGCATCGGACAGTCCGAAAGAGGCGAATAGAGAGCTGCGACGCAAATTCAGCCTTACCGATCTGCAGGCCAAGGCGATTCTCGATATGCGGCTGCAGAAACTGACCGGCTTGGAGTTGAACAAGATCGAGGAGGAATATAATGAAATAATCGGTAAAATAGAGGGCTACCGCAGTATCCTCGGAGATCGTGACGAACAGAAAGCGATTATCCAGGACGAACTCCAAACGCTGAAGAAACGATATTCGGATGAACGACGCACGCAGGTCGTCCATAACGCCGAGGATTTTGACATCGAAGACATGATTGCGGATGAAGATGTGGTCGTTACCATCTCCAATAAAGGTTATATTAAACGCATGCCGGTCAGCGGTTACCGGCGACAACGACGCGGCGGCAAGGGCATGCGAGGGACCACGACAAAGGATGAAGAGTATGTAGAACACTTGTTTGTGGCTACCAATCACAATTATATCCTCTTCTTTACTGAAAAAGGAATCTGCTACTGGCTAAAGGTCTACGAAATTCCGGAAGCTTCACGAACGGCCCGGGGTCGTGCGATTGTCAACCTGATTAACATTGAAAAGGACGACAGTATCAAGACTTTTGTGCCGGTCAAAACCCTGGATGATGAGGAATATATTAACAACCACCACATCATTATGGCGACCCGGAATGGCAGCGTGAAGAAAACGTTGCTGGAGGAATACTCCCGCCCCCGCCAGGACGGAATTATTGCGATTAACATTAAGGAAGATGATGAGCTGCTGACCGCCCATCTTACCAACGGTGACAGTACCATTATGCTGGCTAATCGCAATGGGCGAGCCATTCGATTCCATGAAGATGAAGTCCGTGATATGGGACGTAATACGACGGGCGTTAAAGGAATGGATATCAACCAGGACGACAATGAGATTGTTGATATGGTGGTGGTTAAGAACACGCACGAGTCGACGGTCATGGCGATTTCTGAAAATGGATACGGGAAACGTTCACTGATTGACGATTACCGGGAACAATCCCGCGGCGGAAAAGGCGTCATTACCCTGAAAGTCACCAAGAAAACCGGAAAACTCGTCTCCCTTAAGGAAGTCTCCGATACCGACGATCTGATGGTGATCACCAAAAGCGGACAGGTTATCCGGATGCACTGCGGTGATATCCGAACGATGGGGCGAAATACCCAGGGCGTACGCATCATGAACCTGAGTGACGACCAAACCATTGCAGCCGTCACCCGCGTCGCCAACGAGGAAGATGAGGATGATGCCGAGGTGATTGACTCCAGCGAAGATGATGACGAGGAGTCGGACGACAGTGAGGAATAAGACTGAAAGCGCTTGACCGCTCGCTGTTCAAACATTGACTAACGAAAAAGGGACTGTCACGCGACAGTCCCTTTTTTATATTTAATCCCCTGCCATCAAGTGAAATCTATTTAGTGAGGATCGCTTCCTGGGGATAGAACGTGGGGAATGATAAAGGTCTTGTCGAGATAATTTATGAGGGATCATTGCTGTAATATGTTTCACGTGAAACATGCAAGCTGAAAAAAGGGCGTGGTCAATATTTTAACGTACGCTTTCTCTAGCTTTGTAAAAACATTCAACCAGCCCATGTTTCACGTGAAACGTGGGAGAGATAACGGCCGAACAAGTCGATAAAGGGGGATGCGTGACAAATCATTGCACTTGGTAGTTGTCTCTACGTGTTGAGCATCCTCTTTAATAGTTTTTCCCGCTTTTTCTGCAAGGAGCTGGGGCCGATCACTTCAATGTTATTGGCAAACTGCAAAAGCCAGCGATTGAGATAGTCCAGGTTGTTGAAATGGAATTGAAGGATGTGACGCCCCTCGTCGTTCTCCGCTTCTTCCTCCAGGGGAGCGGGCAGGTAGGTTTTGAAGCGGTCGACCGACTCCGGCTGGACGGCAACTTTGATAGGTTGGGTATTTTCGTTGCGATGAAAAATAATTTTCCGGGGATCAAAATTATCGGACAGTTCGAACGACTCATCGGTGATACGTACGTTGGAGATACGATCCAGCAGAAAGTTGCGGAGTTCTTTGCGTTTATGACTGTGTCCAATCAAATTCCAATGATCCTGGAAGAAGACCAGCAGGTAGGGATCCAGCTTGCGCAGCGTAAGGATATCGTCTTTTCTGCTTTCATAGCGAAACATGATACGCCGGTTTTGAGTGATGGCGCGACTAATTTCGTACCAGTTGCCGCCTTTTTTCTTTTCAATGCCAAAATTCATATAGGGAGCAACCATCAGGCGATCTTCCAGGGTGGACATAAATTCTTTCAAATCGGGCGGAAGTACATTCTGGATCTTTAATTCCACCCCTTGCGCATCTTCGGCCAGATGGCCGTCGACCTGGGATTTTACAAACGATAATCCCACCAGGACCGTGGCAAGTTCTTTTTGCGTGAACATCAGCGGCGGAATCTTGTAGCCGCGTACAATATGGTATCCCCGATTTTCATCCCAGGTGACCGGAACGTCGATATTTTCGAGAAATCGCAGGTCCCGAAAAACGGTCCGCCGACTTACGTTGAATCGTTCGGCAATGTCATTGGCATTTAGTTGGCTGCTGCCGGATTGTAGCAGCAAGAGCAGCTTAAGACGTCGTTCCGTGCTTTTCATAGGTGATAGTAATTTAAAAGCTTATGCCTCGGTGGATTCCGAACGACGTATATTAAGGATAAATTTATCGTCATAAAAAGGATCGTCCTGATGGGTATCCAGCCGGTGGGCATCAATGCTCAGGGAAGAGAGAGGATCGGAAATTTCTTCAATGAAGTCGCCGCCTTTGTATAAAATAATACGCGAGCAAGGAAGATCCCCCTGCAATATCCCCAGCACCTGGTCCAGCTTAAAGGAGTGTTTGGAGATAAAAGTAAAGCGTTGGTCCGGAAGATGTTCGTTAAATGCGCCGCGGCGAGTGTGTACGTTCTTTAACTGAAGCTTTTCGGCCATCTGGTGGACCGCCGTGATCTTTTTAAAGTTGATGTCGTTTAGTATGAAGTGACGATCAGGTGCCGCAAGAGCCAGGGGGATGCCGGGAAGTCCGCCGCCGGTTCCGGCGTCAAAAATTACTTCATCAGTGGGGAGCAGGTCGAGGGGGAGGGGAAGAAGCGAGTGGCTAATATGATGCCAGATCAGCCCGGTTTCCGCATTTCGACTGACCAAATTTACCTTTCGGTTCCACCAGCTGAGTTGCTCAAGATATTGTTCCAGCAACGAGCGGGTTTGCTCAATCAACGCTTGATGGCGCTCCCATGTTTCACGTGAAACATCGTGGTAGTGAATCTGTTGTGACACAAGCTGTCAATTTTTTAAGTAGATCATCAAGACTGATATGTCGCTCGCCGATACTCCGCTTATGCGGCCGGCTTGCCCAATCGTCTCGGGACGTATACGGTTGAGTTTCTTTTGCCCCTCCGTAGACAGGCTCTCGATGGAGTGGTAGTCTATTTCCTGGGGAATGGCCATGTTTTCTTTGCGCTCCATCTCACGGGCCATCTCGAACTCTTTTTCGATATATCCCTGGTATTTGGTTTGGATTTCGATCTGGTCCAGAACTTTCGGGTTTTCGCTGATGGCGTGCGCCTTCTCTTTAAGCTCGGGATCCGCCTCCAACAAATCATAAATGGTAAGCTGTGGACGCGGAATCAGGGAATCGGCTTTGACGGGCTGATCCAATGTGGAGGTTCCCTGGTCCTCGAGCATGGGATCCATCTTTTCGGGATAGACCGTGTATTCCGAAAACAGCTCGAACATCTCGTCGATCTCCTCTTTTTTCTTTTTGTACTGTTCGTATCGCTCGTCCGAAGCCAATCCGATATCGTGGCCGATTTCGGTGAGGCGCAAATCGGCATTATCCTGCCGCAACAAAATACGATGCTCGGCGCGCGAAGTGAACATGCGGTAGGGCTCCTTGGTGCCTTTGTTGATTAGATCGTCAATGAGCACGCCGATGTAGGCTTCGGATCGTTTCAGTACAATCGGTCGTTCGCCCTGCACTTTGCGCGCGGCGTTAATGCCGGCCATCAGCCCCTGGCAAGCGGCTTCTTCGTAACCGGTGGTCCCGTTAATCTGCCCGGCAAAAAAGAGTCCGTCGACCCGTTTCGTCTCCAGGCTGCGATGGATTTGGTACGGGAAGAAGAAATCGTATTCAATCGCGTAGCCGGGACGAAGCATTACCGCATTTTCAAAGCCTTTAATCGTGCGAAGGGCTTTATATTGCACATCCTCCGGGAGCGAGGTGGAAAAGCCGTTTAAATAGGTTTCGTAGGTATCCCATCCTTCCGGCTCGACAAACAGCTGGTGACTGTCTTTATCTTCAAAACGGTTGATTTTATCTTCAATGCTGGGACAGTAACGCGGGCCGGGCGATTTAATGCGTCCGTTGAACATCGGACTCCGATCGAAGCCGGATCGCAGCACGTCATGTACGTTTTCGTCGGTTTCGGCAATCCAGCAGGTGAGCTGCTCGTCTTTATCGGGCAGCGAATCGGTCATGAAGGAGAAAGACGTCGGGTTGTCTTCCCCGTATTGAATTTCCATGCTGCTGTAATCGATCGACCGACCGTCGAGACGGGGCGGCGTTCCTGTTTTAAGCCGCCCGACTTCAAATCCGAGCTCTTCAAGCGCCGCTGAAACGCCGATCGAAGCGCGTTCGCCGGATCGGCCGCCGCCAAACTGGTGCTCGCCGATGTGAATCGTACCGTTCCCGAACGTACCGCTGTTTAGAATGACCGTCTCGGAAAAGAAATTCTGCCCGGTCTGGGTTCGAACGCCCGTGACTTTATTGTTGTCGTTGGTCAGGATGTCGATCACATTATCCTGGCGGAACGTTAAATGCTCTTTCTTTTCAAGCTCCTCCCGCATTTTTTTGGAATAGAGAGCCCGGTCGCTCTGGCAGCGCGGACTCCACATGGCAGGCCCCTTACTGCGGTTCAGCATGCGATACTGAACGCCGGTCTTGTCGGCTACTTTCCCCATGAGTCCGCCGAGGGCATCGATTTCTTTCACAAGCTGTCCCTTGGCTACCCCCCCGATAGCGGGGTTGCACGACATCTTGGCGATGGCGTCGAGATTCATGGTGATCAGCAGCGTTTCGGCTCCCATACCGGCAGCTGCTCCCGCCGCCTCACTTCCGGCGTGACCGGCGCCGACGACAATGACATCGTATGTGGGATACAAAGAGTCCATAACTGGTATCAGTCTACTTTAATTAATTTAACCTGTTCCTTATCGAATCGGACAGAATTTATTGGGTTCCTATGAAGCTGTTGATAATCCAACTGTTAAGTAATCATGCGAAACCACAATCAGTAGCACATTCTGAAAGTAGTTATATGACGCTATTTCAGGTTGTATTTGCGGCTCGGGTCGAAAACCCAATCTGCCTACGGTACGAAGTTAATTTAACGAATTTTCACAGTATCTATTATAAAAAAGGAAACTTGAAGAGAATCCCTCCAAAACATGCACTAATTTGACCGAGTTGATCCTGTAAATATAATAGGTACAAGCCAAATAAAAGAAATCCCCCTTCGGAGGGGGAAGGTTCCGACAATCGTCGGAACCAGGGGGAGGACAAAGCTCTCCACGAGTCAACCAGAATCTAGAGTTTGGAGAGGAAAGATCCCATCCAAGTAATTTAGGTGGAAAAAGGGGGAGGACAAATAGTGCAAATTAAACGAAAAGAAGATCATCTATCCCAATATTACGCGGATGCCTGTTACCAATAGTTTTCGTGATAGGCAGCGATTACTGTCGGGAGAGGTAAGCTTTTTTGAGGTAGAATTGTGAAATTTCAACAGACTCCTAAATTAGTAGAGGATAAGAAAGGGGGCTATTACTAATGGCAAATAAAAATTCTGTACACGCAACATCTAATCGATTATTGACGTATGTATAGAGAGAGTAAGAACCCTCTTTTTTATTAGCCGAAAATCTAACAGCCCGGGCATATTCCACTCGATTATTGATTATTAAATTATTAAAAATGTAAAATATATGTGTGTTCATGGGATTAAAGCGACACTCGTTAATGGTGAGGAAGCAAGTGATGAAGAGCTAATGCCGCTACTGCAAGCTGGAAAAAGACGAAGTTGGGGCAATGGATGGAGCCGAAGGTGGGGGGCGGTTGGGATGCTGATCGCCTTTATACAACTGGTGTTCGTTTTCCCGGCTTCCGCCCAGCAGGTAGAAGGGGAAGTGATAGATGCTCAAACTAAAACCACCCTTCCCTCCGCCCACGTTTGGGTAAAGAACACAACCCGGGGGACCATCACCAATGCACAGGGGAAATTCACTCTTTCATTGGATCATTGGCCGGACACTATTATGGTCCGCCACCTCGGCTATCATACGCGGCAGCAAGTCGTCCGGGCGGCATCGGACCATCCCCTCACAATCAGTCTGAAACCCGCCCGGCTGGAAATGGAGGAGGTGGTGGTTACGCCGTTGACCGGAGAGGATATTATGCGTAAGGTTATAACCTATAAGATGTTGATGCGCAGGAAGTTAGCAAATTACAAGGCAACGGCCTACTCCCGTCAGACGCTGGCTAACGATACCGCGATTGTGTCAATTAACGAGTCTGTCTCGCGGATTTTTTGGAAGAAAGGCAAGGGGCACCGGGAGGTTATTCTGTCAGAGCATAAAACGAAGAATATAGCGTCGATGGATTTCGCCGCCGGGGTACGGTATGTACCGAATTTCTATGACGATGAAATCGAAATAGCGGGTTATCGAGCTGTCGGACCGACGCATCCCGACGCTACTAAGTACTACGATTTTGAAGTGGTTGAGCAGCGGAGAATAGATGAAAAGGCCGTTTATGTGATCAAGCTGCATCCGCGCAGGAGACTTGTACCGGCGTTTACGGGGAGGGTGTTTGTGTTGGACGATCCCTTTGCGTTGTTGAAGGTGGAACTGGAGCCGAACGATGTCGTCAATATGCCGCGGCCGATCCGGGGATTCGACCTGAGCTACCGGCAGCAGTTTAACGAGTTTGAAGAGCAGGTCTGGTTGCCGGTTGATATGCGAATTGAAGGAGGGGTGAAGCTGAAAATGATTGGACTCGAATTGCCGTGGATCCATTTCAAGCATGTTTCCCGCATTACGGACTACGAATTGAATACCAGCTTGCCGGATTCACTCTATCAAAGTGATAACAAATGGGTGTACGATACCACCCGTTATGCAAGCGATTCGTTGTGGACCCAAAAAATCGAACCCATCCCCCTGACAGATGAAGAGGAGAGAGCGTATGCGTCGATCGACAGCACCTATACGCTCGAGAAAGCCTTTAAGCCGGAAGGAGCCCTGGCTCGTTGGGCAATGGAGGATGATGAGGAAAATGACAGTAGAGAGGGAGAAGGCTTTTTGAACGGGGTTGAACTTGACAAGGTTGGCTTCGAGCCCCGTATTCGATTTAACCGGGTGGATGCGTTGTACCTGGGTGGACACCTTCGGCGATCTCCGTTCGACCATTGGCAATATACGGTGGCCGGTGGATATAGCTGGGGAACAGAACAAGCCGGATATCGCGCCGCCCTTCGTTATCAAAGAGCGGGTTGGGAATTCAAAGCCAATTATCATGCCGAAACCGATACCCGTTATGATTCGGATATCTACGGAATGATGTTCGCCAGTGTGCTTCCGTTGACCGGCTATCCCGATTATTTTGATTATTTCCGTGACGAGGGATTCCGCGGCGTGATCGGATTTGATTTGCCAAATACCACCTGGAAAGTGGGGATGGATTATATCAATGAGGCGCACCGGTCGCTCGTAGGAATTACCAGCTACGATCTGCTGGGGCGAAATAACCGGCAACGAATTAATCCCACGATTAACGAAGGACGCCTGGCGGCAACTGAAGCCTATATTGAATATGGCAATTTCGGGGAGAGTGATTTCGGGTTCTCAACGGAGAACAGACTTCGACTGTCCACAACTATTGCGAGTGAGCCGCTGGGAGGAGATTTCAACTACACTCGATTCGACCTGGACGCTACCTGGAGTTTCCCGACGTTTCTTCAACGCCGGCTGCAGCCCAATCGGCTTACGTGGTATGTGGATGCCGGAACTTTCGCGGGATCCGTACCGGTACAGTCGCACGGGGTGGTGGATGCAAGCTTCGGAGTGCTGAATCCGAACGGGACCCTGCGAAGCATTTCATTTCGGCCCTACGAAGGCCGGCAGTACGTTAGTGTCATTGCCGAGCACAATTTTCAGACCGTCCCATTTGAACTATTGGGACTTCGGGGTTTGGCGGAGCGCGATTGGGGATTGATCCTGTTTGGGGGAGCCGCCCGGACCTGGATGGACCCCTCGCTTTCATCTAATGCTGATATGTTCAGAACCACAGACGGCTGGCACACCGAGGTAGGAGTATCGATCAATCGTTTCCTGGGTTGGTTCCGGTTGGATGTAGTACGACGACTGGACGAACCCTCCTGGCAGGTGGGAATTGGCGTCGGACAAATATTTTAATTCGGTTATTAAAAAATCCTGCTTTGGAGGGGGAAGGGGGGAGGACAAATAGTGCAAATTAAACGAAAAGAAGGCTGACCATTCCCGTAATTCGGGATGGACAAGGAGAGGACCTTCCCCGTGGAGCCCTAATTTTGGACCTATATGTTACTCCCGGCTCGATCCCGAAATAAGTGATAGTGATTCTTGGTCGGTTTCGGAGGTGGAGGCGGCATGAACCGTATCGATAACTTGAATAAAGATAGCGCCGGTAATAATTAAGGCTCCGGCTACCAGTTCGTAGTGGGTCGGATTTTCTCCGATAGAAAGCCAGGCAATCAGGATGGCGGTTAGTGGAACCAAATTGCCATAAATAACAACCTGGGTGGGACCAAGCGAACGCAAGGCACGCACTTTGATCCATTGGCCGAATCCGACTCCGATCCCACCTCCGGCGAGTATGGCAAACCAGGTCCAAAATCCGAATGAAAGCCACGCCTCCTGCACTAAACTGGGTGAGGCGATCAGTAAATAAAGGGATCCCCCGAGAAGAGTACGCATCGAGACCATGCTGATGGCTCCGTATTTCGAAGCCAGGGGTTTGATCAGATGCAATTCCAGGACCGCCATGGAAAGAGCAAGGCACAGCAATATATCCCCCATCCAGTAGGACTCACCAATCCGAAGTCCGTCGTACGTAAGCGTAAGAGTGCCCAGAACGGCCAAGAGGATACCGATGAATCCATATCTGCCCATTTTCTCGGTGCTGAACAGGTAGCCCATCCCGGTGCTCAGAGCCGGACCCAGTGCCAGCCAGAGCGATGCCCGGGCTCCGTGGGTCAGCTTCAGTCCCTCGATGCCCAGCCAGGGAGCCAACGTGGCACCGGCCACGGAGATAATGAGTAAACGAGTCCAATCTTGTTTTTCTACACGGGGCAGGAAGGTAAATGGAGTTCCGTTTTTAACACTGTCGTAATAACCCTGCAGGTACAGAATACTCAACATGGTTACGCCTCCCATGGCAAAACGTGAGACGCTGAAGGAGATCGGCATCATTTCTCGAAGAGCAATTTCGGCCAGGATAAAGTTGGCACCCCAGAAAAACGTGAAGATGAAAAGCAGCCCATGGTGAAAAATGATGCCCTTGTGCTCGGCCTTCAAGAATATTAACAGTTGAGTGTGATAATTTTATGATGAAAGGGTCGATAAAAGCAGAAATATTAATCCCGAAACTCACTATTACCCGTTAAACCGGGTTAAGTAGATAAACGTTTGCAACCTTCATTTATTAGAGCCCTTCGTAAATATCCGGGCTGGCTACCATCGCGTCAGAAACCTGGTGCGATTTGATTTGAGCGGGCCAGCGTATCATGGCCGGGACCAGCATCCCCACTAATCCAGCAAATACCGATCTGCTCGCCAGTTGCCGGGTGGTCGCAGCGGAATTTGCATGCCGCCGGTGCGTTCCAGCCAGTCGAAAACACGTTCCCGGAGATCTCTTTTCAGCTTCGTCATCTCGGGATGGTCGATCAGGTTAAACTGTTCGTGGGGATCATTTTCCATATCATAAAGCTCATTGATATCCCATATGCCGTGATAATACATGTATTTATACTTTTGGGTCTTCACGCCGAAGACGGTCGGGGTGTGCGGAAACGCGTATTCCCAGAAATATTCGTAAAAGATCTCTTTGCGCCAATCGCCAGTGGAGTCACCCTGCAACAAGGGGAAAAAGGAACGCCCATCCATCTCCTCCGGAGCTTTGAGTCCTGCCGCCTCGAGTATGGTGGGAGTGAGGTCAATGTTCTGAACCATCTCATCAACTTTCACTCCTTTCTCTATTATGCCGGGCCCGTATGCGATCAGGGGGACGCGAATGGAGGGTTCGTACATGTGACGCTTGTCGATGAGTCCGTGTTCCCCGAGGCAGAACCCGTTATCTCCCATATACATGGTCAGGGTTTGGTCGGCGTCATCCGATGCGTCTACCCAGTCCAATACTTCACCGATACCCTCGTCCAAGGCCAGCAGCGACTCACAGTAGCCCCGATACACCTCTTCGAACGACTGGTTTCCGTGAAACGTATAGTCCACCCCGTGAAAACTGTTGCGTTGCCGTTTTACCCATTCGGGTTTTCCGCGGTAGTTCTCCTCGGTGTCGGCATACGTCGGAGGCAGATCCAGTCGGACGTCGGAGTATTTGCCCTTGTGACGCGGGGCGGGTCGAAATCCGGCATGTACCGCCTTGTGGGATAGAAACAGGAAGAACGGTTTATCATGATCCCGGTTGAGCCACTCGAGGGCGTAATCGGTTAGAATATCGGTGATATATCCCTTTCTCCGGACCTGTTCGCCGTTTACATTAAGCGTGGGATTGAAGTAGGTACCTTGCCCCCGAAAACTCACCCAGTGATCGAACCCACGACGCGGCTCGGCACTCGAGTGACCCATGTGCCACTTGCCTACAAAGGCCGTTTCGTATCCCGCTTCCCGGAGCATTTCCGGAAAGAACGTCAACTCCTCCGGCACCAGCGTCTGGTTGTCGGCCACCCCGTGATTGTGGGTATACAAACCCGTCAGAATCGAGGCCCGGCTGGGAGAGCACAAAGAGGTCGTGACGTACGCATTTTCCAGATGCACCCCGCCCTCGATCATCCGGTCCATATTGGGAGTTTCCAGGAAATTCGGGGTGTTCATGTGACTCATAAAATCCCACCGGTGATCGTCACTCAAAATAAAGATCACGTTATGTTGATCCATTTCCTCATCGCGCTCCACTTTCTTTTCGAACGAGGTGGGAGCACTCAAAAATGGGAGTGCAGCGGTAGCGGATCCAACGGTTTTCAAAAACTTGCGGCGTGAGTAGTTTTTGTCGCTCATACTGATGAAATTTTATTCAATGGGCAAATGTAGACTTACGGGATCGGGTTTTTCAGAGATTCCATTTATCTAATGATGTGAAAAAAATTTCTAAAATTCCGATTCAATTTTACGGCGCTCCCCACGTATCCGCAGAATCCGCGTGTTGCTGCAGCCACTCCATGCGCCATTGATGGATATCGCGCGGTCCAATTTGCGGGCGGGATTCTCGCGCTTCCGGACCAGGTAGGGATGGAAAAGGTTTGTGCGGCTCTTTTTGGTACCAGTAAGCCACGGAAGCCAGGTCCAGGCTCAGATTGTTGTTATGACCGTGTTCGATCGAAAACTGCAGGGAGGTGTCGAAGTAAACCGGGTCGGTGATATGAAACCGGTAGGCATGGGCCCGTCCCAACCAGCCGATCGATTGCGGCTGACGTGCGTATCCGAAGTAGGGATGTTTGTAGGTGTCCTTCGGGACCCACGCCGTATTGAAATAATCTTCGGTACCGGTGCCGTAAAGCGAGGGATCCTCTTCGCCGTCGATCCAGAACATGTCGTCTCCCTCTCCATACCAGACCGGGGTGGGGGATTGTACGTAGTAGTTCACACCGACAAAGTGTCCCTTCCCTTTAATATCAGCAATGAGGTAATTTTCTTCAGGGGTGGTGTTTTGTTCATCGCGCAGGTTGTGGGAGAGACCCTCGAAGTCGTCCTTTATTCCATGCTTTGACCCTTCGAGCGATGTGGTGACTTCCCGGTTGTACCAGGCGTGAAATCGGCCGGTGTTTTGGGGCAATTCTGCATGTTGCTCATAGTCTATGTAGTAATAGAACGCCCGTATCGGTTCACCGGTCTGGTTTTCAATTTCGATGCGAGCCCGCTCGGAGAACGGCATCTGAAAGTAACTTACCAGCGACCGTCCGTCGCGGGGAGTCACGGCCAGCGGCATCGATTTGAAGGGGTAGTGCTCGCTCCACCCCTGACCGAAAAAAGGACCGATCGGTGACTCTACGCTGGGTTTTTGTTCTCCATCCCAATACATGCGCAGGATAATATCGTTGCGATCAATGTTGGGGGGAGCAATCGTAATCCATATATGATTGATAATTCCAGTTCCCTCTACGTCCATCAGCGTGAGTTTTTCACCGTCAGCAATGTCTTCAACCCGGTCACGGTTGGCGCCGGACCGGTTATAGCTGCTAATACGTTTGCTTTCTACATCTTCATGGATGCGGGTCAGACTTTGCAGGGCATTTCAGCCGTCCTGGGCGTGAAGCACTCCGCCGTCAGCGAAAAAAACAGTAGTGAAAGCCCATAAAAATGAAATATAAACAGTAACAACTGAAAAAGTGGATGTTTGTCTCATGACATTTTCAAGTTGGGTGGTTTGTAACGGCTGTTATGTTGCCTGAACTATATTGTTGATCGGATAAAAGGCTAAATGCCAAGTGGATCTCCCCTGGAGGATCCTATAATGATCCGCGCGATGCTTGCTATGAAGATGCCCCTCGAGAGGACTCAATTCGTCAACTTATTTACAATACAAGTTCCGTTATTTAGAAGCAAGCAAACACGTCAGCACTTACCAGCAGTTGTCCCTGTTGTTTATCGCTTTTGTTTTTAAATCAATATCAGGCATTTTAAGAATATTGGGTTTAAGAAAATAAATTTCCGCTATGAAAGAGGATCGAGGCTTTTGACCATACCGGGGTGGTATGTTGGGCCGCCCGGTATGGTGCAAATACTAAATCGACCAATGGGGTTGATCAAATGAAGGAGAGTAAAAAAGAATATTGGCAGCGCATAGTAATCCCGGTCGTCCTGGGAATAGTGGGATTGTTCGGGTTGTATTGGATTTATGCCCATTGGTCGCTGAATCCGTATATCAAGCACCGCCTTCAGGAAGTGGTTCGACAGGAATCGAAGGGTAAGATGCGACTTTCGGTGGAGTCTGTATCGACCAGCTTGTTTAACCGCTCTGTTACGCTCCGAAATCCACGGGTCGAAAGCTTAACGGCGGATACTTCATCCGCGTATCTTCAAGCAGATAAACTGGAAATGGGAGGAATTCATCTGTTGGACTATTGGTGGACGGGGACAATGCGGGTGGGGAGGGTGAATGTTATACGACCCGTGCTGAAAGTCCGATGGGACTACCTCCAACAGCTAAAGAAAGATACCTCGCTTGTATCGGAAGTGGATACTTCTTTTCAATGGTTCATTCAAGAAGCCAACATTCGAGGGGGGACGATTCAATTGCTGGATAAGTCGGGGAATATACAGTTGAAAGTAGGCCGTATTGACATGAGCCTGGCGGAACTCCGGCGACCGCATGCTCCCGGTAAAACAATGCCATTCAGTTATCGGGATTTCGATATCGAGATCAAAGAGGGGGGGTATCATTTTCAGAATGATTTATATGTGTTAAAGGTGGATGAGGCCCGTTGCGATGTCTCGAACAAGGAGTGCACTTCGAGGTCGCTCCGGCTGATTCCTCAATTACCCCGCCATACCTTTTCACGACGGGTGGGGCATGAAGCGGACCGGGTGGATTTGGTGATACCGCGCATACGGGCGATCGATCTGGATGTGAAGCAGATGATCGAGGGGGAAATTGACATGGGAAAACTGTTGATCGAAAAAGCCGACCTGGTCGTATTTCACGATAAGGCGCGTCCGATGGACACGACGATCAAGCAGTTGCCGCATGTCAGCTTAAATGAACTTCCGACCTTCGTGAAAGTGGATACAGTTCAAATTGAAGGCAGTACCATTTCCTACCTGGAACAGAGAGAAGAGATAGCCCATCCCGGCCGGATAACTTTTTCGGACATCACGGCTATCCTCCAGGGAATTACCAACAAAGCCCGTAATATAGAGCGTCAAAGCACCGTGGAACTGGACCTGCAAGCAAGGGTCATGCAGTCAGCTCGTTTGAAACTAAATGCATGGTTTCCCATGAATCAAGATGGCCGTCACAGGCTTCGGGGATCGGTGGATAGTTTACAGATGAGCAAATTAAATCCGATACTCGAGCCGCTCTTATTGGTCCGGGTTAAAAGCGGAGTAATAAATTCTTTGAACTTTGATATGGAATTGGGGCCGCAGCAGTCGGCAGGTAAAGTTAAAATGGATTACAGCGGCTTAAATATAGAGATACTTAATAAGGGAGATATCGGCGATACCGGTCACCAGATCATTGCATCCTTTCTTGCCAACGCATTGAAGGTAAAATCCGAAAATCAGGAGCCGCTTCGGGTAGGAGAAATTTCGGTTCGCCGAAACCGGAAGAGGTCTATGTTTAACTACTGGTGGAAGTCACTCGCTGCCGGCTTGAAACACAGCATCGGATTGTAGTAAACATATCCTGTGCCCCCCTCAATTTAAAATTTTGGTCAATTCCATGATAGGATAGCTGAAAATATTTAATAGATGGTGAGCATTTCGCTTCAATAATATTTATATTTGATAAGTTCCAAAATTTAATAAAAGTATTATGTGGGAAGTATTAATTTTTAAAATGGTTTTAACAGTGGCTCTTCTCTATCATAGCGGGATAGTGCTTCTTGTAGAACTGAGTGTTGCCATGACCAAGCGGTTTCGATGGGTATCTTTTCGCTTGCTGCGCCGACGTTGAACCCGGCATCAATGTTTATCCCCAACGCAAATTTATCTATCAGAATACATAAACAATCAGGATGCAGGGTTCTATTCCGTTTATTCAAGGGATACGGACTTGCCGGTTCTTGCGGATTTTCGCGCGGCATCAAGAATCTCGGTGACGATCATATTGTTTTCAAGGGAGGATAATCCCTTTGGTTCGACCCTGTCCCGCAGAATGGCGCTGAAATAGGAAAGGTAATGGTCAAATCGATCGGATTGGACCGAGACCTCTTTGGCGATTCGTTGTTGTCCATCATAGCGAAATTCCACACTATTGTGGTCTGGAGCCAGCATCATCCCGTTGGTCCCATATACTTCCATATCCTTTCTTGAATACGGCCAGTTCCAGGAGGCCTGGATGATACCCTGGGCATGAGGATATTCCAGGATAATCGTCGCTTCATCGTCTACTTTTGCATATACGGGATCATCCTTTAACTGCTGGGTAAGGGCAGTAACCGTTATTGGACGTTGATTGCCCATCAACCAGGTCATCAGGTTGGCGCCATAGCAGCCAAAATCAGTTAGCGCACCGCCACCGTTCAATTTGGGATCGGTTAACCAGGAAAGGAAGGGATCGGTTACCCCGATTTCTTTAGGTCCGCGGTGTCCGGAGCGGACTACCATCTTGCGTATGTTCCCAATCTTGTTTTGCGCCACAACCTGCTGATGAATGAACCGGTTGCTGGCATACCAGCTTGTTTCGTAATTAACGATGAGGTGAACGTTATTTTCACGGACGGCTTTCTGCATGGCTCGGGCATGTTCCATGCTAACCGCCAGGGGTTTTTCAAGCATGATGTCTACGCCGGCCGACGCAATGGTTTCGACGAGTGATTTATGCTCGAAAGTATTTGAAAAGATGGCGATGCCCGCCGGGTTTTCCTCCTCGATCATCCGATGCAGGTCGGTGTAGAACAAGGTGGAGTCAAGATCATAACGCTTTGCGATGCGGCGGGCCAGGGCGGTATCCGGTTCATGGATCCCCACGAGCTCCAGGTCCGATCGTCCCTCGAAGCGCGAGAAAAAACCGTGAATATGACCGTGAGTAAGACGGGCAATGCCAATTTTAACCGGCTCTTTTGGTGATGGTTGGCCCGGAGACCCATTTGCTGCTACCGATAGATAAGGCAACATTGTTATGAGAAGTAGAGAGACGATCGAGAATTTTTGCATTAATTAATGAAGTTAGTTAGTGGGGTGTCGGTTATGCGAAATTAAATCAGGATCTGGATTCCAGGAATTCCACCAGGGTACGCCATACGGCTTCCAGCTTGGTGTCGGACTCGTTTTCAAATACGGTGTCTTCATCGACCTTTATCCGGCAATAATTCCCTTCGATCAATACGCTGCCGTCCATTTCCTCCTCGATCTTGACAACCACAGGCATCAACCATTTCCATGATAGATGAAATTTTAAATCTTCAACGGCCAGGAAAGCCAGGGGGATATCTTTCACATCCTTTTGTTCGATATGAATGGTGCTTCCCATAAATTCTTTGATGAGTTCGTTGCCTGTACGTATTTCTTCGTGGTTCATAGTGTTCAATTTTTTAGTCAGTGGTTACACGGTTAAATATAAAATAAAAAACCCATTGATCCTGCATATAAGAGGTTATGTTCATTTAAATCCGGATATTCTAATAAAAATATCACTATATCGTGCGTTGCCTTTCTATATTCAAAAATTATTTTCTTTATTGAAAGATGAAGTTTTAACAACGAAGCCGGCTGAAACAAAATTTAATAAAAGCAAAGTAATATGAATTCAACAAGTCAGGGTCCAGAGTATAATACAAAAAGAGTGATATTTTTATCATTCGTCGCTGCCATAGGGGGGTTTCTATTTGGATATGACAGTGGGGTAATTAACGGAACCGTCGAAGCACTGCAGTTGGCCTTTAATTCCGACGAAGTAGGTACGGGATTCAATGTGGCATCGATGCTGCTCGGTTGTGCAGCCGGTGCCTTTTTTGCCGGGACCCTGGCAGATAAACTGGGTCGTAAAAAAGTGTTGATCGGTACGGCAATTGCATTTTTGATCAGTGCCTGGGGATCGGGTATCGCGGGTAGTTCCCCGGAGTTTGTGGTCTTTCGAATTCTCGGTGGGCTCGCCGTCGGGGCGGCCAGTGTGTTGGCACCGGCTTACATCAGTGAAATTGCTCCGCACGAAATTCGCGGCAAGTTAACGACCTTGCAGCAGTTGATGATTGTAATCGGTTTGCTGGCTTCGTTTATAAGCAATTATTTCATCGCTACCTATGCCGATGGAGCTTCGGCCGCCTACTGGTTCGGGTTCCAGGCCTGGCAATGGATGTTCTGGATGGAGATGCTCCCGGCCGGCTTGTTTCTTCTGTTTTTGTTTTTCATTCCGGAATCTCCCCGCTACCTGGTTGCCGCGGGCGAAACGGACGAAGCCCGGTCGGTGCTGCAGAGCCTGACGCCGGGTCGCTCGGCCGATGAAAAGATCGCTGAAATCAAGGAGACACTGGAAGAAGAACGCAAGCCTCGACTTCGGGATATTATAAGTCATAAAACCGGTAAACTCTATCCCATTGTTTGGGTGGGTATTGGTCTGGCCATTCTGCAGCAGTTCACCGGTATTAATATTGTGTTCTACTATGGATCAGTACTCTGGAAGGCAGCCGGGTTTGCGGAGGCCAGTGCACTGCTGACTAATATATTGAGCGGGACCATAAATCTGTTGTTCACCTTCGTAGCGATCTATTTGATCGACCGGATCGGTCGACGACCGCTTTTACTTATAGGTTCGCTGGGAACTGCCATTTCGCTGGGATTGTTGGCCATCGTGTTTACCACGGCCGGATTGACGCCGGAGGGTGCGCTGGATCTGACTCAGACGCAGGCGGTACTTTCCCTTATTCTGGCTAATACGTTTGTGGCCTTTTTTGCCTTTACCTGGGGACCGGTTATGTGGGTCATGCTGGGTGAGATTTTTCCGAACAAATTCCGGGGAGCTGCGCTGGCTGTCTGCGGACTCATCCACTGGTTGTCCAATTTTACCATTACGATGACCTTCCCCTTGATGCTCGAAAGTATCGGACTGGGAGCTTCCTATTTTATCTACTCCGCCTTCGGATTCATCGCCTTCTTTGTAGTCAAGGCATTCGTCGCCGAAACCAAAGGCAAAACACTCGAGGAACTTTCATTTACTAATGCTTAATTGAATAAGGGGCTCCAAGCTCCAGGCTCCACGCAATTAAGGTGATAAGCCGAGTGTATTATATGTGAGATCTTAATCATAAATGGTGAAGCTGATAATCTAAAAAACCGGAACTTTGAGGCACCAATCTGAAACGGTGCCTCAAAGTTCCGGTTATACTCCAACCTTCCTAGAAATACTATTTGCCCTCCCAAAAACATCCATATACACAACTTAAAAGGCCAACCGGAATAAGCTTCCAGCCTCGAGCTGTGAAGGCTGATCGCAGAGCAGCTTTTACATATGCTTGGAGCCCATATAAAAAAAGCTCCTCCTGCCTCTCGGCAGAAGGAGCTTCCAATAACTCAAATCGAGATGATGCCCTACGGTTATTTGATAAGCATCATCTTGCGCACCTTGTTGAATTCAGGTGTGCTGATTCGATAGAAGTAGACACCGCTTGCCAGGTCGCTGGCGTCAAACTTAAGCTGATGACGCCCTGCTTTTTGTTTGCTGTTGACAAGCGTGGCAACTTCTCGACCCAACAAGTTATACACTTTGAGAGTCACGTCGGTACTCTTTGGAAGTGCATAATTGATAGTGGTCGTTGGGTTGAACGGATTCGGATAGTTGTCGCCGAGACTGAATTTGTCCGGCAAGTCCTGACCCGGTCCGGCCGGAGCTCGAAGAGCTTCCGGAATAGTTCGTGAAATGGTGACGTGGTCAATCACGCCGTCAAAGTAAGGCTCATTTGCAGGACCGGAGTGACCGATTTGCAGCGCACCGTGGGTGAAGACCGGGGCCATGTTCTGGGTGCCCGGAATTTCCATCGAGGTTTGAACCACGGTTTGTCCGTCGGCTGTGGTAATCGCAGCATGTACGCTGTCATTCTCGATGTCCTGTACATATCGGACATGATACCACGTGCTGTCTTCGAGCTGTGTTTTGACTTGCTCGCTTCCAAAGTTCGTGGAATCTCCAATGTGATTGGCAATGAACCGGTTGCCGAATTCACTAATGGAAGTGTCCGACAAGAAACCGCCGAGCGTCCAGCTTCCGCCGCCAATGCCCTTCATCTCGAAGTTTTGCTGCCACCAGGAAAGGTCGAAGACATCGGTCCCGGGTTTGCCGAGCAATCGAACATTGGTGTTGTTTTCGGTATGCGACTTGACCCACAGGTCGACGGTAAATGTCTGGTGGTTCAAGAACGGATACGGGGCGTCAATTTTGAGGTAAGTGGAATCGGCCGCCTCAAATGCGAGAGCGTACTTACCTTTAATGGCATCTCGCGTGAATGTAGGCGAACTGGCCAGCTTACCGGCACGCTTAATGGTCCAGTTGTAACCGGAATGATCTACGACTTGTCCGCTTCCACTTTCAAAGTCGAGTACCAGCGTTTCCGTGGTTTGATCTTCCATATAGAAGGGTACCCGTTTAGCCTCGGAAGTGGTAGTTACGCCGAAGTCGTTCTGGGTTCCGATCCAGTATTCGACCACGGATCCGGGTTCTCTCGAAGGAATGTCGGCACTGTAGGTAACATCGGTATAATTGACTTCCATCTTGGTCGAATCCCAGGCCGTCGTACCACTTGATTTGACGGTTCGTGTTACCAGGTAGACCTCCTCCATGCCGTTGCGTCGAACATCGGCATTGATCGTGACGGCCGAGCCGGTAAAGGCCGAGTCGACACTGGTTACATTTGAGACCTGCGGCGGCTTCGTGGTGGCCGCATAGTTGTAGATTTGAACATCATCGATGTAGCCGGAGTACATATTCCCACCGTATATCGAAGCAGCATCGAAGTTGTAAGCTCCGATTGTAAGTGGGGTCTCTGCTTTAAGCATGGGACCGAAGCCTTCGGTGTTTGCACCGACTTCTTCAATGAGCTCACCGTCGCTGTTATACAGGTGGGTAAAGGTGGTATCATTTCGGTTGTATTCCGTGACAATGCGATACCAGTTTCCTGTAGTTACGGTGGAGTCCATGTCTATTACGTCATAGGTATCGCCCCCTTCAGCATCTACGCGGGCCCGAATGGTGTTCGGTTCGCCGCTTTCGGGCTCGTTGTTGAATCCGAGCTCGTAGATATTGTCGACTTGCCAGGAGTTCGGCTTGTACTTGGTCAGGAACAGAATCGCCTGCCAGTAGGAGAAAGTACTGTTGCTGACATATTCCGGATCGAAGTCGGTGGGTTTGACCCACATTGAGATTGTTAATTCATCGGTGCTCAGGAATTTCGAGTCTACCGTCAGGTAGCTGCTGTCCTGGCGCTGAATGTTCATTGCACGATTACCCTGGGCGGCGTCATTGATATAAGTAGGCGCCTGTCCGCCTTCTACACGATATGCCAGGTCGTTGAATTCGCTGTACGTCGAATTGTCGACCGGCAAGCCGTTCTCCATTTGTTCAAAGTCGATATCCAGCACCTTGGAATAGGTTTCGTAAACAGCAACCGTGTAGTTGGTGGAATCGTCGCTTTGACCGGCTCCTTCCGGTACTTCTTCGCTGTATCGACTATTATTGAAGGTGAAGTAGTAGGGCACGATCGTTTGTGCGTCCTGCTGGGTGATCGCGTGGGTATATAGTCCCGTACTTTCATTCTCCAGGTTCATATTCTGGAACGTCCATCCAAATCCGCCTCGATAATGTAGACGGCTATTGATCTGTCCGGAACCGGAGTTGTGAACCACCGCTTCCACCGGATATTCAGCCAGCGTATCGGATTCGGAGATCAGCTGGGTGGTGTTCTTAACCAGGAAAGGTCCTGTTTTTGCGGCATAGGTGTGAATTTCCACCCCGTCAACCAGTCCGTTGAAAGCACTGTCAGGATAGAAGTTACCCTGTCCGATATATAAGGGACCATCATCACGCAGCGGTTGTCCATTGGTAGACTCCACGTCGTAGGCGATCAATTCGCCGTCGGAGTTCCATAGCTGGATCGAATGCGCGTTTTGGTTGATCATGTAAAGGACCCGGTACCAGGTTTCTGAAGTAATGGAGGTATCGAGTTCAACCGTTCCCGCTCCGGAAGCATGTCCGCGGAGAGCTCCATCTTCGAAATAAATGGAATAATTGACCATTGAGGAATCATTCATACCCTCTTTGGCAATCAGTCGCGCCCGGTTGCTCGGCATTTCATTGGCGCGGAACCACATATCGACCGAGATATCATAGGAGGCCACGGACGGGGTGTTAATAAGCGCCAGTTGATTGTTCTGGTTGATTTCGTATGACCAGGTACCATCGAATCCAAAGTTATTGTAGGAGGTGTCGCCGACAATGGTTACATCCTGGTCATATCCGGAACTGTCGTAGATGGCTCCGGCTTGTTCCCCTTCCTCGAAGCTGAGTTTTAAAGCGCGTTCCGGGGGAAAGTCAACAAAAAAGCTGAGATTATTCAGCCCATCGGAAGCTCCTTCGGGATACGAGGCCACTTGGGTACCTCCAATGGATCCGGTAAAGTAGTAATTAATCGTGTTACCGGCGGCAAAATTCTCCACCATGATTTCATGCCGATGCTCACCCACTTGATTAAGGGTGGTATCCTGGTAACCCGAGCCCGTGTTATAATGGAAGGTAACCGTTCGCGAGGAGTCAGGATTACCATAGCCTGCAAAGGAAAGGGCGAAACGCAGGCTGTCTTTCCGGTTGGAAACAACTTCCGGTTTCTCTACTTCATCGCCCTGAAGCGTGTAAAGGTTACCGACCAGGAGATCCTGGTAGTGACGGGCGGTATTGCTTATGCGCAGTTCGTCCAGGTTACCATAAAATTCACGATAGAATCGATTCCCCACTGCAGAGGCATCTCCAAGCGGATCCGAGGGATAATTGTTGTCCCCGATCGTATAGTGCGGATTGGCTCCGACAATTATGTCATTGTGAATAATGGTGTCGGACTTGGTATGCGATGCGGGAAAGGTCGTGAATTCCGAGTGTATTAAATTTTTGTTGCGGTCAAGAACCAGATCAATCTTCTGTCGGGCGCTGGTATCTTTAATCATCACGTGATGATACCATTTGTCAGATTCCCAGACAGGTGTTTCAGATCTAAGCTCAATTAAGTTCTGAGCGGGGTTGGCCCAATCTGCTTGAAAGGTTCCGTCATTCGGCAGTTGTAAATTATAGTTATAATGCCAGAACTGCCAGTGGAAGGGATCAACTTCGCCGTTATTCCAGTCAGCGTGCTCATTACCCGCTTTATTGATGACGGTATGATAGCCGTAAACATTGGGCTCCTCAATTCTGAACCAGTATTCAACCGTCATGTCACCTTCGATGGATTGTGCTTCGTAATGTACTCCATCGCTTTCGTTTTGCTCATGCGGAACGGGATACTGGCCACCTTCAAAGTGAGAAATGCCCAGGAAATTATAGAGTGCTCCTTCTCCCTTGCTGCCGGAGGTATCGTTATGCAGGTATAGGGATCCACCAAATTCTGCCGAGACACTGGTATCCGGCAGGGTAAGTCCGCCGTCTTCCGAATACGGAATGGCGGTGGGGGGATGAGAAATGTTGTCACCGGCTTCGATAGCAAGACTATCGGCGCCGTCGAAGTGCATCAGGATAACGGTATTCGAGTCGGGCGTGTAAGGTCCGCCGGCCTGGGGCAGCTGTGCGAACACAGAACTTGTGCTGGCCGTAAGAAGGACCGTACCCGCCACGAGTAGAAACTTTTGTAGCGATTTTAGCATAATGTTCCTCTTATGTAGTTGTTGATTTAGACTAATTAAGTAGTTGAGTTAATTGATTTAGTAAAAGGGATTGGTCATATCACAATAAATTATTGAATCGTTTTAAACGAAACATACAATCCATAGGGTGACAAACCAACTTCAGCTGAATACAGGACGTTTAATATTACCTTGGTGTGATTCCAATGGGTGCATTCATTAAGGGTCCATTGAATTTCAGGAAAATTTTTAGGCATTTTCGCTGGGTCGTCGAAAATGCCCATCTGTTTTCTCACAGTTGCCCCCTGTGCTGAAGGAGTATGTTCGATAAGGGATTAAACACCGGATAACCGTTTAACCGTCAGGTCTTTCCCCCTCTTAAGATTATTCAAACAACGAAATTAACTTGTTTGAATAACTATGTGTAGGTTACATCAAGAAATAAAAAAAAGAACGCTTGTTGCTGTCTCTATCCATTGAAAAATAGGTTCGCTTATTGGAACCTTAATAAGAAGAATAAGAGATATTAAATATTTTGATACTTGATTACTTAATATTCCTATGTAATAGGTATAAATAAATCGGTGCAAAGTCAAGTTAGAAAGCGATCAAGATACACTTATATCAGGAAAGTTGAGCCCTTGAACATTCAGCATTGTTATCTTAACGCAGGATATCGGTTCTCGGGGGTATTGTTATAAGAAATGAATCCTATTTCTTGCCTATCGTTATCTCAAAGAGGATCCCCTCTTCCACGGTTACTTTCATAGAGGCATTTAATTGGTTGACAAGCGTTTGAACGATGTCATGTCCCGATGGATCCGACAGGTCTAATCCTTTTACTGACCTAACAATTGGGCGGCAGCAAGTCTTCAAGGAAAAAGGCAGAGAGTTCGGATCGACCGGAAAGTCCGGATTTTGAATATATCGCACTGGTTTGGGTGCGGACCGTTTTTTCACTTGTATTTCTGATATTTGATATTTCCTTGATACTCAGACCTTTTAATAAAAGGAAGGCAACGTCTTTTTCAGCTTGGGTTAATGACCAGTGCTCTAATTGCTTATCTATTTCAACACTCAAACCCTCAAGGTAGGTCTTGGATACTTTCCTCCATTTTCGGGCCTCTTTCCGGTGTTCCCTCGAATTCAATTGTTCTTTTTCGAGGTTTTGCTGCAATCTGAAATAACTTCTTACCAGATAAAAAATACCAATTAAGGCAATTATAGCTACGATGGCTTCAATCCATATATGCCATGTAGCCATTCCCTCGAAATAGTCGTTGTATATATCGATCGAAGTCAGCGCAGCTATAATAAAAAGAACGGCCGTAAAAACAAGTCGTTCATTTTTATTCATCTGGACCCGGTATGTTTATTCGTTCTCTTGGGATTCTTCCTCTGTTTCATGCCCTTCAGATTCTGAGTGGGATTCATGTTCTTCTTCTCCCAATGTTAACTGTTGACCGAATACGTTCAGAGTACGGTTATTTTGATCGTATTGGTTATTCAGGTAACCGACCCAGAGTAATGTAAAAATGAAAAACAGTATCCCCGCGAACCGTTTGGTAGCGGTAATTCCCGATTTGCCGGGAATAGCCTTTTTCAGACCGTCAATCATACTGGACCAAAGCGCATCTCTGTGTTTGAATTGATGATACAATACCCCGACTACATGAGCAATAACCGTAATCAGGAAGATGGTGGCCAGTAATTCGTGTGCCTCCTCATAAAATTCATTCTCGGTTCCGCTCGCCATTGAAATGCCCGAAATGGCCAACCCCGCAGCGCAAATGAACATAATAATTGCGGCATAACTCGAAGCCGGGTTGTGGCTCAGATATCGTTTGGTCTTCGATACGACGGCGTCCTTGACGTATTGGAAGAGTTCAAAAGGATTCAGTTTAAAAGAATTGAAACGGGCATAGGCGGTCCCTGCAAATCCCCAAACCAATCTCAGAATCAGTAAAAAGCCGACCGTAAGTCCGGCTAGCATGTGATAACTGAACAGGGCACTTTCATCATCAACCGTACTGGCGATGATATAAGCTGCCAGAAAAAAGAATGCGAATAACCAGTGAAAAATCCTGGTAGGCAGATCGTAGACGGTGGACTTTTTCATTTGACAAATGAATTTAATGGGTGATTAACAGGGGCAATATTATGATTTCCTGCCAATTGCGCATCAGTCATATGATGTATATTACTCCTGTAATATACGTAGTTTGGAGGATATAATACTTCTAAATAGGCAGGGGTGGGGTAGGCCGGGGGAGCGTGTTTTGAATTTCGGCGGTAACCTAGGAGTCTGTCGGACTTTCACAATTCTACTGCAAAAAAGCCGGCTTTGGGTATCATTCGGCCGATTTTTCCTTAAATACACCCACTATTTTACGTCAAAATCGGCCAAAACCTACCTCAAACCGGACTTTTTTTCGTTTCGAACCGGAAAGTCCGA